>NZ_JBYOJR010000019.1:0-129466 GCF_057798915.1 Cupriavidus sp. 22TCCZM01-5
GGCCGTGGCGATCGCCTGCAGGCCGGCCACGCCGGCGCCGAGGATCAGCACGCGCGCGGCCTTCACGGTGCCGGCGGCGGTCATCAGCATCGGCATGAAGCGCTGATAGTGATGGGCCGCGACCAGCACGGCCTTGTAGCCGGCGATATTGGCCTGCGAAGAGAGCACGTCCATGCTCTGCGCGCGCGTGGTGCGCGGCGCGGCTTCGAGCGCGAAGGCCGTGATGCCGGCGGCGGACATGCGCGCCTTGTTCTCAGCATCGAACGGATTGAGCATGCCCACCAGCACCGCGCCCGGCTTCATGTGCGCCAGCTCGGTGATCTCGGGCGCGCGCACCTTCAGCACCAGTTGCGCGCCAAGGGCGTCGGCCGCGCTGCCGATGCGTGCGCCCGCGGCCTCATAGGCCGCATCCGGCTGGCTGGCCCGTACGCCGGCACCCGCCTGCACCACGACCTTGTGGCCTTGTGCGACGTACTTCTTGACCGTCTCGGGCGTGGCGGCGACGCGCGCCTCCCCCTCCCGGGTCTCAGTCGGGATCCCTATCTGCATTTCTCACTCTCCTGTGGACCGCGCCGTCCCGCGCGGGACGCAGTGCGCCGGGCAACGCCACTGGCCAATGGCGGCCAGGGCGGTGCCGGTATGGGTGCCGCTCAGCGGGGCACGTCGCCTTCGAGCGTCACGCGGTTGAGCACGCGCTCGGCATTGCCGTAGTCATGCACCGCGTAGTGCATGGTATTGCGGTTGTCCCACATGACCACGTCACCCTCCTGCCACATGTGGCGGTAGACGTTGTCCGGGGTGACCGAGTGCTCGTACAGGAAGTCGAGCAGCGGGCGGCTTTCCGCCTCGGTCATGCCTTCAATGCACTGCGCCGTGTCCGGATGGCCGACATAGAGTGCCTTGCGCCCAGTCTCCGGGTGCGTGCGCACGATCGGATGCACGGCCGAAGGCACCTTGTCCGAGCCCGTCATTTTTGCCAGGCGGGCGCCCGTGAAGCGCGCGCGCAGCCCTTCGATCAGGCGTTGCATCGTGGGCGACAGCCGCTCGTACGAGGCGTACTGGTTGCACCACATGGTGTCGCCGCCGACCGGGATCGTCACCGCCGACAGGATGGAGATCTTCGGCGGCACCTCGGTGTAGATCGAGTCGGAGTGCCAGGCCTCGGTGGAGGCGGTCTCTTTCGGGATCTTGGTGACCTGGAACAGTTCCGGGAATTCCGCCAGGCCCTTCAGCAGCGGGTTGCCCTGGACCGGCGTGCCCCACAGGCGCGCGAACGCCACCTGTGCCGCCGGCTGCAGGAACTGGCCGCGAAAGACCAGCATGCCGTACTCCAGGAAGGCCTGGTGCAGAACCTGGAAGGTGGCGTCATTGATCGGGTCGTTCAGGTTGACGCCGGTGACGGCGGCGCCCACGGAGCCGGTCAACGGCTTGATTTCGATGGTCATCATGTCTCCTCTTGTGTCGATGGCTTCAGTCGACCAGCAGCACGATCTTGCCGACGTGCTGGTCCTGCTTCATGTATTCGTGGGCCGCGCCGATGTCGGTCATGGCAAAGGTACGGTCGATCGGCAGCCGTACCTGGCCGGCGCGCAGGAACGGCAGCATGTCGCGCGCGCAGGCCTGGATGCACTCGAGCCGCTCTTGCTCGGTACGCGTGCGGAAGGTCACGCCGATCAGCTGCAGGCGCTTGAGCCACAGCATCGACAGGTCGATCTGGGCCGTGGCCGAACCGAGCCGTGCGATGTTCACCAGGCGACCCTTGACGGCAAGGCTCTTCATGTTGGCCTCGAACACCGGGCCGCCCACGGTGTCGATGATGATGTCGACACCCTTGTTGCCGGTCGCCGCCATGACCGCCTCGACCTGGTCGTCTTTCGACGCATCGATGCCGACATCCACGCCGTACTGGGTGAGCTTGTCCAGCTTGGCAGCCGAACGCGACGCGGCGATGACCGGCTTCGCGCCCATCAGCGAAGCAATCTGGATCGCGGCCATCGCCACGCCGCCCGAAGCGCCATTGATCAGCACCGACTCGCCGGCCTTGAGCTGCCCGTTGACCACCAGCGCGTCGTGCGCGGTGATGAAGACATTGGGGAAGGCCGCCGCGTCGATCCACGACATGCCGTCCGGCACGGCGATCAGCGCCATCGGGTCGGCCACTACATACTCGGCCTGGCAGCCGCGGCCATGACCCATGACGCGGTCGCCCTTGCGCCAGCCGTGCACGCCTTCGCCGACTTCGGCCACCTCGCCGGCGAACTCGACGCCGGTGGTGATGGTGTTGCCGCTGCGCAGCTCCTTCGCCTGGTTGATTTCCCCCCGGTTCAGGCCCGATGCGCGGACCCTCACCAGCACCTGGCCCGCCGCCGCGACAGGCACGGGAATATCCTGCACTTCAACCTTGCCGCCCTCCGGGCCTGGTACTACGCGGACTGCCTTCACTGTTGGCTCCTTGTCTGACTCTGTACTTGTCTCTTGATCTGTTTGCGGTTCACGCGCCGCCGGCTCACGTGGCGCCAAGCGCCGTCGCCCGGATCAGCGAAAGCAGCGTCAGCGCGCGTTCGGCCGCGGCTTCGCCGCCGGCGTGATTGCCGCGCACGTACGGCGCGCGGCTGTCCTCGATCGCGGCAAGCGCCGCAAGCGGCTTTTCCGCCGCCACCGCGAGTCGCCGGAATTCATTGACCGTCAGCAGGTAGCTGTGGAACACGTCCTGCTGCGGCGGCGTGGTGCCGAGCTTGTGCAGCAGCACATTCAGCCAGTGCGTGCCGGCCAGCATCGCGGCCTCGATCGTCATCTCGTGATCGGTTGGCCCGCACTTATGCATCGATGCCTCGATGCGGCGTGCAATCGCCATGTGTCCTTCAATGTCCACGCGCGCCTCCTTCCATGCGCTGTGCCAGCACGCGCAGGCACCGTTGCAGCGCCGCTTCGCAGTTCTGCGCGATCGCCTGCGTCGGCACCAGGCCTTCGCGCAGGCACGGGTCGCGGTAGTGCTCGATGCGCTCCATGTCTTCCATCATCGCGGCAATGTCCGCGGGCACCGGCGCCTCCACCTTCGGACGGCCGACGTGCAGCACGTCGCCAAGCGGCCGGAACGCCGCCTTCAGGCTGCCGTCCGGCTGCGGCACCAGATAGACCCCGGGCTGCGTCGGAAACATATCGTCGTCGAGCGTGATCCCGGCCTGGTGCAGTGCTGCATTGACCGCATGGGTTCCCGCCGTCATGCCCGCCCAGAACCACAGCTCGAAATCCTGGAGCGGATCCAGGCGCCCGCGCAACCCCTGCAGCTTCGCAATTTTCTCCAGGTGTGATGCCACCTTCATGCCTGTCCTCGGTTGTTGGAATCCGGTGCCGCACCCCGGCGGCCCCGTTGCTATGACGATAGACACGCGCACTGTCGATGTCAACAACTTCTATATAGGACTTCTACGTAAGAATAGTGGTTTTCTCGGGGGTAAGCGTGTTAATCCTTGACTAAGCCCGCAGCGATTCTCTACATTGCATCTCAACACCTATACAGGAGTTGATCAATGCCTCGAGCCATCGTACTCAACCCGGCCGACAACGTGGCCACCCTGCTGGACGCCGGCCATGCCGGTGACGCCTGCGCCCTGGAAGGCGAGCGGTCGGGAAAGCTGGTCCTGCTGCAGGACGTCCCGTTCGGCCACAAGGTATGCGTGGCCGACACCTCGGCGGGCCAGGAAATCCTCAAGTACGGCCAGGTCATCGGCCGCGCCAGCCACGCGATCCGTGCCGGCGAACACATGCATGTTCACAACATCGAGTCGGCGCGCGCGCGCGGCGACCTGCACAAGGGCTAAGACAGATGACAACCACCTTTCTCGGATACCCGCGCGAGAACGGCGCGGTCGGCGTACGCAACTGGGTCGCCGTGGTCTCGGTCATGGATAACTGCAACCCGGTCACGCGCGCCATCGCGCGCACCGTGGGCGGCTGCATTCCCGTGACCACGCTGTTCGTGCGCGGACAGTTCGGCGCCGATCTGGATTTCGCCTTCGAATCGCTGGCAGGCCTGGGCCGCAACCCCAATATCGCGTCGGTGCTGCTGGTCGGGCTGGAGCCGTCGTCCACCGAAGAAGTCGCGCGCCGCATCCAGGCCGCCGGCAAACCCGTCGAGCGCGTGCACCTGCAGCCCAACGGCACGGTCGATTGCATTGCCGAAGGCACGCGCAAGGCCGCGCAGCTTTCGCTCCGGGCGTCGCGCGCGCGCCGCGTGCCCTGCCCCGTGTCGTCGCTGGTGATCGGCGTGGAATGCGGCGGATCGGATACCACCTCGGGCCTGAGCTGCAACCCGGTGATCGGGCGCATGGCCGACCTCGTGATCGCCGAGGGCGGCACGGTGATCATCTCCGAGACCTCCGAATTCATCGGCGCCGATCACCTGTTTGCGGAGCGGGCCGCCAACGCACGCGTGCGCGAGGATTTCGTCACCGCCGTGCGCAACATGGAAAACCTGGCCATTTCGCGCGGCGTCGACATGCGCGAGGACCAGCCCTCGCCTGACAACAAGCGCGGCGGCCTGACCACGGTCGAGGAGAAGGCGCTCGGCGCCATGGCCAAGGCCGGCAACAGCCCGCTCGTCGGCGTGCTGCGCTACGGCGAGGCGCCGCAGAAGAAGGGCCTGCACTTCATGGACGCCCCGGCCGCGGCAGTGGAAAATCTGACTGCGCTTGCTGCCGGCGGGTGCCAGCTCACCTTCTTCGGCACCGGAGTGGGCAATCCGATCGGCAGCATGGTGGCACCGACCGTCAAGGTGTGCGGCAACGTCAATACGCTGCACACCATGGCCGACAACATTGACTTCGACGTCAGCGGGATCCTGCAGCACGGCGAGAAGATTTCGGACCTCGGCGATCAGCTCTATGCCTATGCGATGGACGTCGCATCGGGCACGCGGCTGACCAGCGAGGTGCTCGATATCCGGGAGACCGCGATCAGTCGATTCGCACTGAGCCTCTGAGCAACCATGACCAAACTCAACAGCGTCTCCGACGCGATCATCCGCTCCATCGAATCCGGCGCCCTGCGCGAAGGCGACCGCCTGCCGTCCGAAGGCGAGCTCGCCGCGATCCATGGCGTGAGCGTCGGGACCATTCAGAAGGCGCTGATCCGTTTGACGCACTCGGGACTGATCACGCGCGAGCAGGGGCGCGGCACCTTCGTGTCCGGCACGCGCGTGGCGCCCGCCGATGTCCGCTACCTGCGCTTTCGCGATGAAGACGGCAACGAACTGCCGTCCTACGTCCACGCGCGTTCGGTCAAGCGCATCAAGCGCAAGGGCCCGTGGTCGGAGTTCCTCGAAGGCGACGGCTACGTGCGCATCGAGCGCGTGATCAATGTCGGCGGCCGCTTCGACCTGTACAGCGAATTCTGGCTGCGCGAGGAGGACTTCGCGCAACTGGGCGGCCTGGACCGCGAGGCGCTGGAGAAGAACCTGCGCGAGCTGATCGGCCAGCGGCTGTCGCTGCCGACGCTGCGCGTGGACCAGTGGATCCGCTTCGGTCCGGCACCGGCAATCGCCGCGCGCGAGCTGGGGCTCGACGCCGAGGCGCCTGCCTTCATCATGGAAATGCGCGGCTACACGCTGCGCGACCAGCCACTCTATTACCAGTCGGTCTACGCCGCGCCGTTCACCGAGCGCCTGATGATCGTACGGGAGAAATCTTCATGACCACGCGATGGAGCGCCCAAAGCCTGGAGCGCTGGACTTCTGCTGTATTCGAATCGTGCGGCGTGGCGCCTGCGCATGCCGTCGAGGCCGCCACCGCGCTGGTGCGCAGCGAACTGCGCGGCTACAAGACGCATGGCATGACGCGCGTGCCGTCCTATGTCGAGCGCCTGCGCGCCGGTGACTTCAACCCGCGCGCCGCCATGTCGCACCGGACTTTCCCCGGCGGCATCGTGCTGGATGCCGATGGGGCCATGGGCCAGGTCGCCGGGCCGCATGCCGTGCGGCTGGGCCTCGCAGCGCTGGAATCGAGTGCCAGCGTACTGGTTGCCGTGCAGTCGTGCGGCCACCTGGGCGCACTGGGCATCCACGCACTGCTCGCGGCCGAAGCTGGCGCGTTCTGCATCGTCGGACAGCGCACGCCGCCCGTGCTAGGCATGGAGGGCTTTGCCCGCCCCGCCATCGGGCACAACCCGATCGCCTTCGGCTGCCCGTTGCCGGGCCAGGCCCCGATCGTGTTCGACGTGGCCTGCAGCGTCGCCGCGCGCGGCCATATCCTGCTCGCCGCGCGTGAAGGCAAACCCATTCCCCAAGGCTGGGCACTGGACGCCGACGGCCAACCGACCACCGATGCGCAGCGCGCGCTGGCCGGGTCGCTGCTGCCGACCGGCGGCCACAAGGGCATCGGCATCGCCATGATGGTCGAGTGCCTGGCCGGTGCGCTGGCCGCCACCGCAGGTTCGCTTGACCCCGCGCGCAACAGCGTCGGCAACGGCGGCGCGGTCGGTCGCCAGGGCGGCTTTGTCTGGCTGGTCCGTCCCGAGGCGTTTGCCGGCCAGGCGCTGTTCGCCGACTACATGGCGCAATGGACCGGCAACTACCTCGCTGCCGGCGGCAGCGAGGCAAGACTTCCCGGCCACCGGGGCGACCAGCTCGAACGTGAAGGCCGCGCGCACGGCATCGCCCTGCCCGAAGCCATCACACGCGAACTGGCCGGCCTTGGCCGGACCTTGAGCATCCCGTTCCCGGCCTAGCCGGATCCGCGACGACATCAACGATATCCGGGTCACCGGCAGACGCTGGCCGCCCCTACCCCACCCACACACAGGCGAAATCCGTCCCATGAACGCTCCAATCCTCCCCGACGCCGCCCGGAAAGCCATGGAGGCCGTGTCGATCGACGACAAGTACGCACTGGAATCCGGCCGCGCCTACATGAGCGGCGTGCAGGCCCTGGTGCGCCTGCCGCTGATGCAGCGCCGGCGCGACGCGCTGGCCGGCCACAACACCGCGGCGTTCATCTCCGGCTACCGCGGATCGCCGCTCGGCAACTATGACCAGGCCATGTGGCAAGCCAAGAAGATCCTGGCCGACAACCATGTCGTGTTCAAGCCCGGCGTCAACGAGGAACTCGGCGTTACCGCCGTATGGGGCTCGCAGCAACTCGACTTCGACGCGGCCAGCAAGAAGTACGACGGCGTGTTCGGCATCTGGTATGGCAAGGGTCCCGGCGTCGACCGCAGCGGCGATGCGCTCAAGCATGCCAACCTGGCCGGCACTTCGCGCCTGGGCGGCGTGATCGCGCTGGCCGGCGACGACCACGTATCCAAGAGCAGCACGCTGGCGCACCAGAGCGACCACACCCTCATCGCGTGCGGCCTGCCGGTGTTCTTCCCGTCGAATGTGCAGGACATCCTGGACCTGGGCGTGCACGCGTTCGCGATGAGCCGCTTCAGCGGCCTCTGGGCCGGCATGAAGACCGTGCAGGAGGTGGTGGAGTCGGGCGCCTCGGTGATTGCGGACCCGGACCGCGTGCGCATTCTCCTGCCGGAAGACTTCGCCATGCCCGAGGGCGGCCTGCACATCCGCTGGCCCGACGATCCGCTCGCGGCCGAGGCGCGCATGATGGAGTTCAAGTGGCCGGCGGCGCTCGCCTATGTGCGAGCCAACCGCCTGAACCGCAACGTGGTCGAAGGCCCCGATGACCGCCTCGGCATCATCGCCAGCGGCAAGGCCTACAGCGACACGCGCCAGGCCCTGCTCGACCTCGGCCTCGATGATGCAACCTGCCGCGCGCTCGGCATCCGCGTCCACAAGGTCAGCGTGGTGTGGCCGCTCGAGCCCGACAGCGTGCGCGCTTTCGCGCACGGGCTGCGCGAAGTGCTGGTGGTCGAGGAGAAGCGCCCGCTCATCGAACAGCAACTGAAGGACGAGCTTTACCACTATCGCGCCGATGCGCGCCCGGCCGTGTTCGGCAAATACCACCACACCGACGGTGCGGGCGGCGAATGGAGCCACCGCAAGCCGGCCGGGGACTGGCTGCTGCGCGCCAAGGCCGACCTGTCGCCGGCACTGGTCGCCAAGGCCATCGCGCAGCGACTCAAGGCACTGGGCGTGCCCGCCGACGTGGCCGCACGCATGGATGTTCGCCTGCAGGAAATCGAGGCCAAGGAACGCGCCACCGCGCAGGGCGATTCGCGCGCCGCCGACCGCCTGCCGTGGTTCTGCCCGGGCTGCCCGCACAACACCAGTACCAAGGTGCCGGAAGGCTCGGTCGCCACGGCCGGCATCGGCTGCCACGGCATGGTGGTGTGGATGGACCGCTCGACCACCTCGTGGTCGCAGATGGGTGGCGAAGGCGTGCACTGGATGGGCCAGGCGCCGTTCAGCAAGCGCAACCACATGTTCGCCAACCTCGGCGACGGCACCTACAACCACTCGGGCCTGCTGGCGGTGCGCCAGTCCATCCATGCCGGCGTGAACATGACCTACAAGGTGCTGTTCAATAGCGCGGTGGCCATGACCGGCGGACAGCCGGTGGATGGACAGCTTGATGTACCAGCCATGTCGCGCGAACTGGCCGCCGAGGGCGCGCGGCAGATCGTGGTGGTCACGGACGAGCCGGAAAAGTACAAGGGTGTCAGCAACCTGGCGGCCGGCGTCACGGTGCGCCATCGCGACGAGCTGGACGCGGTGCAGCGCGAGCTGCGCGAAGTGGCGGGCGTGACCGTGATCATCTACGACCAGACCTGCGCGACCAAGAAGCGCCGCGAGCGCAAGCGCGGCACCATGGCGGACCCCGCCAAACGCGTCGTGATCAACGAGCTGGTGTGCGAGGGCTGCGGCGACTGCTCCGTGGAAAGCAACTGCCTGGCCGTGCAGCCGGTGGAGACCGAGTTCGGCCGCAAGCGCAAGATCAACCAGGACACCTGCAACAAGGACTTCTCCTGCACCAAGGGCTTCTGCCCGAGCTTCGTCACCGTCGAAGGCGGCCAGCTCAGGAAGCCGTCGGCAGGCGGCAAGAACCAGCCCGTCCCGACCGATATCCCCATGCCCACGCTGCCCGATGCCGCCACGCCCCGGCGCATCGTCGTGGCCGGCATCGGCGGCACCGGCATCGTGACGATCGGCGGCGTGCTGGGCATGGCCGCGCACCTCGAAGGCAAGGGCGTGATCACGCAGGACGCCACCGGCATGGCGCAGATGGGCGGCTCGACCTGGAGCCACATCCAGATCGCCGCGAGCCCCGACGCCCTGCACGCCAGCCGCGTCGATATCGCGATGGCCGACCTGGTGATCGCCTGCGACACGGTGGTGGCCGCCAGCAAGGCATCGCTCGCGACCATGTCGCCGCAGCGGACCTACGTGGTGCTCAACAGCCATGTCACGCCGACCGCCGCGTTCGTGCGCAATCCGGACTGGGATCCGCAGACCGAGGATGCCGTCGGCCGCATTGCACAGGCCGTCGGCAGCGGCCAGGTCGGCAGCTTCGATGCCGAACAGGTCTCGAAGCAGGTCATGGGCCAGTCCATCTACGCCAACCTGATGATGCTGGGCTACGCCTGGCAGAAGGGCCGCGTGCCGCTGTCGCATGCCGCGCTGATGCGCGCCATCGAACTCAACGGCGTGCAGGTGGACAGCAACAAGGCCGCGTTCGAATGGGGCCGGATGTGCGCGCACGACATGTCGCGCGTCCCAGTGCGCGCCGCCAACGCGCAAGTGATCCAGTTCGTGCGCAAGCCGACGCTGGACGACCTGCTGGCCCGGCACGTCGAGTTCCTCACCGCCTACCAGCACCGCGCCTATGCCGCGCAGTACGAGGCCCTGGTCGACCGCGTCAGGATCGCCGAGTCCGTCACGGGTGGCACCCGCCTCTCCGAGGCCGTGGCGCGCTCGCTGTTCAAGCTGATGGCCTACAAGGACGAGTACGAAGTGGCGCGCCTGCACACCGACGCCGCGTTCCGCAAGCAGGTCGAGTCGATGTTCGAAGGCGACTTCCGCCTGGTGCACCACCTGGCGCCGCCGCTGTTCGCCAGGAAGAACAAGGATGGCGAGCCGCTCAAGGCTGCCTATGGTCCCTGGGTGCGCAAGGCGTTCGCGGTGCTGGCCCGCTTCAAGGGCCTGCGCGGCACCGCGCTCGACCCGTTCGGCTACACCGCCGAGCGCCGCGAAGAGCGCGCGCTGATCGCGGCATACCGCGACTGCGTCGAGGCGCTGCTGCCGAAGCTCTGCGCGCAGAACCTGGAGCTGGCGCTGGAAATCGCACGGCTGCCGATGGACATCCGTGGCTATGGCCATGTCAAGGCGCGCAACCTCGCTGCCACCCGCGTGCGCTGGGAACGACTGATGACGCAGTGGGAAAGCGGCGACGTCCGCAACGAAAACACCCGACCGACCGTGGCGGCCTGAACCGGACTGGTGTAAGCAAGGCCCCCGCTGCAAGGCGGCGCGGGGACCGCACAACGACAACGAGGAGACAAGTCATGACATCCGTACTGCACCGCGTCGGCCGTTCCCTGGGCGCCATTGCGCTCGCCGCCTGTGCCGCCAGCGCCCTGGCCCAGGGCGGCTACCCGAACCGGCCGGTCCGCATCATCGTGCCGTGGCCGGCCGGTGGTGGCGTCGACACCGTCACCCGCACGGTGGCCGAGAAGCTGAGCGCGAGCCTGGGCCAGCAGTTCGTGATCGACAACCGTCCCGGCGCGACCGGCAATATCGGCGCCGGCGCGGCAGCCAAGGCCCCGCCCGACGGCTACACGCTGCTGGTCGCCAGCGCGCCGATGGCCATCAACGCGAGCCTGCAGAAGAACCTGCCGTTCGACCTGGGCAAGGACTTCGCGCCGCTCGGGCTGATGGCGAGCTCGCCCTACATGCTGGTGGTCAGTCCCGCAATCGCGGGCTCGGTCAAGGAACTCGTCGCCCGTGCGAAGGCGGAGCCCGGCAAGCTCAGCTACGCGTCGGTGGGCCCCGGCACGCAGCAGAACGTGGTCGGAGAAGTCTTCAAGGAGATGGCCCAGGTCAATATCGTGCATGCGCCCTACAAGGGCGGCCCGCAGGCGCTCACCGACATGGTCGGCGGCCATATCCAGATGATGTTCCACGGTGTGCCGGCGGTGATGCCGTTCGTGAAGGGCGGCCAGCTCAAGGGCATTGCGGTGGCAAGCAAGCAGCGCCTGCCGCTGTTCCCCGAGATTCCGACCATGGCGGAGGCCGGCTTCCCCGGCATCGAGGCGAGCGAATGGTACGGGCTGGTGGCCCCGGCCGGCACGCCGAAGGACATCGTCGCGCTGCTGGGCAAGGAGATCGAGAAGGCGCTCAACGCGCCTGGCGTGCGCCAGCAACTGGCCAGCAAGGGCTACGAGCCGGCCAGCAGCAGTTCGCCCGGCGAGTTCGCGACCTTCATGGCGGCCGAGCAGAAGAAATGGGCGCTGGCCATCAAGCAGACGGGATTCCGGCTGGAATAAGCAGCGGCGCTCCGCCATGGCGGCGGAGCACGGACAAGAAGCAAGGAGACTGTCATGAAATTCCAGACGCGATGCAGGCGGCAAGCGCTTGGCGCGATCGGGCTCACGGCCATGATGATGACGGGGGCATGGGCGCAGGGCACCTATCCGAACCACCCCGTCCGCGTCATCGTGCCATGGCCCGCCGGCGGCAGCGTCGACATGGCCACGCGTGTGGTGGCCGAGCGGCTTTCCGGCGGCCTCGGCCAGCCGGTGGTGGTGGAGAACCGGCCCGGCGCGACCGGCAACATCGGCGCGGCCGCTGCCGCCAAGTCCGCTCCGGACGGCTACACCCTGCTGGTCGCGACCACGCCGATGATCATCAACCGTAGCCTGTCCGGCAACGCCACGGTGGACCTGTCGCGCGAGTTCGCGCCGATCGGCCAGCTGGTCAGCCTGAACTACGTCATGGTGGTCAATCCCGCGATGGCCGGCTCGGTACAGGAGCTGGTGGCGAAAGCCAAGTCACGCCCGGGGCATTACAGCTATGCCTCCTCGGGGCCCGGCACGCAGCTTCACCTGATCGGCGAATCCTTCAAGCGCGCGGCCGGCGTAGATCTCGTGCACGCGCCGTACAAGGGCGCGCCACCGGCGCTGGCCGACCTGGTCGGCGGGCATGTCCAGCTGATGTTCCCGGGTCTCCCCGTGGTGGAGCCCCTGCTGCGCGCCGGACAGCTCAAGGCGCTCGCGGTCGTGAGCACGCACCGGCTGCCGCAGCTGCCCGAGGTGCCGACGCTCGCGGAGGCCGGCGTCGCCGGCATCGACAGCAGCGAATGGTATGGCCTGGTGGCGCCCGCCGGCACGCCGCCGCAGGTGGTGGCCAGGTTGAGCGAGGAGCTGGGCAAGGCCATGCGCAACCCGGCCGTGCGGCAGCGCCTGACCAGCCAGGGTTTCGAACCGGCAGGCAGCACCCCGCAGGCATTCGCCGCCCTAATTGAAGCGGAACAGAAGAAATGGCCACTCGTTGTCCGGCGCGCCGGACTCCAGTCCGAATAGCAGGACTGGAGCGAGATCAAGCGAAAGGGACCGCCCGAGGCCCCTCATCGGACTAGGATTCAGACAACGCGGCAGCCTGACACGATTCACAGGCTGGCCGCGGCAGGAGACTTGCAATGCCCCTCGATCCCACCACCATGGCCGCACCGGCGCATCCGCCGGTTTCAAGCCAGGACGCGGACCAGAAGAAACCCATGTCGAAGGCGTCGGCCATTACGGCCATCACCATCGGCGGCGCGCTGGAGCTGTATGACTCCGGCGTCTACAACTTCTTCGCCACGCTGATCATTCCGCTCTACTTCCCCGTGGGCAACCCGTTCGGCCAGCTGCTGCTGTCGTTTGGCACGTTCGGCGCGGGCTACCTGATGCGCCCGCTCGGCGGCCTGGTGATCGGTGCCTATGCCGACCGCTTCGGCCGCAAGCCGGCGGTGCTGCTGTCGATGTGGCTGATGGCGTTCAGCGCGCTGATCCTGGTGGTGACGCCACCGTATGCGGCCTTCGGCATCATGGCACCGATCCTGATGATCGTGGCGCGGCTGGTGCAGGGCTTCGCGATCGGCGGCGAGATGGGCTCGGCCACCGCCATGCTGATGGAGTACGCGGACGAGCGTTCGCGCGGCTTCTACACGAGCTGGCAGACGGCCAGCCAGGGCATTGCCGCGGTCTTCGCCGCGCTGGTGGCACTCGGGCTCAGCCATACGCTGAGCGCCAGCGCCCTCGAGCACTGGGGCTGGCGCGTCGCGTTCCTGATCGGCATCCTGGTGATTCCCGTCGGCCAGGTGATCCGGCGCCGGCTGGAAGAAACGCTGGAGCCGCCTGCCCGCAAGAAGGCCGCCGCCGGCGGCTGGCAACTGATGCGCCTGCACTGGCGCGAGCTGGTGGCGAGCGTGCTGCTGATGACCGGCCTGGCCGCCGCGGTGCACCTGATCGCCTACTACCTGCCTAACTACGCCAGCTTCCAGCTGAACATCCCGCGCGGCGAAGCGGTCTGGGCCGGCTTTGTCGCCGCGGGCATGATGGTCATCTTCGGCCCGATCGCCGGATGGCTGAGCGACCGGGTCGGACGCCGCACCATGGTGTGGTGGTCGCGCGTGGCCTTGCTGGTGATGGCCTATCCGGCCTTCGTCCTGATCAATGCCTTCCCCTCGCTGACCTGCCTGCTGCTGGTGGTCGGTTGCCTGGCGATCCCGATGGCGATGACCTCGCCTGCCACGCTGGTGCTGGTCAGCGAGGTGCTGCCCCAGCGCCTGCGCGCCACCGGCATGGCGGTGACCTACTACGTCGCCATCGCGGTATTCGGCGGCTTCGCCCAGTTGTTCTCGACCGTGCTGATCCACATGACCGGCAGTCCCAATGCGCCGGCGTTCTACCTGATCGGCTGCGGCCTGGTCTCGCTGCTCGGGCTGGCGATGGTGCCGGAAACGCTGGGGCGGAAGCTTTCATGACGCGCGCGCTGCGCGCGGATTACCCGCGCATCAGGCTGCCCTGATGCGCGGCTGCTCGTCGGCCCTGTTCAAAGGTCCCCCTCCAGCAATACCCCTGCATCGCGGATCACTTGCAGGTAAGCGACCGTATCGCCGACGGCGGCGGCAGCCTGCTGCGCAAGTGTCCACACGCGCGTAGATCTTTCGGAGCTCGCCATCATCGATTCGAGCGCATCCGCATCAGCGAATCCGTGAGCCGCCGCCACGCCGAGAACGGCATCCAGGACGCGTCGGGCGGCGGCTCGGGCATCGACCGGCGCCAGCGGGGCCCGGTATGCGAGAAACCCTGCCATCAGCAGAAATTCGGCCGGACTGAGATGCCGGCCATTGCCCACGGGCACACCGGCTGTTCCGTCGTGATTCATGGCCACACATCACCTCCCGACTTGGAGCACCGAACGTTCTGAACGCGCGAAATCGTGTTGCCACCGCCGCTGGCCGCCGGGAGCGCTGTCGTGCGCCGCGCTGAGCGAGGAAAACATCGCAACGGATCCACCAAAATATAGTATCTTGAGCCGCATCCCGCTCCCTTGAATGCCGCTGCGTGCGTGCAGGCGGGTCGCTGATCGCAGTCATGCCGACTACTTTCTTCGAGGACATTTATGAAAACGCTGTTTCTGCAGGCACCTTCATATGACGGCTTCGATGGGGGAGCGGGCTCGCGCTTCCAGACGAAGCGCGAGATCCGGTCGTTCTGGTATCCGACATGGCTCGCCCAGCCCGCTGCGCTGGTCGAGGGCAGCCGCCTCGTGGATGCTCCGGCGGACGGCCTGTCGCTCGAAACGACGCTTGGCATTGCCGAGCAATACGAGCTGGTCATCATTCATACGAGTTCTCCGTCGTTCCCAAGCGACATTCAGTTCGCGGAACACCTGAAGCGGCGCAAGCCTGCGGTCCTCATCGGAATGGTCGGCGCTAAAGTGGCTGTCGATCCTCACGGCTCGCTTACCGCCAGTGATGCACTCGACTTCGTGTGCCGCGAAGAATTCGACTTCACCTGCCGCGACATCGCGCAGGGCCTCCCGTTCGCGTCCATTCTCGGGCTCAGCTATCGTCTGCCCGACGGCGCCATCATGCACAACGAAGGCCGGCCCATTCTCGAAGACATGGACCAGCTTCCGTTCGTCGCGCCCGTCTATAAGCGCGACCTGACGACCAGGAATTACTTCAGTGGCTATCTCAAGCATCCCTATGTGTCGCTCTACACGGGACGGGGCTGCAAATCCCGATGCACGTTCTGCCTGTGGCCGCACACGGTCGGGGGGCATCGCTATCGCACGCGTTCGGTCGAGAATGTTCTCGAAGAGGTGAAGTGGATCCGGGACAACATGCCCGAGATCAAGGAGATCATGTTTGACGACGATACCTTCACCGACCTCAGGCCGAGAGCGGAAGAGATCGCCCGCGGCCTTGGCAAGCTGGGCGTGACGTGGTCGTGCAATGCCAAGGCGAACGTGCCTTACTCGACCCTCAAGGTAATGAAGGAGAACGGCTTGCGGCTCCTCCTCGTCGGCTACGAATCCGGCGACGACAAGATTCTCGTCAACGTCAAAAAGGGCCTGCGCACCGATATGGCGCGCCAGTTCAGCGACGATTGCCGCAAACTCGGCATCAAGATCCACGGCACGTTCATTCTCGGGCTCCCCGGCGAGACGCACGAAACGATCAAGAAGACGATCGAGTACGCGAAAGAGATCAACCCCCACACCATCCAGGTGTCGCTCGCGGCGCCCTATCCGGGTACGGTCCTTCACAAGCAGGCGGTCGAGAACGGATGGCTGAATGACAGCAAGGTCATCACCCTCCTCAATGACTCCGGCACCCAGGCTTCGACCATCGGCTATCCGCACCTGTCGCGCGAAGAGATCTATCTTGGCGTGGAGGAATTCTACAAGCGGTTTTATTTCAGGCCATCGAAGATCTGGGAAATCGTGCGCGAGATGCTGATGAGCTGGGACATGATGAAGCGGCGCTTGCAGGAAGGCGTGGAGTTCTTCAAGTTTCTGCGCGCCCGCAAGGCATGAGGCAGGCGCGGCCGTGGCCGGGCGGAACAAGGTGCGGGCCGCCAGGCTGACGCAGGCACCGCGCCGGTCGTCGGGTCGCCGGTAGAATCGGGGCTTTGACCGCCGGGCGGCGCGCCCGGCACGCGCCGGAACCGTACGTGCCCTTCATCCTGCTCGGCCTCGCCCTCATTGGTGCCCTGATCTACGGCTATGTCCGTCTCTACCATGCCGTCGCCGCCGCGTCCGGCGTCCTTGCCGGAGCCGGCGCCGTCGCGCTCGGCGTAGCGCTGCTGGCCGCACTGGTCGCCGACGGCGTGCGGCGCTGGCGTGCCGTCCATGGCGTGCGCATCGGCGGCGAGCGCATCCTGTCGCTCGATGGCGCCTGGGGCAGCCTGCGCGTCGACGCGGAGCGCAAGCTCGGCACGGTGGCGCTGGGCGAGGCCCAATCGCGCTTCATCTTCGCGGACATCGCCGGCGCCGAGCCGGTCGCGGATGCGGGCGCCTGGGCGTTGGCCCTGCGGCTCGAGCACAATGCCCGGCCGCTCTGGCAAATCCCCATGCCCACGCGCACCCACGCGCGGCGCTGGGCCAAGATCCTCGCGCTCGCGGCGCAGCAGAAGCTCTGACGAAAGCGGGCCCGGCTGGCCCATGGCGGCGCCCCGTGCCCCATTCCCGCAAAACCGCTGGCCTGCGGCGCCGACTCCGTTTAAGATTGCGCGATTATCGAACAAAGCAAGACACAATGGAGACTACCCGCCCCCTTGGCATCGGCCAGGCCCAGGCCGATACGGTCCGCGTTGCCCGCCCCCAGTCCGACCTGCTCGGCAGTTTCTCCGGCGACCCGAACTTCATGCTGTCGCTCGCGCGCGGCCTGACCGTGCTGGAAGCGTTTTCCGAGCGCAAGCGCCCGCTGACGATCTCGCAGGTGGCGCAGCGCACGCAGCTGTCGCGCGCGTCGGTGCGCCGCTGCCTGTACACGCTCGAGCAGCTCGGCTACGTGAGCCAGCAGGACGGGCAGTTCGCGCTGCGCCCGCGCGTGCTGCACCTGGGGCATGCGTATTTCTCGTCGACGTCGATGGTGTCGCTGTCGCAGCCGATCCTCGACAACCTGAGCGCGCGCATCCACGAGACCTGCACGCTGGCCATCCTGGACGGCACCGACATCCTGTACCTGGTGCGCTCGGAAGTGCAGCGCGTGGTCAACTATTCGCTCGGCATGGGCAGCCGGCTGCCGGCCTATTGCACGTCCAACGGGCGCCTGCTGCTCGCGCACCAGCCGGCGTCGGTGCTCGACGGCTTCTTCGAGCATGCGGAACTGCGGCCGCGCACGCTGCAGACCAAGGTGTCGCGCCAGGAACTGGAGAGCTGCTTCGAGCGCGCCCGGGAACTGGACTACGTGATTGTCGATGAAGAGCTGGAACCGGGCCTGCGCGCAATCGCGGTGCCGGTGCGGTCGGCCGCCGGCATCGTGCTGGCAGGCATCAGCGTAAGCGTGCGCGCCGCCAAGGTGACGGAGGCCGAGATGGTGACGCGCCTGCTGCCGCCGATGCGCGAAGCCGCCGCGGCCATCGGGCGGCTCATTACGTCGTGATTACGTCGTGATTACGTCCTGATCACGGCGTGAACAGGCGGGCAGGGCTCGGCATGGCCTCGGTCAGGCCGAAATCCGCGATGCGCTGCGGCAGCGGCCGGCCCTGCGCGCAAACCGTGGCGCCTCAGCCGCGGTGCGCAAGCTCCAGCGAGAACACCAGCCGCTGCAGGAAGTTCTCCATGCGGCCGTCCGGGTTCACGAAGGCGCAGCCGTAATGATGGATGGCGCTGTCGTCGTTGCCGACCAGCCAGTGCCCGACGACCTGGAGGTCGATGTCGACCTTGCCCAGCTCGCGGAAGTCCAGCCGGCAGCGGCTCACCATGGTGCCGACCGGCAGCCGGTCCTCGCCCACGGTCTTGGAGCGCAGGCCCACGCCAGAGAGCGACAGGTCGGCGACATCAAGGGCCAGCACGCTGTTGTCCGGGTTGCGGATTTCGCAGCGGTAGCCTTTGGTCACCAGCGTGCGGGCGCGGAAATGGCGGCGGCGCTGGAAATGGTAGAGCTTCTCGGGAAACTCCACGACGAAGGCAGGGCCCTCCTCGTAGCGCGTGGCCGCCGGGCGGCCGACCATGAAGTTGACCGGCACGCCGCGCAACAGGCCCGAGAACGCGTTCTCGTCCGAGGTCATCAGCGCCTGGCGCTCGGCATCGGCATTGCACCAGTCGAAGATGAAGGTGCGGCTGACCGGATCGATGTGCAGGACCGAGGTCACGAACTGATGACCGGTGCGCGTGCGCACCGTGATCAGGCACTTCTGCCAGGACAGGTCGCGCAGCACCGTGCCAATCTGCGAGGTGTGGGTCAGGCGGTAGCGCTCGTCGGGCTGCGCCGCGCCCGCCTGCGCATCGATTTCGTCTTGCGCGCCGGAACCGGCTTGGGTGGACTCGGAAGAATCTTGGAGGCTCATGAAATCACGCAACATCAGAATGGCAGCGCCGCACGTGGCAAGGCAGGCGTCGCGGCAAGATCGGCTTGCGCCCGAGCGCCGCATATTAAGGGGACGCTGCATTCGACGGCAAGACTCATGGCATGGGCTTCGGCATTCTGTGGCAAAACTTGAGCACAGACTTTTGAGGGGTAGCGTTCGCGCCGCTTTCGCGCTGCGGCGGGCGGATTCCGCTCACGCAGAAACGGGTACGCCAGGCACGATATAAGCGTCATCGGGGGCCGTGAGCGGCCACGCGCCTATCGCCGCATGCGTGGCACCGTGCCGGTCAAGGCGGCTCTCGAACAGGACGAAGCGCCGCGCCTGCCAGGACGGTACGGCAAGCTCGCGGTGCGCGGCGACCCAGTCGCGCAGCATGGCATCAGGGACCGTGGGGCGGCACCGCGCGAGTGTCAGGTGTGCCCGGAACTGCCTCCGTTCGGGCGCGATGCCCGCGGACTGCAGGGCATCGGTCATGGCCGCATAGAGCGCGTCAAGCGCGGGACAGGGCGCAAGGCCGGCCCACAGCACGCTGCCCTGCTGACCGCGGAAGCGCCCGGCACCGGCTACGCGCATCGAGAAATCCGCTGCGTGCACCGTGCCGAGCGCGGCGGTAATGCGCTCGGTCTGCGCAGCCTCGCATTCGCCCAGGAAGCGCAAGGTCAGGTGCACCTGCGCCACGGGCGTGGGGCGGATACCGCTTGCCGCCGGGACGAGCCCGACCAGATGCGCCGCCACCGGCGGCGGCGTTTCCACGGCGACGAACAGGCGGGCCACGCCGGCTGCGCTGCCGCGCTAGGCGAGGGCGAGCGCCGACTGCTGCATGATCGGCAGGCGTGCCGCCGCAGCGTGGCTTTCGAGCCGCAGCAAGGCGCGCTTGCGGTCGGTACCGCCGGCATACCCGGTCAGGTCGCCGTCCGCGCCCAGCACGCGGTGGCACGGCACGATCACCGACAGCGGATTGCGCCCCACCGCGCCGCCGACTGCCCGCACGTGGCCATGCGGCAGTTCGAGCTGCCGCGTCAGCTGGCCGTAGGACACCGTCGCGCCGAACGGAATGGTGCGCAGCGCCTCCCATACACGTAGCTGGAAGGCGGTGCCAGCCGGCCGCATCGGCACGGAGAACGCTTCGAGCGTGCCGTCGAAGTAGGCCGCGATCTGCGCGGCCGTCTCGTCGAACACGCGCCCGGCGCTTGCGGGCGTTGCCCCGGGCTGCGCGTCGCGCGGATAGTACTTCTGCCCCTCGAAATAGACGCCCGTCAGGAAGCTGCCATCCGCGCGCAGCAGCATGGCCCCGAGCGGGCTGTCGATCAGGCGGTAGCTGGTCATGTCGTCACCTCGGTATCGGAATTGGCAGGAGTCATGTCCGGCAAAGGTATCACCGCGCCATCGCCCTGCGCTTTCATCGCTTCATAGCGATGCCACAGGTGGACGGCCGCGTACGCGCGCCATGGCGCCCATTGCGCGGTGCGTGCCTGCATGGCGCGTACGGTATTCACGCCGAGCACCCTTCGCAGCGCGTAGTCGGTACCCGGGAACGCGTCGGGCCACCCTAGCGCGCGCATGGCGACGTACTGCGCGGTCCAGTCGCCGATCCCGTCGATCTCGCGCAGCGCGGCCACGGTCTGTTCGGGCGCCGTGTGCGGCTCCAGCGGCAAGGCACCACTGGCGACCCGCTGCGCGAGCGCGCGCAGCGTGCGCGCCTTGCCCGGCGACACGCCTGCGCCGGCCAGGGCTGCATCGGACAGCGCGGCCAGCGCTGCGGCCGACGGAAAGCCATGCTGCAACGGCACGCACCCGCCGATGGGCATGGCCGGCGCCGGCAAGGCCTCTCCCGCCACCTGCGCCAGCCGTGCCAGGATGCGCCGTGCCTGCACCACAGGAATCACCTGGCCGATCACGGCGCGTACCGCGATCTCGAAGCCGTCGACACTGCCCGGCAGGCGCATGCCCGGCACGTCGCCAGCCAGCTCGCCAAGATGGCGGTCGACGATGTCGGGCCGGCAGCCCAGGTCGCACAGGCGCCGCACCTTGCCCAGGGTCTGCGGAATCACGCGCGCGAGCGAGGCCGACACGGTGACGCGCAGCACCATCCGCCCGGGCACATGATCCAGCCGCAGCCAGCCGCGGTGCGCGACGCCGCCGCTTTCCACCGCGAGCGTGCGGGCATAGGCGCCATCGCGCACTTGTTCGATGCCATCCACCGCGCGCACGGCCAGGAAACCCAGCAGCGCCTCCCACGCCAGCGGCGGCCGGTAGCCCAGCTCGAATACCAGCCGGTCGGCCACGCCTTCGGACGTGCGCTTGCGCAAGGCCATCGGCGTCAGGCCGTAGCGGGTGCGCAGCACGTCGTTGAAGCGCCGCACGCTGCCGAAACCCGCTGCCAGCGCCACTTCGGTCACGGGCAGCACGGTGTCCGTCAACAGCCGCTTGGCCAGCAACAGGCGCTGCGTCTGCACGTACTCCAGCACCGATACGCCGAACTGCGCGGTGAACAGGCGGTGCAGGTGGCGTTCGGTCACGCCGATGCGCGCGGCCAGCGCGGCCACGCCGGCATCGGCCATGAAGCCCTCGTCGATCAGCGTGGCGGCGGCCTGCGCGAGACGGCCGGAAAGATCGGCCAGCCCGTGCCCGGGCGCCAGTTCGGGACGGCAGCGCAGGCACGGACGGAAGCCTTGCTTTTCCGCCGCTGCGGCGCTTTCGTAGAAGGTGCAGTTCTCGCGTTTCGGGGTACGCACCGCGCACACGGGCCGGCAATAGATGCCCGTGGATGACACGCCGACGAAGAAGCGGCCGTCGAAGCGCCGGTCGTGCGAGGCCACGGCCTTGTAGCAGGTATCGGGATCGAGTTCCATGCAGGCATGCTACCGCTTCGGGCACGCGCGCACCCGCCGGATTCGGACATTCCCCTGTGGCCAGCGACCGTGCCATGGTGCACAGTCTGAGCCACGGAGTCCGGCTAGAATCACCAGCCTGCGATGTTTCCCGGAGATTCCATGCGCCCAGCCAAACCGCTCCCGCTGACCTGCTCGCTCGCGCTCGCGGGCCTGCTATGGCTGGGCCTGCCGGCGGCGGCCACGGCGGCGCCGGTGGCTTCGGCCGCTTTGGCGCAGGCGGGCGCAAGCGCGGCCGAGGTCACCTCGGTCGAGGGCATCACCGAGTTCCGGCTCCCCAACGGCCTGCGCATCGTGCTGGCGCCCGATGCGGCCAAGCCGACCACCACGGTCAACATGACCTACCTGGTCGGCAGCCGCCACGAGAACTACGGCGAAACCGGCATGGCGCACCTGCTCGAACACTTGCTGTTCAAGGGCACGCCTGCGCTGCCGGGCAAGGCCATCCCGACCGAGTTCGCGCGGCGCGGCATGTCCTCCAACGGGACCACGGCACAGGACCGCACCAACTATTTCGAGACCTTCACCGCCAGCGACGACAACCTCGACTGGGCGCTGCGCATGGAGTCGGACCGCATGGTCAACAGCTTCATCTCGCGCGCGGACCTGGACAGCGAGATGACCGTGGTGCGCAACGAGATGGAGATGGGCGAGAACAGTCCCGCCCGCATGCTGATCCAGCAGATGATGGCCGCCTCGTACCGCTGGCATAACTATGGCAAGGCGCCGATCGGCGCGCGCAGCGACGTGGAGCAGGTCAGCATCGACAACCTGCGCGCGTTCTACCGCCGCTACTACCAGCCCGACAACGCGGTGCTGGTGGTGGCCGGCAAGTTCGATCCGGCCTGGACGCTCGCGCGCATCGAGCGCTATTTCGGCCCGATCGCGCGCCCGGCGCGCGTGTTGCCACCCGAGCATACCGTGGAGCCAGCGCAGGAAGGCGCGAAAGAACTGGTCGTGATGCGGCCCGGCGACAGCGGGCTGGTAGCGGCGCAGTACCACGTCAGCCCCGGTGCCCACCCCGACGCGACAGCGCTGTCGATGCTGACCATCATCCTTGGCGACACGCCCGGCGGGCGCCTGTACAAGGCGCTGGTGGAACAGAAGAAGGCCACCTCGATCGGCACCTCGTTCAGCGCGATGAAAGACCCGGGCACGCTGCTGTTCATGGCCGAAACCGCGAAGGACCAGCCGATGGCGCCGGCACGCGCGGCGCTGATCACGCAGGTCGAGGGCTTCGCCGAAGCGCCGGTCACGCCCGAAGAGCTGGAACGTGCGCGCGTGCGCATGCGCAATGCCTACGAGCACTACATGAACGACCCGGGCGCGCTCGGCATTGCGCTGTCGGAGGCCATTGCCAAGGGCGACTGGCGCCTGTTCCTGATCGCACGCGACCGCATCGAGACCGTGACGCTCGAAGACGTGCAGCGCGTCGCGCTCAATTACTTCCAGGCGTCGAACCGCACGGTCGGGCTGTTCCTGCCGCAGGACAAGCCGCCGCGTGCGCAGATTCCCGAGACTCCGGACGTGGCCTCGCAGGTGCGCGGCTACCAGGGCAAGCCGGCGCTGGCGGCAGTGCCGGCGTTTGACCCGAGCCCGGCCAATATCGAAGCCCATACGCGGCGCCAGACCCTTGCCAACGGCATGCAGCTGGCGCTGCTGCCCAAGCCCACGCGCGGCAGCGTGGTCAATGGCACGCTGATCCTGCGCATGGGCGATGTGCAGAGCCTGCAGGGCCTGACCACGGTGGGCAGCCTGACGGCATCGATGCTCAAGCGCGGTACCGGCACCATGGACCGCCTGCAGCTTGCCGACCGCATCGAAGCCCTGCGTGCGCGCGTCATGATCTCGGGCGGCTCCGAGCGCGTCACCGTAAGCTTCGAGACCCGGCGCGAGCAACTGCCCGAACTGCTGGCGCTGGTGCGCGACATGCTGCGCACGCCAAGCTTCCCGCAGGCCGAGTTCGATACGCTGCGCAACACCACCATTGCCGAGATCGAAAGCGTGCGCCGGCAGCCGGGCGTGATGGCCTCCGACGCGCTGGGCCGCCATGGCGATCCCTACCCCGCCGGCGACCCGCGCCACGCGTCCACCTTCGACGAGAGCATTGCCGCGCTCAAGGCCGCCACGCTGGACCAGGTGCGCGATTTCCACGCGCGCTTCTATGGCGCCGCCAATGCGCAGCTCAGCCTGGTGGGCGACTTCGACGCCGACGCGGCCACCGCCCAGGCGGGCGAGCTGTTCGGCGACTGGCGCGCGCAGCAGCCGTTTACGCGCGTGGACAGGCCCTTCGTGCCAATTGCCGCGGCGGACTTCACACTGGCCACGCCCGGCAAGGCCAACGCGGTCTACCTGGCAGCCGAGCCGATCGACCTGACCAGTGACCAACCCGACTACGCGCTGATGCTGATCGCCAACCGCGTGTTCGGCGGCGGCTCGCTGCGCAGCCGCCTGGCCGACCGCCTGCGGCAGAAGGAGGGGCTCAGCTATGGCGCATCGAGCTGGGTCAATGTGGGTGCGCTGGACCGCGCCGGCCGCTTCGGCCTGCAGGCGCAATATGCCCCGCGGAACCTGGAACGCCTGCAGCGTGCCGTGGCCGAGGAACTGGAGCGCTTCGTGCGCGACGGCATCAGCGCCCCTGAACTGTCCGAAGCCGTCAGCGGCATCCTGCAGCAGGGCATGGTCAGCCGCAGCAGCGACAGCGCTCTGGCCGACGCGCTGGCCAACCAGCTTTACCTGGGCCGCACCATGGCCTACACCGAGGAGCTGGAGGCACGCCTGCGCGCAGCCACGCCCGAAGCGGTCAACGCCGTGATCCGCAAGTACGTGCGACCGTCCGGGCTGTCGCAGGTCTACGCGGGAGATTTCGGTACTGTACCGGCTCCCGACGGGGCCGCAGCGGGCGAGGCGCCGGCCGCGCGTCCATAGCCACTGTCACGCAAGCGAAAAGGAGACAGGCCAGAATGGGCCGACGCGCCGGCATCCGGGCGCCGGAACCAGGCACGCCCCTTGCCGTGCCCTGGCGTTGACTGTATATTCGTACAGTATAAGTAGAGACAAGAGGTGTGGATGTCAAACGTGCGGGCTGGCAGCAAGGCGGAGGCGCTCCGGCTTCTCGCCGCGGAAGGAGTGCTGGCGCTGGAGCTGGACTACGAGACCGGATGGCAGGACGCCGTCGAACTCGGCAGGCTCGGGGAAAAGCGCGGCATCAAGGTGCAGTATCGCGGCCAGGAAAGTGTCGCCGTACGCTCGCGCGAAGCGCTGATCGAGGGCCTCGCCAAGGTCAAGCCAACGTTCCGGCAACGTAACCTTTACTGTCAGTTTGACCTCGGCACGCTGACGGACCACGAATTGCTCGACCTCGAAGCCAAGGCCACGCGGCTCGGCGACTACATTCTTGCCGGACACCTGCTGCGGGACGTGGACAGCGTCTGGCCCGCCGAATAAGGCCCGGGCGCCGGATCCCGCCGGATCCGAATCCCCCAAAAACAGGCATGCCGCCAATTGGAATTGGCGGCATGTTTCCTTTATGGCGTTCCGGGCGTGTTCAGTGCGAGATGCGCGCGGCATTGGCCCAGCGCGCGGCGGCCGACTGCGCCAGCGCGCTGCCTGCCACGTCGTGGGCTGCGGCTGCGCCGGAGGTTCCCGCCAGCTGCAGCGCGGTGTGCCATAACACCGCCGACACCAGCGTCTGGCAGTGGCGCCGCTCGCCATGGGCGAGTGCCAGCAGGCGCTCATTGCCGTCGATCACGATAAGGCGGTCCCCGGCCTGCGGCCGCATTTCCAGCGCATACAGGTGGTCGCATTCGCAATGCATGCGCCCGCCGCTGACCGCCACCACGATCGCCCCGGGCAGGGCGATGCCGCTGTCGTGCACGTCTTCACGCAGGCGTTCCAGGTGCGCATGCGCGCGCGGATCGCGCGCTGCCGCCAGGTCGCCGGGCATGGCGCTGAGCGCCATCAGCTCGGCTGGCGACACCGCCAGCGTGTAAGCCGGGAAGTCCGGCCGGTAGGTGGCCACCACGGCACGCAGGCGACGCGCGCCGCGGCCATCCGGAAGGCTGCCCATGTCGCGTCCCGCTGCCGTGACTGCCATCAGTCGCGCAGCAGGTGCTTGGCAATGATGAGCTGCTGGATCTGCGTGGTGCCTTCGTACAGGCGCAGCAGGCGCACGTCGCGATAGAAGCGCTCGGCCTTGTACTCGGCGATGTAGCCGGCGCCGCCATGGATCTGCACCGCGCGGTCGGCAATGCGGCCCACCATTTCGGTACAGAACATCTTGGTGCACGAGGCCAGCATGCTGACTTCGGGATCGCTCTTGCCGGCCGGCTTGGCGTCATAGCGCTGCGCGCAGTCGCGCATCATCGACAAGCCCGCGTACAGCTCGGCCTGGCTGTCGGCCAGCATGCCCTGGATCAGCTGGAAGTCGCCGATCGGCTTGCCGAACTGCTTGCGTTCCTTGGCATAGGCCACGGCGTCGGTGATCAGGCGGTGCGCCATGCCGCAAGCCAGTGCCGAAAGGTGCAGGCGGCCGCGGTCGAGCACTTTCATCGCGGTCTTGAAACCGACGCCGGGCACGCCGCCGATGATGTTGGCGGCCGGCACGCGCGCATTCTCCAGCACCACGTCGCAGGTCTTGGTGCCGCGCTGGCCCATCTTCTTGTCCGGCTTGCCCAGCGAGATGCCCGGGGTGTCGGCCGGCACGATGAACGACGAGATGCCCGACGCACCGGGGCCGCCCGTACGCGCCATCAGCGTGAAGGCGCCCGCGCGTGGCGCGTTGGTGATGAAGCGCTTGGTGCCGTTGATGACATAGTGGTCACCATCGAGCTCCGCCTTGGTCTGCAGCGAAGCCGCATCGGAACCGGCGTTCGGCTCGGTCAGCGCGAACGAGATGATCAGCTCGCCGCTGGCGATCTTCGGCAGGTAAGCCTGCTTCTGCGCTTCGGTGCCATCCATGAGGATGCCCTGCGAGCCGATGCCGACATTGGTGCCGAACACCGAACGGAATGCGAAGGCGGTGTGGCCCAGGTCGTACACTACATCGCATTCCTGCGACATCGACAGGCCGATGCCGCCGTAGTTTTCCGGAATGGAGATGCCGAACAGGCCCATTTCCTTCATGTCGGCGACGATGTCGGCCGGCACGTCGTCGATCTCTTCGAGCGTGTCTTCGGCCGGCTTCAGGCGTTCGTCGATGAAGCGCTGCACCGAAGCGCGCAGCAGGGCGAAGGATTCTTGGTCAAGGGCCATGGCGGTTCTCCAGTCAAGCCAGTTCGACAGTATGGGCGCAATGGTACGCGCGCCACCTGGTTTGACAATCCATCAGATATTGGACAGATGCGTCAATAAAATTTGACACTCAGGCCCGTGTGATCATTAGCAGGCCTGCCACGCCGGTGATGAGGGCTGCAAGCGCGTCGCCGGCGATCATCCCGCCGCCGACCAGCGAAGCGGTGCTCATGTCCTCGGGCATGGACCGGCTGGGGCCGCGCGGGCCGAACCGCGCGGTGAGGCCCGCCACAAGGCCGCCCGCCGCCATCCACGCCGCGGCGGGCAGATTGACGAATCCGCCGAACGACGAGGCGTAGGGAGAGGGCAGCAGCACGGCGTCCAGCGCGAAATCGACCGCCCCGCCCGTTCTGCCCGACCGCGCAAAGCGCTGGTACCCTGCATGCGCGCGCAGCGCCTTGCGCAGCACTTCCGTCACCAGGCCAATCGCCAACCCGATGACGACGGCAAGGTGCTGGTAGCCACGCGCTTCGGCCAGCCCGCGCAGCACGCCGACAATCTTGTAGGTCATCGCGGAGGTCCAGCGCGCCGGCTGCTGGTCGGCCGCGAGCGTGGTCTGGTCCAGCGCCAGCACCGGATAGGCCTGCAGGAACAGCCGCGCGAGCGCCACGGCCAGCAGCGCGCCGACGATGATCCCGGCCACCTGGTAGCCGAACTGCACCATGCGGCTGCTGCCGAGGCGCCAGCCGGTGGAACGGTCCTGTTGCATGTCGCAGGCCTCGGCCGTGGACACCAGCAGCACTGTCGCGGCGATCAGGCCGACATGCGGCGCGCGCAGCCCCGCTGCCGCCATCAGGATCACGCACAGCACGAACGCCGACGAGATCGGGTTCTGGTCCACCATGCCTACCGAAATGCCGTTGACCAGCGCGAACACCAGCACCAGCAGCACTGCCATCAGCTGGAAGCCAAGCGGCTGCCCGAACCAGGCCACGCCCGCAACCACCACTGCCGCGCCCCAAAGCAGCACCCATGCCGCCACCCAGCGCATGCCGGGCCCGCTGGCTTGCCGCGCCGCGGGCGCCGCTGCGCTGCGCCACTGTCGCCACGCACGTGCCAGCAGCAGCGAGACGTCGACCACGGCCGCGCCCATGATCATGCCCAGCGCAATCAGGAAAGTGATCTTGCGAAACGGCTCGCCCGGCGCCAGCCAGCCGATCGAGACAAAGTATGGCGTCATGGCCCAGCCCGCGAGGCCACCTGTCAAGGCCGCGATGCCGATGCGCGCGCCCACGATCATCCCGGCCCCCATGGTCGAGGCCGACACATCGAGCGCCGCCAGCGGCGCCAGCCGGGCCACCCAGAGGCCGCTGGCCAGCCCCACCGCCATGCCCCCGGCCAGGCGCGACACGGAACGGCGCAACAGCAGCGGATCGGTCAGCGCGCGCAGGATATTGGCCACCGCCAGGCCGGACGGAAAGGTCAGCTGCATGCGGTCGACCAGCAGCGGCGTATAGAGCATGCCGACGCCGACGCCATACATGCCGATGCACAGCATGTATGCCATCAGCTGCCACAGCGGCGGCTGCGCCAGCCCGAGCCAGCTCATCGCCTGGATCACCACGGCCATGCCGCTCATGCCGGCCACCGATGCCGCCGCGGTCTGGATGTAGTTGGCGCCGTGCCGGCCCGCGGCCCCGTAGCCGCAGGTCACCACCGAGCCAAGGATGCCGGCCAGCACCTGCCCGCCCACGAAGAAGCCGAGCGAGAAGTTCATGTAGGCCGCGGCGATCCCGCCCAGCGGCCCAAGCACCAGCATGCCCGCCGCGCCGAGCAGCAGGTGGTATTGCCAGCTTCCGGGCGCGGGCAGCCAGGGCAGGCGGGGAGCGGCTTCTGATGGGGCGGAAGGCATGGTGGACGGGCGGGTTGCCGGACAAGTGCTTCAGGCAAAGCATAGGCGAGAGACCGGTTCGCCGGGGTTTACACTAGTTTCGTGCGCAACTATTTTGTCGATATAGTTGCGCACACAACTACATCGCAGAGCTTGTCCATGCCAGACCTATCCGCCCCTGCCAGCGCGGCAATGCCCGCGCCGCCCGCCGTCGAAGCGCGGCCGTGGCCGTCTTCCGTACCGGTGCTGATCGCCGGTGGCGGCCCGGTTGGCCTTGCGCTGAGCGCCCTGCTCGCGCGGCAAGGCATCGCCTCGCTCGTGGTGGAGGCCGACGACGGCTACTGCGCGGGCAGCCGCGCCATCTGCATGTCGCGCCGCTCGCTGGAGATCCTCGGCTGGGTGGGCGCCGACCAGGCCACTGTCGGCAAGGGCCTGCCCTGGGTCGGCGGACGCAGCTACTACCGCGATACCGAAGTGCTGCACTTCAGCATGCCGAGCGAACCCGGCGAGCGCTTCGCGCCGATGGTCAACATCCAGCAGTACTACCTGGAGGCCTTCGCCCACCAGGCCGCGCTGGCCTGCGGCCCGCTCGCCGACGTGCGCTTCGGCGCGCGCGTGGCGGCCGTGCGCCAGGACGCCGACGGTGTCAGCGTGGACATCGAGACCGCGCAGGGCATCCGGCAGGTCCGCGCCCGGTGGCTGGTGGCCTGCGACGGCGGCCGCAGCACCGTGCGCGAACAGCTTGGCCTGCGCATGGAAGGCACGCAGTATGAAGGGCGCTACGTGATCGTCGATATCGTGCAGAAGACGCGGCGCGACGTCGAGCGGCTGGCGTGGTTCGATCCGCCGTCGAATCCCGGCTCGACCATCCTGATGCACCGCCAGCCCGACGACGTCTGGCGCATCGACTACCAGATCCGCGACGATGAGGATCCGGTCGAAGCCGTCAAACCCGAGAACGTGCTGCCGCGCGTGCAGAGCCACCTCGACATGATCGGCGAGACCGAGCCGTGGGAACCGCTGTGGATCTCGATCTACAACGCCAAGTGCCTGACGCTCGATGCGTACCGGCACGGCCGCGTGCTGTTCGCAGGCGATGCGGCACACCTGGTGCCGATCTTCGGTGTGCGCGGGCTCAATTCCGGACTGGACGATGCCGGCAACCTCGCCTGGAAGCTCGCCTGGGTCATCCATGGCCGCGCCGACGCCGCGCTGCTCGATTCCTACTCGACCGAGCGTGTCCATGCCACGCGGCAGAACATCGCCTACGGTGCCAAGAGCACAGAGTTCATGGCGCCGCCCAACTTCGCCTTCAGCCTGATGCGCGAGGCCACGCTGCGCCTCGCGCTCGATCAACCCGCGGTACGCTCGCTGATCAACCCGCGCCAGTCGGCACCCATCGCCTATACAGGCTCGGCGCTCAACGGCCCGACCGACTTCGGCGACGACTGCCCCGGCGCGGCGCCGGGCATGCCCGCGCCGGAAGCGCGCCTGAGTGAAGGGCACCTGACTGCAAGCTTCGGCCAATGCTTCACGCTGCTGTGGTTCGGCGATGGTGCGCCCGTGCCGGACGAACTGACGGCCCTGGTGCAGGCGCATGCCACGAACCTGCAGCTTCGCGTGATCGTTCCCGCCGGCGGTGCGCCGCAGCCCGGCGCATTGGCTGATCTCGACGGCCACGCCTTCGCGCGCTATGGCGCGCAAGCCGGCACGCTGTACGTGATCCGTCCGGACGGCTATGTGCTGGCGCGCTGGCGCGCTCCGCAACCGGAGCCGCTCCGCACCGTCCTCGCCCGCTTCCTGCAAACCCCCGCTGACAGAGCCCGCCGTGCAAGCTGAAGAACTCGACCTCGCCTACACCCGCCTCTGCGAAGCCATGGCCGGTGTCGGCCAGGACAAGGCGCCGCTGCTGCTCGCCATGGTCTGCCTGGGCCTGATAAGCCGCCAGGACGCACTGGCCCCGGTGCTCGACCTGATCGAAACGGCCGAGGCGCGGGTGTAAAGTCCCGTTTCCCTGCCCGGATCCGATATGAAAGCCCTGCCCCGCCTGGACCAGTTCCTGACCTACCGCCTGCACCAGGTCAACAAGCTCAGCGACAAGGACAGCGCCTACGCCTACCTTGAGCAGTGCGGCCTGCTGCTCAGCGAAGGCCGCTGCCTGGCCGCCATCGGCGCGTTCGCGCCGCTGTCAGTCAATGCGCTCGCGCAGAAAGCCAACCTGACCAAGGGCCAGGCCAGCCGTTCGGCGCAGGCGCTGGTGGAGCGCGGACTGGTCAGCAAGTCCGCGAGCGCGGCCGATGGCCGCGGCGTGGTGCTGGCACTGACGCCGCAGGGCAAGCCGCTGTATCGCCAGGCCATCGCGATGATCGCCAGGCGCAACGACGAAATCTTCGGCTGCCTGAGCGAGGCGGAGCAGGCGCAGCTGGGGAACCTGCTCGACAAGCTGGTTGCCCACGCCACGCGGGACGACCAGCCCGAAGACGCTTAACGCCTCAGCCCATCCACGTGCGCGCGCGCCCCATCGCGCCGCGCGGCCTCGGCCACCTCGTTGCTCACCACGGTCTGCCCGATCGGTGCCAGCGCGATGCCGGCCAGCTTCAGGTGCTGGATGGCGAACGGAATGCCGATGATGGTCACGAAGCAGGCAATGGCCGACATGACATGGCCGATCGCCAGCCAGATCCCTGCAAAGACGAACCACAGCACGTTGCCGACCATGCCGAGTGCGCCGGTGCCGATGTCGTCGCGCTGGTTCAGTTCGCGCCGGCTGATCGCCTGCTTGCCGAACGGAAAGAACGTGAAGCTGCCGATCACGAAGCAGGCCTTGCCCCATGGAATGCCAATGATTGAGCAGAAGGCCAGCAGTCCTGCGAGCCACCAGGCCAGCCCCATGAGGACGCCGCCAAGGATGAACCAGAGGAAATTGCCGATCGCGCGCATGCAGGGATTCCGGAAGTGAAGGAGAACTCGATGATACGCGCCGGCAAAAGCGTACCTGTTTCTGCGTGCCTGGCAACAGCGGCATGGCGCCCGGGATTTCAGCCGCAAATCGCTACGCCGGAAAGCGCAAACGCCACCTGTCCCTGACGCGCGACGCCACGAAGCGTACCTGTTTCTGCGTGCGTACCCGTTTCTGCGGGCATGATTCCCGGCCAGGCGTACCCGTTTCTGCGTGCCGGCACGCAAGGCGCATCGGCGCTAGAATGTGCGCCTCTTTGCCTTTTCCGCCGTCGCCGCCCCACGCGGCAGTCCTCCTGCAGTCTCCCCGTCATGAAGCCCGTCCTGATTGTCCTGAACCCGATGTCGCCCCAACACCTCGCCAGCATTGGCGAGCGATTCACCGTGCACTACGCGCCAGACGCCGCCAAGCGCGCCGACGCCGTGGCCACGCACGGCGGCACGACGCGGGCGGTGCTCACGATCGGCTCGATCGGCCTGACAGCGGCCGAGATCGACGCCATGCCGCAGCTGGAGCTCATCTGCGCGCTCGGCGCCGGCTTCGAGAACATCGCGCGCGAACATGCGCGCGCCCGCGGCATCGCAGTGGCCAACGGGGCCGGCACCAATGACAGCTGCGTGGCCGACCACGCCATGGCGCTGCTGCTGGCCACGGTGCGCGGGGTGCCGCAACTGGACACCGACACACGCGCCGGCCACTGGCGCGACGCGCTGCCGCTGCGCCCGAACTTCTCGGGCAAGCGCATGGGCATCGTCGGACTGGGCACCATCGGCCGGCGCATCGCGCGGCGTGGCGAAGGGTTCGACCTGGAGATCGGCTATCACAACCGCATGGCGCGTCCCGACGCGCCGTACCGCTATTTCGACAGCGTGACGGCGCTGGCGCTGTGGGCCGACTACCTTGTCATCGCAACGCCCGGCGGCGCCGGCACGCGCCACCTGGTGAACGCCGGCGTGCTGGCCGCGCTGGGTGCGTCGGGCTTTCTCGTCAATATCGCGCGGGGCAGCGTGGTCGACACTGCCGCGCTCGCGCAGGCGCTGCATGCCGGTACGGTCGGCGGTGCCGGCCTGGATGTCTATGAAAGCGAACCGGCCCCGCCCACGGTGCTGCTGGACTGCCCGAACGTGGTGTTGACCCCGCACATGGCCGGCTGGTCGCCTGAAGCGATCCAGGCCTCGGTGGACCAGTTCCTCGAAAATGCCCGCCGCCACTTTGCCGGCGAGCCGCTGCTGACGCCGGTCTGAAGCGCCTGCCGGCTCAGGCGGCGGGGAAGGTCACGCGCACGCGCAGTCCCGGCGCCGCATCCTCCAGCGCCACTCGGGCGCCGTGCGACTGCGCGATCTCGGCGACGATGGCCAGACCCAGCCCGCTGCCGCCGGTCGGCGCTTCGGGCAAGCGGTAGAAGCGATCGAATACGCGCACGCGCTCAGCCGCCGGAATGCCCGGCCCGTTGTCGCTGACAACCAGTTCCACCTCGTGGCTGCCGGTTGGGTGCCGGACCTGCACGTCGACGCGGCTACCGCGCGGGATGTACGCCAGTGCGTTGTCGATCAGGTTCGTCAGCAGGATGCGCAGGGCATCGGCGTCGCCGCGTATACGGATGGGGCCGCTGTCGGCGTCCATCCCCAGGTCGATTTCGCGGTCGAGCGCGGCCTGCGCCATGTCGGCCACCACCCCGGCGGCCACGCCGGGCAAGTCCAGCGGCTCGTGCGGCAGCGTCACCGCGCCGGGTTCCTGGCGCGCCAGCGTCAGCAACTGCGCCACCAGGTGGGTCAGGCGCTCCAGGCCCTGGCGCAGCTTGCCGAGCGCTTCGCGCCGGGCCTGCGGATCTTCGGCGCGCTCCACCAGTTGCGCCTGCAGCTGCAACGCCGCCAGCGGCGTACGCAGCGCGTGCGCGGCATCGGCCACGAACGCGCGCTGGGTGTCCAGCGCATGCGACAGGCGCGCCAGGAGCTGGTCGAGTGCGGCGCTGAGCGGCGCGATCTCATCAGGCATCGGACGCACGGCCAGCGGCGCGAGCGAGCTGGCGTCGCGGGCCCGCACTTCGGTGGCGATCTCGCGCAACGGCCGCAGGCCGCGGCCTACCGCCATCCATACCAGCCAGGCCAGCAACGGCAGCAGGAGCAGCAGCGGCGCCACGGTACGCAGCGCCATGCGCGCGGCCAGCGTGCGCCGCGCGCTCATGGGCTGCGCGATCTGCACCACGGCCGGACCCAGCTGCATGCTGTAGAGCCGCCATTCGCCTTCGCCGGTCGTGACATTGGAGAAGCCCAGTTCCGCCCGCGCCGGCAGGGCCGGATGCGCGTGCGAGAGGTACAGGCTGCGGCCCGAGCCGTCCCAGATATGGATGACCACATCTTCGTCCGCGTGCAGCAGGTCGACACCGGCCCCGCCCTCGACCAGGAACGGCGGCGCCACCGGGTCGGCGAACTGGCTCGGCAGCGCGGCCGCGACCTGCTTCATCTGGTAGTCGAACAGGGCATTGGCTTCCTGGCGGGCCTGCCCGTAGATCAGCACGGTCGCCATGGCGATGCCGACGAGCAGGCCGGCGGCCAGCCACCACAGCAGGGTTCGCTGGATCGAACGCATCAGTGTCCTGCTTCCTCTTCGAGCCGCGGCACGACATAGCCCACGCCGCGGATATTGCGGATCAGCGCGGCGCCGAACTTCTTGCGCAGCGCGTGGATATAGACCTCCACCGTGTTGCTGCCCACTTCGTCATCCCAGCCGTACAAGCGCTCCTGCAACTGCGCCACCGACCAGACCTTGCCCGGGCGCGCCAACAGCGCCGACAGCAGCGAGAATTCGCGCGCGGACAGCCGTACCGGCTCGCCGTTCAGTGTCACTTCCCGTGTCGCCGGATTGAGCGAAATGGTGCCGTAGCTGAGGACCGGCTCGGCCCGTCCTTCGGCGCGGCGCGCCAGCGCGTGCATGCGCGCGGCCAGTTCCTGCAGGTCGAACGGCTTGACGAGGTAATCGTCCGCGCCCGCATTGAGCCCGGCCACGCGGTCCGCCACCGCGTCGCGCGCGGTCAGGATCAGCACCGGCGTAGACACGCCGCGCGCGCGCAGGGCACGCAGCACGTCCAGGCCCGAACGGCGCGGCAGCCCCAGGTCGAGCAGGACCAGGTCATAGCAGGCAGCGTCTCCCGGCCCGCCCGCGGGGGTGGCGGCAGCGAGGCCGGCCTCTCCATCCTGCACCCAGTCCACGGCAAACCCTTCCTGGCGCAGCGCGAGTTTCACGCTGTCGCCGATCATGGCATCGTCTTCCACCAGCAATACGCGCATGTCTTATCCGGTCTGTGGCCGGCCGGCATGAAGCGCATCGGCCAGCGCGCGCGCCAGCCCTGGCAGCGCGGGATAGCTGGCGGTGATCACGTACACCGGCAGCTTGTCGAGATAGCCCTGCAAGCGGCCCTTGGCAACGAAACGCGTGCTGAACGCGGACGCCTGCAGCGCCGGCACGAAGCGCGGCAGGATGCCGCCGCCGAGGTACACGCCGCCGAGCGCGCCCAGCACCAGCGCCACATCCGCCGCGACCGAGCCGAGCAGGCCGAAGAATACCGCCATGGTGCGCTCGCAGAGCGGATCGTGGCGCTCGAACGCCCCCGCCGTGACCTGCTCCGGCGTCAGCGGCGCAGCCACGGGCGTACCCGTTTCTGCGGACAGCGCGGCATGGATATGCGACAGGCCCATGCCCGACAAAAGCCGCTCCGCCGACACGCGCCCGAAGGTACGTTGCGCGGCGTGCCAGGCAATCCATTCGTCGTCGGTCACCGGCATCAGTTCGATATGGCCACCCTCTCCGGCCAGTGCCACCGCGACTCCGGCTGCGGACGGCACCAGTCCCGATACGCCAAGCCCGGTGCCGGGCCCCACCAACGCGCGGGGCGCGGTGGCCACGCCCTGGCCAGGCCGCACTTGCACAAGATCGTTCGCGCCGAGGTAAGGCAAGGCCAGCGCCAGCGACGTGAAGTCATTGAGGGCCACCAGCCGCTCCAAGCCCACCGCCTGCCGCGTGGCCTCGATCGAAAAAGCCCAGTCGTGGTTGGTCAGGCGCACCTGGTCGCCCGTGACCGGGTTGGCCAGGCCGATGGCCGCGTAGCGCGGCAGCGCAGCCCCTGCTGCACGCAGCCCGTCGAGGTAGTGGCGCATGGCCGCCTCCAGCGACGCATGGTCGGCCACCTTCAGCGCGGTCACCGTGCCGATCTGCATCGGCGCGGTTTCGAGCGCGAAGCGCACGTTGGTGCCACCCACGTCGCCAAGCAGGCGCGGATAGGTGTCGTCGGCGGGCACGGCGGGAGCAGTCATGGCATCGATCACGCGCGGAAGATATCGAAGCCGCGCCGCTGGTTGGCCAGCACGATGCTGACCGGCAAGGCCGGCGTGGGACCCTGCCTGGCGCGGTCCAGCACTTTGGCCTTCTGCGCGCCGGCGACCGCCAGGAACGCCCGCTCGGCGGCCAGCAGCGCGGCCAGGTTCAGCGTTACGCGGACATGGGGCGCACTCGACGGATGCGTGAGCAGGTAGCCAGGCGTGGGGTCGCTCAGCGCGGCTTGCAGCTCCGGTGCGTCGGGAAAGAGCGACGCGGTATGACCGTCCTCGCCCATGCCCAGGACGATCACGTCGGGCTGGCGGTACGCCTGGTTCAGGCGCGCCACCGCGCGCTCGGGGTCGGCAACCTCCGCGGCGTCGGCGATCAGCGGCACGAAGGCGGCGCTTGCCGCTGCCTCGCGCAGCAAGTGCGCGCGGACGAGCCCGCTGTTGCTGTCGGGATGGTCCGGCGGCACCACGCGCTCGTCGACCAGCGTGACGGTCACCGCCTCCCAGCGCACGGGCCGGTAGCGCAGGCGCTCGAACATCGGCACCGGCGAGCGTCCGCCCGATACCGCGAGCACGGCCCAGCCGTTGGCGCGGATCGCCAGGTCCAGCGCATGGCCGATCGAGATCGCCAGCGCTTCGGCCTGGTCCATCAACGTTGCGTGTTCGAAATCGCGCATGGTCGTGTCTCCGCCTCAGGCTTCCTCATGCCACAGCGCGTCGTCGCGCGACATCAGCGCCGACGAGGCGGCCGGGCCCCACGTGCCGGCGGTATACGGCTTGGGCGGCACGTTGCTCTCTTCCCAGGTGTCGAGGATCGGCTCGACCCAGCGCCACGCCTGCACCTGCTCGTCACGCCGCACGAACAGGCCCAGCCGGCCGCGGATCACGTCGAGCAGCAGGCGTTCATAGGCGCCGGCGCGGCGCACCTTGAACGAGTTGGCGAAATCGAGATCGAGCGAGGTCGGCGTCAGCTCCAGCGTGTCGCCGGGCTGCTTGACCAGGAAGTACAGCCGGATGCTCTCTTCCGGCTGCAGCTGGATCACCAGCCGGTTCTGCGGCGACAGCGTCAGCGGGCGCGGAAAGATGGCATGCGGCACATCGCGGAAATGGACCACGATCTCGGCCACGCGCGACTGCATGCGCTTGCCGGTGCGCAGGTAGAACGGCACCCCTTCCCAGCGCCAGTTGGCGATCTCGGCCTTGATCGCGACGAAGGTCTCGGTACGGCTGTCGGCGGCGATGCCCTTCTCGTCGAGGTAGCCCGCCACCGGCTTGCCGCCGATGGCCCCGGCGCGGTACTGGCCGCGCACGGTCTTCTCCGCGACTTGCTGCGGCGTGATCGGCTTGAGCGCCTTGAGGATCTTTATCTTCTCGTCGCGGATGGCGTCTTCCGACAGGCTCGCCGGCGGCTCCATGGCCACCATGCACAGCAGCTGCAGCAGGTGGTTCTGCACCATGTCGCGCAGCGCGCCGGTCCGGTCGTAGAAATCGCCACGCGTCTCGACGCCAAGCTCCTCGGCGATGGTGATCTGCACGTCCTGGACCCATTCGCGGCGCCACAGCGGCTCGAACAGCGCATTGCCGAAACGGATCGCCATCAGGTTCTGCACCGACTCCTTGCCAAGATAGTGGTCGATGCGATAGATCTGGTCCTCGGCGAAGAACTTCGCCACGGCGGCGTTGATCGCCTCCGACGATTCGAGGTCATGCCCCAGCGGCTTTTCCAGCACGATGCGCACATTGGGCGTATTCAGCCCGGTGCGCGCGAGCTGTTCGCAGATCGGCACGAACAGGTGCGGCGCCGTGGCCAGGTAGCACACCACCACTTCAGGATGGCGCGCCAGCACCTTCTCCGCGAGCGCGTCGAAGTGCGCCGGCACGCGTGCATCGGCCTGCACGTAGCAGATGCGCGCCAGGAATGCGGCCCATGAGTCAGGCGGCGCATGGGCCAGGCCCGGGCGCACGCCCTGCTCTAGCGAATCCAGGTAATCCTGCTGGCTGATCGGCTGGCTGCCCGTAGCCAGGATGCGCGCCTGCGGATGCAGCAGCCCGGCATGATGGGCTTCGAAAAGGGATGGCAACAGCTTGCGCCGGGCCAGGTCGCCGGTGCCGCCGAACAGCACCATGTCGAAATCAGGCATGCTCACCGTGGACTCCTTGAAGGATGGCGGTCAGAACACTGCGAGCGCTGCACTGCCCGATGCGGCCTCATGGATTGAGTGTCTGCCCGCGGCGCATAAGTTCCGGGCAGTTTACGTGAGTCGCCGCCGCTTGGCGAGGCGCGCGGGCCACAAGCGTACCCGTTTCTGCGTGCCCGGAGTCCGCCCCGCACGGCGTGCAGCGTGCCGCGAAGTGCGCTAGGCTGGAAGCAACCCCGCAGGAGAAACCTATGCCACGTCACCCAGTGCTCGAACGGGTCACGGCCCGCATCATCGCGCGCAGCGGCCCTTCCCGGCAGGCCTACCTTGACCGTACCCACGCCATGGCGGGACAGAAGGTCGAGCGCGCCCAGCTTTCCTGTACCAACCTCGCGCACGCCATGGCGGCCATGCCGGACCAGGCCAAGATCCGGCTCAAGGCCGACGAAAGGCCGAACCTCGCCATCGTCTCGGCCTATAACGACATGCTCTCGGCGCACCAGCCGCTCGCGGCCTTTCCGCAATGGCTCAAGGAAGCCGCGCTCGAGGCCGGTGGCACCGCGCAGTTCGCCGGCGGCACACCGGCCATGTGCGACGGCGTGACCCAGGGCCAGGACGGCATGGACCTGTCGCTGTTCTCGCGCGATGTGATCGCGCTGGCAACGGCGGTGGCGCTGTCGCACCAGATGTTCGACGGCGCGCTGTACCTGGGCGTGTGCGACAAGATCGTGCCGGGGCTGGTGATGGGCGCCCTGTCGTTTGGTCACCTGCCTGCCGTGTTCGTGCCCGGCGGCCCGATGACCACCGGCATGAGTAACGATGAGAAGGCACACGTGCGCCAGCTCTACGCCGAAGGCAAGATCGGCCGCAAGGAGCTGCTCGAAGCCGAGACACGTTCCTACCACGGCCCCGGCACCTGCACCTTCTACGGCACGGCGAACTCCAACCAGATGCTGATGGAGATGATGGGGCTGCATCTGCCGGGCACCGCCTTCGTCAACCCGAACACGCCGCTGCGCGAGGCGCTCACGCGCGAATCGGCCCGGCAGGCGCTGCGCCTGGTGCACGGCGGCGAACGATATACGCCCGTTGCCGACGTGCTCGACGAGCGCGCCTTCGTCAACGGCGTGGTCGGCCTGCTGGCCACTGGCGGCTCGACCAACCATACGCTGCACCTGATCGCCATGGCGCGCGTGGCCGGCATCGTGCTGACGTGGGACGACTTCGACGAACTGTCGGCGGCGGTGCCGCTGCTCGCGCGCGTCTACCCGAACGGCAAGGCCGACGTGAACCAGTTCCAGGCGGCGGGCGGGCTGTCGGTCGTGATCCGCGGGCTGCTCGAACTGGGCCTGCTGCATGACGACGTGACGACGGTGGTCGGCCGCGGGCTGGAGGCCTACACGCGCGAACCGGTGCTGCGCGACGGCAAGCTGGAATGGACCGACGGGCCGGCCGCCACGCTCGATGACACCATCGTGCGCGGCGCCGCGCAGCCATTCCTGCCGGACGGCGGCATCAAGCTGCTCGACGGCAAGCTTGGGCGCGCGGTCATCAAGACCTCGGCGGTGAAGCCGGAGCACCAGGTGGTGGAAGCGCCCGCGATCGTGTTCGCGCACCAGGACGACGTGATCGCCGCGTTCAAGCGTGGCGAACTGGAGCGCGATTTCGTTGCGGTACTCCCATGGCAGGGACCCGCGTCATGTGGCATGCCCGAGCTGCACAAGCTCACGCCGACACTGACGGTGCTGCAGGACCGCGGCTTCCATGTCGCGCTGGTGACCGACGGACGCATGTCCGGCGCCTCGGGCAAGGTGCCCGCGGCCATCCACGTCTGTCCAGAAGCGCTCAACGGCGGCGGCATCGCGCGCGTGCGCACCGGCGACATGGTGCGCGTCGACGCGCCCGCCGGCGTACTGACCGTGCTGGTGCCCGACGCCGAGTGGAACGCGCGCCAGCCCGACCGGCCCGACCTCAGCGCCAACCGTCACGGCGTGGGCCGCGACCTGTTCGCGGCGTTCCGCCGCCACGTCAGCGAGGCCGAAGCCGGGGCCTGCACGCTGTTCGCGGATGAGGACGCGCGCACTTAGCCCGTGCGACGCAGCGGGTTCGCACGGTCGGTCTCGCGCACCGTGCCGGCGACGCCCTGTGCGTCGATCAGCGGGGCAGCGATGCAGTTCATCCCTGGTGCACGGCCAGCTGCACGAGGTAGTTCCAGGCGTTCTCGATCCTGTTGGCGTCGATGTTCCAGTTCATCAAAAGTCTCCTGGTTGTGAGGCGTACCCGTTTCTGCGTGCGCAGGCCGCATGGGCGCATCGGCGCGAACATCGCGGCAAAGTTGGGAATCGGCCTCCTGACCACGCCTCAATGTCAGACATTCACTGACAAACGGCGCCAGTACATAAGCGTTCGCTGCTTTTAAGAGGACCAATGCAAAGGAGGGTTTGGTTTCCACCTCCGCCGCCAGCGGCGGGCACGATCAACGCGTGCGGGCGGCGCGCCATGCGCCAGGCGTGATGCCGAACGCAGTACGGAAGCGGTTGTTGAAATGGCTCGCCGAGGCGAAGCCGGCGCGCGCTGCCACCTCGTTCAAGGGCAGGCGCGCGTCGTCCAGCAGCCGCATGGCGCGCTGCAGCCGCGCGCGCAGGATCCACGCGTGCGGCGGCATGCCGAAGCTCACGCGGAACATGCGTGCGAAGTGGTATTCCGACAGCCCTGCCAACGCGGCCATTTCGCCGAGCGTCGGGTTCTGTTCCGGATGGGCCTCGATCCAGTCGCGCACCGTGCGGCGCGATATGGCCGACAGGCCGCCGCGCCAGTCGGCGCCCGGCCGGTGCGAAGCATGGCTGAGCAGCAGGTGGGTGACGGCGTCGTGGGCGAGCGCGTTGCCGGTCATGCGCGTGTCGGGCGCCTGCCAGTCGAGCGCGGCCAGGCGCTGGCCGAGCGCGAACAGGTACGGATCCTGGGCGAAGGTCAGGTCGCGCAGTTGCAGGCCGCGCGGCTCGCGGTCCAGCAGCCTGATGCAGTGCCAGGCTACGTATTCGGGGTCGAAATAGAGGTGCAGAAAGCGCTGCGTGCCGCCCACGTGCCAGCGCGATTCATGATCGGCGGGCAACAGGCACAGACGGCCCGGAGCGCCAAGATTGCCAGGCTGGTCGAGCCGGTACGTGGAGTGGCCGCCTTCCAGGTATACCGATAGCGTGTGATGCCCCGGCTGCGCATACGCGGTGTTGTCGTGCCGGTTGCGCCACAGTGCCAGGCCCAGTCCGTCGCCGAGCGCGGTGGCGCGCTCCAGGGACGCACGCGAGTCCGTCAGCGCATTGAACACCGCATGGTGTCGCAGCGGATCGGTCGCGCTGTAGAGGCTGGTGTCAGGGGCGGCCATGGGCGTCAGGAAAGTGTCCGGTGACTATACGCGATCCCCGGAAGCGCCGCCGCCAAGCCCTGCGTTCGTACGCAGAAACGGGTACGCTCGCGCCCCGGCACTCAGGCCGGGTGATCGTGCAGGCGGTCGCGCTGGGCCAGTGCCGGGAACAGGCGCATCCACAGCGCCACCACCAGCAGGGTGCCCACGCCGCCGAGAACCACCGCACCGATCGGGCCCAGCAACGCCGCCGTCACGCCCGATTCGAACTCGCCAAGCTGGTTGGAAGCGCCGATGAAGACCGAGTTGACGGCGCCGACGCGCCCGCGCATGTCATCGGGCGTATCGAGCTGGACCAGCGTCGAGCGCACCACCACGCTGATCATGTCGGACGCGCCGAGCACGACCAGCGCGGCCATCGACAAAGGCAGCCAGTGCGACACGCCGAACACCAGCGTGGCCGCGCCGAACACCGCCACGGCGCCGAACATCACCTTGCCCGCGCGGCGGTTGAGCGGATGCCGGGCCAGCCATAACGCCGTCACCAGCGCGCCGACGGCAGGCGACGAACGCAGCAGCCCCAAACCCCACGGGCCGGTATGCAGGATGTCGCGCGCATAGATCGGCAGCAGCGCCGTCGCGCCGCCGAGCAGCACCGCGAACAGGTCCAGCGAGATCGCGCCAAGCAGCACCGGCCGGCTGCGGATGTAAGCAAACCCCGCAAACAGCGTCTTCACGCTCACCGGCGCGGTTAGCCGCTGCACGGGCTGGCGCAGGGTCAGGCCGGTGACCAGCACGGCGGCTACCGCGAACAGCGTGGCGCTCAGTGCGTACACGACCCCCGGGCCCGCGACATAGGCAAAGCCGCCGATGGCCGGGCCGATGATGATGGCGGCCTGGCCCGCCGAACTGGCCAGCGCCACGGCGCGCGGCAACTGGCGCGGCGTCACCACGCTCGGCAACAGCGCCTGCAGCGTCGGCGTCTCGAACGCGCGCGTGGCACCGATCAGCGCGACGAACAGGAAGATGTGCTCGGGGTTGATCCGCCCCGAGAGGCTCGCCACGGCCATGGCCACGGCGATCAGCGCTTCAAGCGCCTGGCAGGTCCGCACGATGCGCCGGCGGTCGAAACGGTCCGCCACATGGCCCGACATCAGGATCAGCACCACCGAGGGCAGGAACTGCACCAGGCCCACCAGCCCAAGCATGAACGCGTCGCGCGTCAGGTCGTACATCTGCCACCCGACCGCCACGGTGAAGATCTGGTAGCCAATGGTGGTGCACAGGCGCGCGAACCAGAAACGGCGGAACGAGGGGTCGCCAAAGACGCTGTCGGGCGCTTCGGCAATAGTGGCGGCAGGGGAAGACATGGGCGGGAGATCGCCGGCGGCAGGCCGGTCACGGCAACGACACAAGGTGCCGCTTCAGGCAGTCGCGCACGGCCCGCCACGGCAAAACCCTCATTCTACGGCCGGCCACGCGACTGCGTGCATGCAACTGCCGACATTCGCACACGAAATGCTGAACGCTGTTCGGCGGCAGTTCCGGCAAAGCAAAACGGCCCGCATGGCTGCGGGCCGTTTTGCTTTCGAATGGGCAGGCGTCAGACGATCTCGCGCGTTTCCATGAACTGCACGTTCGGGAACTTCTCCTGCGTGAGCCGCAGGTTGACCATGCTCGGCGCCAGGTAGACGTGATCGCCGGCGCCATCGAGCGCCACGTTGTGGCCGGCCTTGGCGATCAGCTTCTCGATCTCGGCCGGCTCGCCCCGGAGCCAGCGCGCGGTCGCGCATTCATGCGATTCGAAAATGGCATCGACGCCGTACTCATGCTCGAGCCGGTGCGCCACCACGTCGAACTGCAGGATGCCGACCGCGCCCAGCACCAGGTCGTTGGACGCGAGCGGGCGGAACATCTGCGTGGCGCCCTCTTCCGCGAGCTGCTGCAACCCCTTCTGCAGCTGCTTGACCTTGAGCGGGTTGTTCAGCCGCGCGCGGCGGAAGAATTCCGGCGCGAACGACGGGATGCCCGTGAACTTGAGGGGCTCGCCCTCGGTGAAGACATCGCCCAGGCGGATGGTGCCGTGGTTCGGCACGCCGATGATGTCGCCCGCGTAGGCCTCTTCCGTGGTGTTGCGGTCCTGCGCCATGAACGTGATGGCGTTGTTGATCGCCACGGTCTTGCCCTGCGACACGTGCAGCAGCTTCATGCCCCGCTCGAAGCGGCCCGAGCAGACGCGCACGAAGGCAATGCGGTCGCGATGGCGCGGGTCCATATTGGCCTGGATCTTGAACACGAAACCGGTGAACTTGGCTTCTTGCGGCCCGACCACGCGCGTTTCGGTGTTGCGTGCGAGCGGCGGCGGCGACAGCTGGCACAACGCGTTCAGCAGCGACTGCACGCCAAAGTTGTTGATCGCCGAACCGAAATAGACCGGCGTCTGCTTGCCCGCCAGGAACGCGTCCTTGTCGAAGATGTGGGAAGCGCCGCGCACCAGTTCGATCTCCAGGCGCAGCTCGTCGGCCTGGCTGCCGAGGATGCGGTCCAGCTCGGGGTTGTCGAGCCCGTCGAGGATGGCCGCGGTGCCCTTGTCGCCGTGCGGGTCGAACAGTTGCACCTTGTCGTCGATCAGGTGGTACACGCCGCGGAAGGCCTTGCCCATGCCGATCGGCCAGGTCATCGGCGCGCACTGGATCTGCAGCACCTCCTCGATCTCGTCGAGCAGTTCGATCGGCGAGCGGCCTTCGCGGTCGAGCTTGTTGATGAAGGTGAGGATGGGCGTGTCGCGCAGGCGGCAGACGTTGAGCAGCTTGATGGTCTGCGCTTCCACGCCGTTGACCGAGTCGATCACCATCACGGCCGAGTCGACCGCGGTCAGCGTGCGGTAGGTGTCTTCGGAGAAGTCCTCGTGGCCCGGCGTGTCGAGCAGGTTGACGATGTTCTCTTCGGCCTTGCCCTCGGCAGCCTCGCGGCGGTAAGGGAACTGCATCACCGACGAGGTCACCGAAATGCCGCGCTGCTTCTCCAGCTCCATCCAGTCCGAAGTGGCATGGCGGTCGGCCTTGCGCGCGCGCACTTCGCCGGCCACCTGGATCGCGCCGCCGAACCACAGCAGCTTCTCGGTCAGCGTGGTCTTGCCCGCGTCAGGGTGGGAAATGATGGCAAAGGTGCGTCGACGCGCAATTTCGGATACGAGCGAGCTCACGGCAGCGGATAGGGATCGGGAGGATTGCAGGGCCCGGCATGCGGGGGCCGGCCGGGCAACGGCAAGGACCGCACGCGGGCGGTCGGGCCGGCACTGCGGGCACGCACGAAAGGGAATGGGGCGCTATTTTACCGGTTCGCCGCCCGGCCCGGGAAACGCATCCGCCTGCTGGCCACGCAGGCTGCCGAACTGCAGTGCGTACTGGCGCGTGAGTTCCGCACCGAAGAAAAAGATCTGTGCCGAGTAGTACACCCAGAGCATCAGCGCCACAACCGAACCCGCCGCACCGTAAGACGACGCCACGGCGCTGTTTCCCAGGTAGATGCCGATCAGGCGCTTGCCGACCGAAAACAGCAGGGCGGTGATGATCGCGCCCATGGTGACGTCACGCCAGGCAATGCGGGCATTGGGCAGCATCTTGAAGATCACGGCGAACAGCGCCGTCACCACGGCGAACGAAAAACCTGTGGAAAGCGCGTCCGCGACCGGCGAGAACCAGGATTGCGTCCACAGCTGTCCCCAGAAACGATCCACCACGGCCAGCGCGGCGTTGACGATCAGCGATACGAGCAGCATCAACGCCAGCACCAGCACCAGGCTGAACGAGAGCAGGCGCGAGCGCAGCAACTGCTGCCAGCCCGCGGTGGGCGGCACGGGCACGTGCCAGATGTCATCCAGGCTGCTTTTGAGCTCGGCAAAGGCGCTGGTCGCGCCGACAAAGAGGATGCCGGTCGCGATCATGGCCGCCACGCCGCTTCCGCCGGCACGATGCGTGGCTGCCAGGATGCCCTGGATCGCGCTGGCGCCCTGCTCGCCGACCAGGCCCTGGATCTGCTCAAAAATCTCACCGCGCGCCGCCTCGGCGCCGAAGAACAGGCCCGCGATCGAGATCACCAGCACCAGGATCGGAGCCAGCGAAAACAGCATGTAGAAGGACAGCGCGGCGCCCTTGCTGGCCGCGCGGTGGACGAACCAGGATTGCACGGCAGCCGTGACCACGCGGACCGTACGCTGGCCGGTGTGGCGGTCAGGCAGGTAGCGCCGCATGCCCGAGGACGGACGGGATGCATGACCGCCGGGGTCGCGATTCTGGTCATCTGGCAGGTTATGTTCTTCGGCAGCCATGCTCGGGAAACCTTCGCAGCACTACGGACAGAACGCCGCGTCCGCGGCACCGCTCTGTGCCTGGCGCAGCGGACGCGGCCCCTGCGTTCATGATACTGCGCATCGGCGCGCCTTACCGAGCCGGGGCGCCGTCCGCGGAGGGGCCGGGCCGACCTGCTACAGTAAGACAAGGCACGCCTGCCAGCGCCTGTAACGGGCGCCTGCGCCGCAAGGGCTGCGAAAGGAGGCAATGTGACCCACATCCCACCGGGGCGGTCTCTGGCCGCCATCCTGCTGCTTGGACTGAGCCTGGTGGCAGGCTGCGAGCGCAGCCAGCCCGGCCCCAAGCCGATTTCCGGCACCGCGGCGAGCGGCGCGAGCCAATCTCCGGCACCAGCGCAATCCCCGGCACCGGCACGCTGAGCAGGCTTGACCGGGTGGCAAGGCGGGCCGCAAAGCGTACCCGTTTCTGCGTGCCTCGGGTGGCGGCAGGGGTGTAACGCGGGCACTGCCCTGTATCAGCCCTGCAACCGTGCCGGAATCGCCGCGCGTGGACCCTGCGGCCAGTCGATGCCGCACAGGGCGCGGCATTGCGGCATGTGAGTCATACGCACGCTGGCAGCCGCGATGCATGATGTGGGACGCAGGCGTTGCAGCAGCGTAACCAATTCGTCGCCGGCCGCGACGCGGTCCTGTCAGGAGCCCCGCTCACTTGCCTGAAAGCCGCATAGAACAAGCGTTTGCGGCCATTGGCACACTTGTCGCTCTCTGTCCGAAAGGGAGTCGTAAGAAGCCGTAGCGCAATTGCTCACAGATGCAGGAGGGGCCCAGCCATGCGTCATCCGCCAGCACGCATGACGGCACGCCGGCGCTCACACCGGTTGGCGGGACCGCCACCGTCCGTCATGGACCTGTTGTCGTCGCCGCTGCTGCCATATCCGCGATTGCCCGTGCAGCCCGCATCGCCCTGCGCGCTGTGGAGCCGGGCGCTTGCGGTGGCGGCATATCGACGCCGGACGGGACACTAGACCAGGCCACGGCGCGCAGCCCGAGCAGCGCCCAAGCCAGCAGGAACTTGTGCTCCGTCCCCCGGCGGGCACTTTTTTCCACCAAGGGAGGAGCCACCCATGAAAGCCGGATATCTTGCCGCCGCCCTGGCTCTGTTCTCGACCAGCGCCGCCGCGGCCAGCTATGCCTATTTCGACAGGCCCGATAACGCCAGCGCCGACTCGCATGCCGCCGTCAGCAATGACATCTACGTGCGCGGCTTCGGCTGGGCGTGGGGCGAACTGCAGTTCAAGCAGGACCCGGGCGCCGCGACGCCGAGTGAGCGGCAGGCACACGATGGCCTGGACCGCCGCGACACGGCGCCCGGCCGCCACAACAACGGCGGCAGCAATGCACAGCCGCGCAATACGCGCGGCAAGATCAGCATGAACCTGGCGGCCACGTCGGTTGCGGGGCCGCAAGACACGACCGGACCGGGCCATCCGCCACGCGCGCCGGTCACCACTGTTGTGCGCTGACGTGCCGCAGGGCACGGGGAAGGGGGAACCGGCGAGCGGACGTCGCCAGTTCCCCTTTCCCTGGAGCGCCTGAGGCGCGCGACCGTTGCCGAGCGACCGTTAGTGCGACGGGTTCCGGGCTACTCGCCCGCGGGCGGCTGGGTTTCCACGCGGATGTTGTGCTTGTGCATGAGCCGGTATAGCGTTACGCGCGACACGTTCAGCTCGCGCGCGGCCGGCACGACGTGGAAGCCGTGGCTGGCCATGACGCTGCGGATCGCCTCGCGCTCGGCTTCTTCGCGAATGGCATCGAGCGTCTTGCGCGGCAACTCCGTTCCGCCGAGCAGCTGCAGGTCCTCCGCCGTGATCTTGCGGTTGTCGGTCATGACGATGGCACGCCGCACCCGGTTGATCAGCTCGCGCACATTGCCCGGCCACGCGTACTGCATCATCGCCTGCGTAGCGCAAGGGGAGAATCCGCGGATGCGCCGGTGCGCCTCGTGCCCATGCTCGGCCAGCACGGCATTGGCCAGCAGCAGGATGTCCTCGCCGCGCTCGCGCAGCGCCGGGATGGTCAGCGTCAGCACGCACAGGCGATGGAACAGATCCGAGCGGAAGCGGCCATCGCCCTGCGCCGCCACCAGGTCCACGTGCGTGGCCGAGATGATGCGCAGGTCCAGCGGAATGGACTGGTGTCCGCCCAGCCGGGTAATGGTGCCCTGCTGCAGAAAGCGCAACAGCGCGACCTGGCTTTCGAGCGGGAGGTCACCGATCTCATCGAGGAACAACGTGCCGCCCTGTGCCTGCTCGATCCAGCCGATCTTGCGCTGGTTCGCGCCGGTGAAGGCGCCCTTCTCGTAGCCGAACAGTTCCGACTGCACCAGGTGCGACGGGATGGCGCCGCAGTTGATCGCGACGAACGGCCCCTTGCGCCGGCTCGAGGCCTCGTGAATAGCCTGGGCCGCGAGTTCCTTGCCTGTGCCCGACTCGCCCGAAATGAATACCGGCGCTTCGTTATGCGCGACTTTTGCCAGCGAACGGAACATGGCGCGCATCGGCGCGCATTCCCCGATCATGGTGCCGTGCGGCGCCATCTCTGTGGTGCGCCCGTGATGCAGGCAGGCCATGCCGTGCGCATGCTTGAGTGTGTACAGCAGTTCGTCGTGCGAAAACGGCGTACGCACGTAGTCGACACAGTAATCCCGGATCAGGCGGCGAATGCGCTGGTCGGCCAGCCGCGCGTCGCTGGTGATCGCCACCCACGACACGTGCAGGTGTTGCAGGCCCTGCTCCAGCTGCGCGAGTTCGGCATCGCTGTATTCGTCCTGCAGGTCGATCACGCCCGCCATGGGGGCGCTCCCGCGCACGATGCGCTCCAGGTCGCGCACCTGATGGATGCGGCGCACGTCCCAGCCCGGGCCGAACTGGGCAGCGGTAAAACCAAAATCCTCATGACGCGACACGACCACGACCTGCGCAGCGCGTGCCGGCGCCTTGCACAGTCGGTCCATAACGATCTCCCGGACGTTGGGCTTATTGTTCATCCCGGTTTCCCGGCGTATCGGCTCCGGCCCTCCCGGCCGGTGCGCTCGCCGCGGACTCGACGTCGGTATCACGAACTGGACTGACTGCGCGCTTGCTCGTCCATGACAGCGAGAGCATCGCTGCCCAGGTGCAGCTCCTCCTGGAGACGGCGTCGGACAGCATCGCGCTCGCGCATCAGCTCGACGCGCGGCGCCTCGGGTGCCTGCCCGGAATACTGGTAGTAGAGGACCTTGTAGGTCTGCTGGCTCAGGATCCATTCCTGCAGCAGCTCGCGCTGGCGGACAAGCTCCGCCTCAAGCAGCCGGTGGCGCCGCAGCAGGTTCTCTACGGCCAGGCGCGCACTCGAGGACAACTCGCCTTCCTCGAGCAATAAGGTCACATCGGACACGGCCGCGCCGTCATGACGGTGCTTGCGGCTCGATGATTCACCTGCGGCTTCTCCCAGTACAGCCCAGGTGCGATGCATGGAACGACTGGCGGACTCGCTGATGGGCCCGATGGCGGGTCGCCGGATTTCTCCTGCGGTCATGATCTGATCCCCGTTGTACAACACCCCCGGCACTACACGTTCGCGTTTACCACTCTTCTGTGTTGAAATTGTTTTTCGCTTGGCGCACATGTGTCCGCACGCTCTGCTTTGTCTTCGTGGTGGCGATGCCGTATTGCATTACGGTCTGATCGGATGCGTCCCACAACGGGCAGACTTGCCGAAGTTGTATCACGGCGCTCGTCGGCGCCTTCCCCGAATGAACCGGAGTCGAGAAGGGGCGCGTCACGCGCGCCCCCTCTTTGCCACGCCTATAGTTCAGTGCATTTGCATCGGTTTGTCCAGCCCCGAGTGGGGGATGTCCGACCAAACTCATGCCGGACTCATCCTTTGGGATGATGCGCACGAGAAGCGCCCCAGCGTCCTCATCCTGGGCGGCCCGGTGGTTCTGTGGCAATGTAATCGGGCCGCAACTACCCGCAGAAACGGGTACGCTAATTGCCCTCGCGTACGCAGAATTGGGTACGCGACAGAGCCGCAGCAAGCATTCCGGACAGGTAGCGTCTGCGGCCCTGCCGGTATCAGTGCCCAGGCAGATAGTAGAACTTGAAGATAAACACGGCGGCGATGATCCACACCATCATCGGCACTTGACGGGCGCGGCCGGTCAGCAGCTTGAGCACCGCATAGGTGATGAAGCCAAATGCCACGCCGTTGGCCACCGAATACGTAAACGGCATGCCGAGCGCTGTCAGCACGGCAGGCACCACTTCGGTCACGTCGTTCCAGTCAATATCGAGCAGTTCGCGCAGCATCAGGCAAGACACATAGAGCAAAGCCGGCGCGGTGGCATAGCCGGGCACCGTACCGGCCAGCGGCGCGATGAACAGGCAGGCCAGGAACAGGAACGCGACGGTCACCGCGGTAAGGCCGGTGCGTCCGCCGGCCTGCACGCCCGACGCGCTTTCGATATAGGCCGTGGTCGACGACGTGCCCAGGAACGAGCCCGCCATGATGGCGGTGCTATCGGCCATTAGCGCCTTGTTGAGGCGGTCCATGCGTCCGGCCTTGAGCAATCCCGCACGATTGGCAACGCCCATCAGCGTGCCGGTGGCATCGAACAGCTCTACCAGGAAGAAGACCAGCACCACATTCACGATGCCGATCGACAACGCCGCGGACACATCAAGCTTGAACAGGGTCGGGCTGATCGACGGCGGTGCGGAAAACACGCCGTGGAACGTATTGCCCGCGAAAAGGAAGCTCAGCACCGTGGTCAGCAGGATGCCGATCAGGATGGCGCCCTTCACCTTCAGCTGATCCAGCGAAACAATGACGAAGAAGCCGACAATCGCGAGTACGGCCGACGGCTGATGCAGGTCGCCGATGGTCACAAGCGTGGCCGGGCTGGCGGTGACGATGCCCGCGTTCTTGAGCGCGACGATAGCCAGGAACAGGCCAATGCCCGCCGTGATAGCCACGCGAATCGAATGCGGAATGCCATTGACGATCATTTCACGCACGCGGAACAGCGTCACCAGCAGGAACAGGCAGCCGGAGATGAGCACGGCGCCAAGCGCGGCTTGCCAGGCGAAGCCCATGCCCTTTACCACGGTATACGCGAAGTACGCATTCAGGCCCATGCCCGGCGCCATGGCGATCGGGTAGTTGGCGTAGAAGCCCATGATCAGCGTGCCGATCGCAGCAGCCACGCAGGTGGCCACGAAGACCGCATCCTTGGGCATGCCGGCATCCCCCAGGATCGAAGGGTTCACGAAGATGATGTACGCCATCGTGAGAAACGTGGTCATTCCCGCGAGGACTTCCGTGCGGACGTCCGTCTGGTGCTCGGACAAGCTGAAAAGCCGCTCCAGCAGGGAGGGCGCGGACTGGCTGATGGCGGGGCCACCCGCCTTGGAGGCGGGTTCCGGTATCGACATGGGAGGTCTCCTGACAGTCTATCGTTACGGCGTCGACGTGCTGCTTGTGCAAGGGGGCACCGGGGCCGGAGTTGCCGTGGCCGTGACTCAGGCCAGCGCGGCCCGTAGTTTGCGGCAAGCCTACTCTGGTGCAGATTGGACGCACATGTGTCTGCGCCGACGCATGAACGACATGCAAAAGGCGTGATGATCCCACAGCGGCAGAATGTGAGGCCAGCCCCGGCTACGGGCCATCCCGAGCTTGACGGTGGCATCGAACCCCCGTATAAATCGGTCTAGATTCAAGCGACGAGGCAACAGTTCATTCGTTAGCCACCGTCTGGTACTTCGGTTGTCCATGGTGTCCTTTCCTTGAGTTCCGTCTAGAGTGGCGCATGCGCCATTCGCTTCTTTTATTTTTTCTGGAAAGCAAATCATGCAAACCGGTATCGTCAAATGGTTCAACGACGCCAAGGGCTTCGGCTTCATCAAGCCGGACGCAGGCGGTGACGACCTCTTCGCCCACTTCTCGGAAATCCGCTCGGAGGGTTTCAAGTCGCTGCAGGAAAACCAGCGTGTGTCGTTCGAAGTCAAGAACGGCCCGAAGGGTCTGCAAGCTGCGAACATCACCCCGCTGTAAGCAGGCACGCGGCGCGTCCAGCGCGCCACGATAAGAAACCCGCCCCTGTGGCGGGTTTTTTTGTGCCCGGAGACGGCCTAGACCCGCCGCCGGCGCCTTTTTCTCCTCTTTCCCGCCAGGCCCCGGACCGGACAGAACTCCCATCTGTCCCAGCGAAATCCTCCGACTGACGGATTCCGCAGAAACGGGTACGCCCTTTCCCATCTCAAAGCTGCCTTAGACGAGGTACTGCAGCGCACAACGCAGAAATGGGTACGCTCCGCGGATCTTTCGTCCGCAGAAACAGGTACGCATTGCCCTTAGCCGATTGCAGGCCCCAATGCCCGGCGCGCAGAAACGGGTACGCATGGGACGAAGATCGCTCCGGACTGGAATCTCCCAGCGTCGCGTAGACGCCTCAGACTCATGCGCCAACGCGCCTCCTTCTGCCCGCAGAAATGGGTACGCGCTTTGCTGCGGCGCGGAATTTCCACATCGAAAGTCCCTTCATTGAGCGCTTCGCAGAATTGGGTACGCCTAATCCGGGGTGTTTTCGTGCCAGTGTGCGCAGAAATGGGTACGCCACGCAGTCGAAGTGGAAAGGATCGCTGGCTAGCCCGGAACCTGCAACGGCAAGTCGCGCGCAGAAACGGGTACGCACTCGCTATCGAGACAAGATTACGTATACGTCGAAATGTGAGCGCTAGCTTTTGCTACATATGGTAGTTATAATGGACATTGCGCGAAGGATACTGAAGCAAGGGCGTAGTACCCAACGCAGAAACGGGTACGCAGAGGCTGAACGGAACCGCGCCTATCCACGCAGAAATAGGTACGCAGGCGTCGAACAGGCCGCGGGCCAGGCAATCGCAGAAACGGGTACGCCGCAGAATCAGGTACGCTGAGGCGCCCGACAGCCCCAAAAGAGGCCGAACGCAGAATCAGGTACGCTTTGCCCGCGGACGACGCAGAAATGGGTACGGTTGGGGCGAGAAAGCCGACAGGGATACCCGGGGGGCGAACCCGTTTCTGCGTGAATAACTCGGAGAAGTATACGCAGCAGTGCCTCTTAATGCACGTCGCGCCACTTTCATCGCAGAAATTGGTACGCCGCGGTGGCCTCTTGCTGTGGAAAAGCCTGTGGGAACAATAAGTTATCCACGCAGAATCCGGTTCGGCCCCTGCGCTGAAACGGGTTCGGCATTGCGCAGAATCAGGTTCAGCGGTTCGCAGAATCGAGTACGGTTGCCCGCAGATTCGGGTTCGCACGCAGTCAAAATCTGTTTTGAAATCAAGGCCCTGAACGCTCCGTATACGGTTTACAAGTAGTTAACCCGTATCGGTATCGTTTACTTGTAGCCAAGGACTGGCCATCCGTGGACAACCCTCCCGGGTTGCCCACCGAGCGCCAGCCTTTCCTCAACCAGGTAAACACGGCACCTCAAACCAGTCGGCATTCACGTAAACGCCGCAGGAAACGTATACGTACCCGTTTCTGCGTGACAAGGTTTACGGCTTCGCGTACAAAGGCGGGTAATTCGAAGCACGCTAATATGCCCATCAAACGCACCCCGGTCGCCGCGGGGGATCGCTCCATCCTGGATATGGATGGAGAACCATCCCGCATCATTGTTCCCGGTAACGAGAACAGCCTGGTTCCGTCCGAGAAATTCCAACGTCTGTTCGACGAGGCGCAAGCCATGGAACGCGAGGACGCCTGGCAAAGTGGCGAAGTCGGCTTTCTCAGCCGCGCCAGCGTTCAGGTAACGCTGCCGTATCGCGCGCCGAAGGGTGCGCCGCCGGTATGGACACGTACCAGCGGCAACATTTCGTTGATGATCCAGCCTGGCTACTTCACGCAGCAGCGTTCTGAGCGCGCCAGCAACGGCCGGCAGAAACTCGTTTCCGAAACGGTCTCGCTGGGCTATCCGTATGGCTCGTACCCGCGCCTGATGCTTGCATGGATCGGCAAGGAAATCATGGCCAAGAAGAAGCGCGGAGAGTTCACCGGAACGGTGGAAGACCGACGCATCTCGCTGGGCAATTCCTTGTCGGAGTTCATGTACAACCTTGGCATTCCGATGGCGACGGGTGGCAAGCGCGGCACCATGACGCTGGTCCGGCAGCAGATGATCCGCCTGTTCTCGGCCACCATCGCAATTGTCCAGAACAAATCCACGCCGAGCCAGAACCAGAACAGCAACCACGAGCCGCTGTCAATCGACCGCGTCGGTTACCTGCTGGCCGACCAGCTGTCAACGTGGTGGGATCCGATGCAGCCTGGGCAAGGCTCTATGTTCGAGAGCTTCGTGGTGCTCTCCGAGCCGTTCTTCAACGAACTGGTGAATCGCCCGGTACCGGTCGACATGCGGGCGCTGAAGGCACTGAAACAGTCGCCCTTTGCCCTCGATGTTTACTCGTGGCTGACGTACCGCTTCTTTACGATCCAGCGGCGTACAGAGATTCCGTGGGAAGCCTTGCAAATGCAGTTCGGCACGGAGACCGAGAGCGAGCGGAAGTTCCGGGCGCTGTTCCGCAAGGCACTCAAGGATGTGCTGGTGGTCTATCCCGGCGCCAAGGTCGATGCGGACTCCTCCAAGGCACTGATCCTGCAGCCATCCAGAACCAGCGTCCGCAAGCTGGGCTGAGCCCGGCACCCGGCGACAAAAAAGGCAAGCGCGCGGCTTGCCTTTTTTGCTTTCGCGCGATGGCCACGCAGCAAGCTGCGTGGCGCACGCTCATCAGGCGGGTTTGATGGCCGATGCCTGCAGACCCTTCGGGCCTTGCTTGACCTCAAAGGTCACGCGTTGACCATCCTTCAGCGTCTTGAAACCAGCGCCCTGGATCTCGGAGAAGTGCGCGAACAGATCCGCACCGCCGTCGTCCGGGGTGATGAAGCCAAAGCCCTTGGTCTCGTTGAACCACTTGACCGTACCGGTTGCCATAGGAATTTCCTTTCGAAGCAAGTTCTTGTACACCACGCAAACAACCGTTCAAGCACGTTGAATTCTCGTAGATACCGAACGGAAGCCGACGAGGTTGACACGACTTGACTCGACTGTAGGGCGCATCATAACCAGATTTGTCCTGGTCTGTCATGTGCGCCGTAAAGCGCACTACAAATACTTTAGGCGGACTGTCTGCCGCATTTCAAGCAGAAATATCAAACATTGGCGGATTTGCGCTTTGTGACGGGAAGATGTCTCCTTTGGAAAAGTTACATATTTTATAAAGATTTAGAATTGGGTTGATGCCCCACCGGGATTTGGCTAAAGTGACGCCTAAAGTTAATCGCGCTTTCAGCGCTGAAAGAGAGGTCCTCGTGGCAGCAAAAATCATCACGGTCTTCAACCAGAAAGGCGGGTGCGGCAAGACTACGGTGAGCATGCATCTGGCCGGAACTCTGGGCCTGCGCGGCGCCCGGTCCATGCTGGTCGATATGGACGAGCAGGGCACGGCGACACGATGGGCGGCCCAGGCCAGTGATGAGCGTCCCTTTCCGGCCTCGGTTATCGGTCTGGCACCCTCCGGTGGTGCCATGCATCGGGAAGTCCGTAAATTTGTGCAGGACTATGACTACATCGTCGTCGACTGCCCGCCGGCCGTACATTCTGCGGCGCCATCCAGTGCCCTGCTGATTTCAGACCTGGCCATCATCCCCGTGGTACCCTCGCCGCCCGACCTGTGGGCCGCCGTGGCAGCGAAGACGCTGGCGCAGCATGCACAGGTCCAGAACGAGACGTTGCTGATCCGCGTGATGGCGAACATGGTGCAACGGCGCGTGTCGATCGCGCGCCAGGCGATCGAGATCCTTGGCGACGATGGCGAAGTTCCGCTACTGAATTCCATGATTGGTTCGCGATCGGCATTCCGCGAATGCCAGGCGATCGGATGCACCGTCCATGGCGTTGCTGGCGCGCGCGAAGCCGTGCAGGAGGTCGACATGATGGTCGATGAAGTGTTGTCTTTGATTGAGCATTAAGGCATGGCTACCAAACTCAAGAGCCTGAAGGCTGGCATGCTGGCCGGAATGGCGGCCGAAAAGAGCCGCAGCGATTCTCTGGACCGCTTTGCACGGGCGGAGGCGGCGATCTCACAGCATCCGAACGGCCTGCTGCAGGCGCGCCAACAGGAACAGGCACCGTCTTTCAGCGCTGAAAGTGCGGAAACCGAGAGTTCCCGCCCGCTGGTCCGGATTCTCCTGACCCACCTGCATGACAATCCGCTCAACGCGCGCAGGATCTATGACCCTGCCGTGGTGCAAGAGCGCGCTGCGTCAATTGCCACGCACGGGCAGAAGACACCGGGCCTGGCCGCGCCGGATCCGTCCCGTCCCGGCCACTACATCCTGATCGATGGCCACTATCGCAAGCGAGCCCTGGCGTCTGCCGGCAAGCTGGAGATGGAGTGCTTTGTCGAGAATGATCTCAGTGATCTGGATTTCTACCGCTTGTCGTTCATGCTCAACGAGCAGCGGTCGGACCAGTCGGCGCTCGACAACGCGATCGCCTGGCGCCAGCTGCTGGACGAAGGCAAGGTCCAGAAGGAAGAAGATATCTGCGAACTGACCGGCATCTCCGCCGGCACGGTGAACAAGACGCTCGCCTTGCTGCGGCTGCCGGAATCGGTGCTCGGCGTCATGCGCGAGCGACCGAACGCCATTGGTATTGCCGCCGGCTATGAACTGACGCTCTACTTCAAGCTCGCTGGCGAAGATCGCACGCGGGAGCTGGCGACACGCATCATGACCGACGGCTTGTCCAGCCGCGAAGTGGAATCGATCCGCAAGCAGGCGCAGGAGGGCAAGTCGCGCAAGGTGAAGGAAATCAGTCGCCAGTACAAGATTCGTACGGATGGCGGCCAGCTGCTCGGTACCATCAAAGAGTGGGACTCCGGCCGGGTCATGCTTGACGTGCAACTCAGCGATCGCAGTGCGCGCGAGGCGCTGGTCGAAGCGCTCAAGACGCGCTTTGGGCTCGACAAGACGCTGCTCTGAGACGGCCGGGCCGCGAGGCCGCCGAGGTCTCACGCATGGGGCGGGGCGGTATGACGGCCCTTGCTCGCGCGGGATTCACGCCGCTGCGGACCGGATCTGCCTGGGCGTGAATGCCGGCAATGACATTGCCCGCGTCCTCACATAGGCCTTCCATGCGGCCCTCAACAGCTGATCAAGACCACTGGCTCCATAGCCCGCACCGTGGCCCGCGAGGCGCTTTGCGGCGCCACGCCGGGTAGGCGGGTAGTCTGTCGGTCCCAGGAGCGCCGCACTGGAAGGAGGGGAGGCGGTCAGGCCCCGCCGTACCCAATGCTTGCGCAACGATGCGAGTGTATCCGGCGCAATGACGCGGGGTCGCGCCTTTGGGCCATTCCACTGCAGGCAATCTTCAGCGGCATCTATTTGCAAGCCTTCACAGGAAATGCCGGCAAGTTCGCTGAGCCTGAATCCATCCCGGATCAGCAGGCCAGCCGCGAACGCCGCCTGCCACTTCGCCTCTTCCTGCTTGCCCAACCAGTCCAGGAAACCGTCAATGTCGCTGCGCGAGAGCACGCCGCGCCCATCCGACTCGCCGGATGCAACATCGACCGCCGCGGCATCGACAACATTGACGTTTCCCTCGATAAATCCCGCCTTCGACAGCCACGTGAGCAACGCACGAACGACGCGCAGTGCCGCTGTCCGCGAGCTGACACCTAATGGACCCTCGAACGGGCGCCAGTGCACACGATCCCGTGGGCTTGCCGGCCCGCACCAGAACGCGGCTGGCTCAGGAGCCTGCAGGAACGCCGCATAAGTTCGCAGCGATTCCCCGGTTATCTCGGCCAGACGCAGCTGCTCCCGCGCCAACCAGAGCAGCAACCGTTCAGCTTCCTTGCGGTAACTGGTGCGCGTGTGCGGCGAACGCGGCTTGGCATCCAGCCATTGCCGCACGAGTTCCAGATCCGATTGCCCGGCATCCGGTGACGCGCGCGTGGCGAGAGGGGGTAGCATCAGCTCGAGCGGGGCCGGATACGCCATCTGAGGACCAAGGGGCAACGGGACCATGGTGGGGCGCCGGGAGGCTTCGGACGGCGCGATGATATAGGTCCCTATAAGTGCCGTATTGTTATCTTTTTGAGGGTCACGCTGGGCAATCAGCCATCTCGTAATGACTTCCGCCGACTTCGGGCCGATCCGCGGTACCGCCCGCCACCAACTACTGCCGCGCGCATTAGCCAACCCGGCGAGATCGGATATCTTGTGGATGCCGGCGGCGGTGAGGCGGCGGGCCAGATTGGGGCCAAACCACAGCCCGACCTCGTGCCCCGACGACGGCCGGCCTTGTCCCAATCCTTCCAGCGAGGAGAGGGCATCGACCCGGCGGGTCATGCCGACGTCGGACCGCCCCCGCAGCGCCTCGAACATCTCGGCGATCTCGGGACGGTCATGCTGCAAGGCAAACTGTACGAGACGATCTCGTAGCCCCAGGATGCGCGCGATTGCCTGGTGCTCTGTCAGCACATCGTCATCGTCCGGATCCGACAGATAGCGGTTGGCGATGTCGACCGGACGCATGCCTTGCGCGTACGCGCGCACCACAGCGAATTCCGTCCGGGTCAGCTTGGTGGCGGCAGAAGCGCCGTGGTCTTCACTCATCGCTGGTTCTTACGTAAGTGACTGAACTATAACAACTTTATTCAAAGTGGATTTCGAGCAGGGCACTTTTGCGGCGCCAAAGTTAATGTAAATTATTTTTGTGCAAGTCACCACACTTTATTGCCTGCACCTGTAGCAATTGCCGGGCGAACCCCGCAGGATCTTTCACTGATTTCCACTTCCACCCTCAGCGCGAGCCACTGCGGGTGGAAAATTGCGACTTTCTTGACGCCCATTGGCGCACGCAGAAATGGGTACGCTTCCGCTAGGCGGCTTTCGTGCCTTGGCGCGCGGCTGGCAAAGGGATGTGTCTATCCTGATCATCTACGCGGCAGACAGTGTGGCTATGCCCTGTACCGTCTTCAGGCCGTTCGTCGACCACGAAGACGCGTTTTTGCCTACTTTTGCCGCTCGGGCAGAAGTAGGTCGCCGGCTGCGCCGGCGAAACAGCCGCGCTTGCCAAGCACAGCAGCCCCAATCACGCCGGAGGCAACGCTGTTATGCGCAGCATGTTGGTTCAGGCGGCAAGTCCCACTTCATCCAGCACCAATTCAAGCTGAGCCTTCAGCACCCGAGCAGGCAGAACACGTTGAAGCTTGCGCGATGACGGCGACAAGTGTTGCGCGTTGCCGATCGTGATTCGATAGGACGGTTAGCATTCCTTTGCGGACCACCACCATACCTCCCACGTATCAACCCAATACCCAATCAGTGTTGGACGATCCGCGCGGCACTTGTCTATCCTCGGTGCGCGCCCCCGGCACGAAAAGGCAGCGGGATGTGCGCCCTAGGGGCCGGCCAGCATCTCGGCGTCCCGCAGAAGAACACACCCGGAACGGAGACAAGCAGGCCCCCGCGCCTTCACCACCCCATGCAAGAACCCCTAACCTTCCCCGCCCAAAGCCAGGCGGACCGCGCCCGCAGCGCATGGTCCCTGTCCGCCATCATGGCCGGCTTCCTCGCCGTGCTGATCTCCTATTCCGGCCCGCTGGTGATCTTCTTGCAGGCGGCGCACGCGGCCAACCTGCCGGCCGACATGGTCACGTCCTGGGTGTGGGGCATTTCGATCGGCGCAGGCGTGTCGGGTTTGCTGCTGAGCGGGTGGCTCAGGGTGCCGGTCGTCACGGCATGGTCCGCACCCGGGACGGCGCTGCTGGTGACACTGTTCCCGCAACTGAGCGTGGCGGACGCCGTGGGCGCCTACGTGAGCGCCGCGGCCATCCTGTTCCTGATCGGGATCTCGGGCAGCTTCGACTGGCTGGTGCAACGCATTCCGCGCGGCATCGCGGCGGGCATGATGGCGGGCATCCTGTTCCAGTTTGGAGCAGGCGCATTCAAGGCTGCAGCGACCCTGCCGCTGCTGGCGGGCGTGATGATCGTGACCTACCTCGTGTGCCGGCGCTGGCTGCAGCGCTACTGCATGATCGTGGTGCTAGCGGTTGGTGTCGCGGTGGCCGCGATGCTGGGGCTCACGCATGCGGGCGACCTTCACCTGGCGCTGGCCAGTCCCGTCTTCACCGCGCCGCACTGGTCGCTCGGCGCGACGCTGAGCCTGGCCATCCCGCTTGTGATCGTCAGCCTCACCGGGCAGTTCCTGCCCGGCATGGCGATCCTGCACCTGTCGGGGTACCGCACCCCGGCGCGGCCCATTCTTGCGGTCACCAGCCTCGCCAGCGCGGCGGTCGCGTGCTTCGGCGGCATCACCATCGTGACGGCGGCCATTACCGCCGCGCTATGCACGGGCAAGGACGCGCATGAAGACCCCGCGCGCCGCTATGTGGCCGGCCTCGCCAACGGAGTGTTCTACCTCGTCGGCGGCACGTTCGCGGGCACCATCGTGCTGCTGTTCGATGCGCTGCCGCACGCCTTCGTCGCGGTGCTTGCGGGGCTGGCGCTGGTCGGCGCCATCATGTCCAACGTGATGGAGGCCATCACGCAGGACGATCACCGCGAGGCGTCGGTCATCACGTTCCTGGCCACGGCATCGGGCATGACCATGTTCGGCCTGGGCTCTGCCTTCTGGGGAATCGTGATTGGCAGCGTGGCCTGGCTCATCCTGCATTCGAAACGACGCCAGGAACAGGGCGCAGCCCCGCAAAAGGACGGGATCGGATCCAGGCCGTCTCCTGCCGCGCCACGCGCCGCGGCGTCGGCGAACCCAGCCCCGGCCACGGAGGACCGGGCGCAATTCTGATCGCCATTGCTCGCCCGCCAGCCCCGGCGGGCAAGTGGCTTCTTGAAGACATCTGCCGCTTCCTGGATGACCCCCTCTTCAGCGGGGGGTGGCACGGCGGCGCAAGTCTGCGTACCCCGACCGGGGGATCCCCTTTCACGGGATTCACGTCTAGAAGCCACGGTTGCTCCACGGCGCACGCATTTACGCGCCTGCTACTCCACATACGACCTTGCGCGCAGCAACGTTTCGCGGACCGCGCGCATCATGAGAATTGATGATGGGGAAAACCCGGCGGTCCTGGTCATGTCTTGCTTTCGTCAAGACCGTTTCATATGCTGGTTACCAGAGTTACGTTTTCTTACATCTGAATTCAATGGCGTCTAAGAGCGCCATGCGGGTTGATAAGCGTCGGACAGACGCAAACGGGGCGATTCGACACCTCCAAGGGAAGGGGCCTTCAGCCGGACGGACGGGAACACTGATGGCGCTGGAGCTCTGCCGGATCGTAGGGAGAATGCAAGTCGCAGGATAGCGAGGCATTTTCCGACTGCAAGGGCGGGTTGTTGCAGGGCTCGCGCTTGCCGCTACAAGAAAAGAGAGCGGCCATGGCCACAATCCTCTTGATCGAGCCTCATCCACTGCTGCGCCTGGGGCTGCGCCATCTGCTGGCGCAAGCACATATTCCCGGGGACCTGATCGATATCGATCCGCTGGCTCCCATTGAATCCGATCTCTGGCTGCATGACGCCGACCTGCTGGTGTTCGGACTGCCGTCCGAACACGGCAACGGCTGCCCGCAGCTCGCCGAGGTGTGCGAGCGCCTGGCGCCGCAGCGCGTGCTCGTGCTGGCCGAATCACCAGCCGCCGTGCTCGCCACTGCCGCATTGCCCGAGTCCGTGCGCGGCTGCATGCACAAGCACAGCAGCGCTGCGGCGCTGGACGCCGCGGTGCGCCTGGTGCTGGCCGGCGGCGAGTGCTTCCCGTCCCGCATCCAGATGGAAAGCGCGCCCGCTGCCATGAGCGACGCGCTAGTGGAGCATGCCATGCTGTCCGACCCGGCGGCGGCCGACGAGGACCGCAACGTCGTGGCACTGCAACGTGGCCATGGTGTCCTGGCCATGGCGGCGACGCTCCGCGACGATCCGGCACAGCCAGCACCGCGCGCTTTGGCGCCGACGCATGCAGGTACTTACGAAACGCCATCGGCCGGCGCGCACCTGCTCAACATCACCGAGCGGCAGTACGAGGTGCTCGCGCTGCTGGCGCGCGGCTACCCGATCAAGACCGTCAGCCGGATCCTCAATATCTCCGTTGCTACGGCCAAGACGCACGCGTGTACCCTCTACCAGCGGCTGCATGTGCGCAACAAGGGCGAAGCGGTTTACGTCGCGCTGCAGCGTGGTGCCACACTCAACTGGGCCGGTCCGCCATCCGCGGGCCAGTTGCAGGTCGCGGCGGGCGCGGGCATGGCAGCGGCATAGCGCTGACGGGCGGGCTCATCCGTATGGCGAGCCTGGCTCATCCAAAAGCATGACGCGGACGTGGCGGCAGGTTGCTATGTTCCCAGTAAAGGCACCGGCAGGCACTTGTGCGCGGCAGCGTGCCGCGCTGCGCGTGCTGTGCCGGGCAGGCGGGGCACAGCGTGCCCCGGTTCTCCAACGGTGGTATCGCTTCCGCGGCCAGGACCGCCGCTCCACACCGTCCATGTCGACCTATCTGATTGCCAGCAACGAAGTGATGTGCCGGGTGCTGGCCCGCCGACTGCAGGCGCTCAGCCTGCCCGAGCCGATCCGCTGGCGCGCGCCGCAATGGCTCGACGAAGCCGATGCGTCCATGCCCGACGAGCAAGCCGAAGACCCTGCCGATCTCGCGCTGCTCGATTGCAGCGGTGTCGAAGGCGATCAACGGACGCTGCTCGACCGCCTGCACGCCAGGCTGGCGCCGCGGCGCTGGCTGGTGATCTCCGACCGGCTCGATGCCTCGCTCATGCTGCATGCCGCGCTGCTCGGTGCGAGCGGTTGCCTCGCGGCGCCGGCATCGCCCGAACTCGTGTGCGCCGCCACGGCGCTCGTCTGGGCCGGCGGGCAGTGTTTTCCGCGCACCGCGCTCACGGTGGCGGGCGGCACGCCGTTGTCCTCCCTCGTTTGTCCGGTGGGGACTACGGCCACCGGATGAGGGCAATCCGCGCGCTGCGCGGCTATGCTTGATTTGCCTGCGACAGAAGCTGGTCCCGCTTCAGAGGCCGCCGCCGCGGGGGTGCTAGGGGGTCGTATGGACTGCGGTCTGGAATTCCTTGTCGTGCGCGGCTTCGCCGTGCGCGAAGGGCGAGGCAAGTGGGCATGTTGCTTCGAAATCCGGCTGGCTACGCAGAGCGATGAACCGCTGTTGTACCGCGGTGAATTGCATGGCCGGCAATTTGATTGCGAAGTGGCCGCGGCCGAGGCCGCCCGCGAAGCCGGCGAGCGCGAGGCACGGTTGCGCGTGGAAAGCCTGAAGGCACTGATCATCGCCCAGCACCGGCACAGGCTGCCGCCAACGTTCGTGCCCTGAACCACTGGTGTCGGCGCACGCGCCGCGTGCGCTCCTGTTCATAGCGACTGAAGCCGCGTGCGCGAGACTGCCGCACTGCCTTGCGACCGGCCTGATGGGACTTCCCGGCGCGTCCGGCGCGCCAAAAAAAGAAGCCCGCCGACCGGGGGACCATGCGGGCTTTGAACCGTGCAAGGCCCGAAGTGCGCTTGCACGTCCCATCGACGATAGGCAATTGCCATCCCGGCCTCCATCCGCCAGAAGCACCATGCGTGCGGCACCGCGCGCATGGTACTCATCCATGCTTCATCCATGACGGCGGATAGGTCCTGCGCGCTGCGCGAGCCGCCGCGCGCAGGACTGCGCAACTCTGTGCGCCGCCCAACAGACTGGCGGGAACACGGCGCGCAATGATCGGCAGCACGACCGGTCATGAGGCACGGACACGGTCGGGGGAAGGCGCGCAGGACAGGAGGAGATGCACAGACAATCGAACTGCCGGCGCGCTGGCGCTCGCAGTCCTGGCTGTGCGCGCCCGCAAACGCAAAGTCTTGGCACGCGCGGAGGCCAACAGTGTACGGCGACACGAAGATGCGTGGGCGTGGCGGTCCGGGATTGCGCGGTGGAAATCCGGTCTGGTCGCACGTGAACTGCCACGTCGACCTATGGATTGAACTGCTGCATGGCCTGGACCTGCCGCCGGTAGCTGTGCTGCCTTGCACCGTCAGGCAGGCGTTTGAAGCGGACCATTTCACGCAATGCCGGATACCCGAGGCCGATCTCGAGCGGCTGTTCGGCCTGAACATCCATGCGTTGACGTTGTACGACTCGCTCGAGAACCACGTGGCTGCGCAGACCAGCCGCGGCAACATCGTGGTGATGGAAGTCGACAGCAGCCAGCTGCCGCCAGCGCCGGGAACGGCCTACCATCGCCAGCGGACGCTTTCGTGCATCGGCATCGACGTGATGATCCCCGATGCGCTGGCCGTGGGGTATTTCCACTCCGACGGGTATCACACCGCCAGCGGCGAAGACTACACCACGCTCTTTGGCCGGGTGCCTGGCGGACGCAACCCGGAAGTCCAGCTCTTCGCCCACGCCGACGTGGTGCGCCGCAATCCATGCACGTACAGCGACGCGTCGTTGCTGCAGGCTTCGCTGGAACTGTTTCGCTTTCACCTGACGAACCGCCCGTCAGACAATCCGGTCAGCACCTTCCGCGCCGCGTTCCCCGAACATCTCGAGCGCCTGATGGCGCGCGGCGAACCCGGCTTCCATCACTATGCGGCCGGTGTACTGCGCCAGCTCGGCGCCAATTTCGAACTGCTCGCGCGCTACCTGCGCTGGCTGGTCATGCAAGGCGAGCAGGTGCCCGACAAGACAGCCGAGGCGTGCTACACCATGGCATCGGAGGCGATGGTCATGCAGTTCCGGCTGATGCGCGCGGTGATCAGCCGCAAGCCGGACACGTGCGAGGATTGCCTGGACCAGCTCGAAGCCTCTTACCAGGCGTGCGTGCCCGTGCTCGCGCGGCATTTCGCGGGGAGCAAGGCGTGACGGTGGCCGTCGTCGCGCGCGCGCACGACGATACCCGGCTGCCTCGCGTCTTGCGCGTGTCGGGCGACTGGTCATGGCTGGAAACGCTGCCCGGCGCCGCGGACAGCCCGGCCTGCCTGGACGAGCGCGCGGCCTGGCTGCCGGCCCCGGTGCCGGGTACCGTGGCCGACGCCATGCGCGTATCGGGCCGCTGGCGGGATGCCGTGCCCGCCGCCGTGCATCGGCACGATTACTGGTACCGCCTGCGTTTCGCCGCGACCGGGCGCCGGCTGCTGCGCCTGCGGGGCCTGGCTGGTGCGGCGCAGGCATGGGTGAACGGGCGGCCGATCGGCACACCGCAGGCACTGTGCGACGCGTGCGATGCGGAGGTGGACCTGGCTGGCATCAATACCCTGCACCTGTGTTTCCGGGCCAGCGTACCGCGGCTGCACGCGGCGCGCGGCACGCTGTGCTGGCGCGTGGCACCGGCGTTCCAGACGGCGCGTGTCATCGGGCATGCGGCGGCCGAGGGCCCGCCACTGCACGCCGTGGGTTTGCTGCAGCCAGTCGAGATGCTTGAACTCGGCGGCGGCGATGTCCTGGCCGATGCAGCGGTGGACCTCTCTGCCCGGATCGAGCCTGACGCGGGCAGGGTGTCCATGCGCCTGCACTTGCATGGCGAGGCACCGGCGCAGGGGCGACTGAGCCTCCACGGTGCGGATGGGATTGTCCTCGCACCGCTCTTGCGCAAGGATGCGTTCACGCTGTCGGGCGACGTGCGGCTGGACCATCCCAGGCTCTGGTGGCCCCATACGCATGGCCAGCCGGCGCGGTATCGCGTCCTGGCCGAAGCCGGCGGGCAAGTGCTCGATTGCGGGCGGATCGCGTTGCGCAGCGTGCGGGGCGACAGGCATGGAAGCGATCCGCTGCTGCGCATCAACGATGTGCCGGTGTTCTGCCGTGGCGCGCGCCTGGACGCCGGCGAACTGGCCGCGCTCGCATCCTCGCCGCTGGCCACCCGCCATTGGTTGCGTCTTGCGCGCAGTGCCGGCATGAACGTGCTGTATCTCGATCGCGATAGCGCACCGCCCGCGGATCTGCTCAGCGCCTGCGACGCGGCCGGCATGCTGCTCTGGCGAGACGGCATGAACCTGCCCGATGCGGCATGGTTGCCCGAGATCGCGGGCGTGCCATGCGCGCGCACGCTCGATGCGCTCGGCTTGTCGCACGCGCCTGGCGATCCGTGCTGGAAGGCCGGCGTATGGCATCCGCGCGGCACGCTATGGGATGCCGAGGACGTCCGCGACCGTTACCTGCTCACGCTGTACGGCGTGGATCCGCCGTACCTGCGCCGCAGTGATCCGCAACGCTATCTGCGCCTGTCGCGCGCGCTCGCCGCGGAACTGGCGAGTGATTTCATCGCTGGTTGCCGCCGTGAAGGCGGCGGGTCCGGACTGGCGCTGGTACCGGCGCTGCGCGATGTGTCGCTTGCCAACGGCACGGGTGTCGTGGATGTGCAGGGCCGGCCCAAGTCGGCCTGGCACGCGATGCGTGCCGCGTGCCGCCCGCTGCAGGTCCTGCTCGGGTCCGACGCTGCGGGCCGGATCCGTGCCGACCTGATGAACGAGACCGCGGGTGCGCGGGACCTTTGCCTGAGGGTTTGCTGGATCGCACACGGCAGTCAGGTTCGCGCCGAGTCCGGGCAGGTGCTGCGGCTTGGCGCACATCAGTCGCTCACGCTGATGCCGCGCCCGCCGCACGGCGGATCGCCCGAAGCGGGCGACGTCGTGCTGGCCACGCTGTCGGATGCCCGCAGCGGCGAGCCGCTCAGCCAGGCCGCGCATCTGCCGGACCGCCGCGCCGAAGCGCTGCCGCAGGCGGGCCTGCACGCCGAAGTCCTGCAAGACGCGGGTCAATGGTGGCTCGAAATATCGGCCGCGCGTTTCGCGCGCTGGGTGCACATCGAGGATCATGTGCTGCAGCCGGCGCAGGACTGGTTCCACCTCGCGCCTGGCGCGCGAACCCGCATCCGCCTTTTGCATGAAGGCGGCCAAACGTCTCAACCCGGAGTCATGCCCGCCGGCAAGGTGTGGGCGCTGAACCAGGACGATCCCGCCAGCTACGCCGCGTAGCGGCACTACTCACGCGTCCGCGTGCGCGCAGGCAGGCGCCGCGAGCGCGCTGCCTTGCATGTCCGCTTTCCGGCCGACCTACCAATGGATGACGGCGCACCAGCCGTCTGCCTACTGTCCGACCGGCGATCCATAGCGCTAAATACAGACATCAGGCCGGATGCATTGCCGCATGGTTCGGGGCCGCGGCAGTCCGGCTGAGGGGAGACGAATGCAAAGCGCAGGCCTGGCGGGACAGGCCGGCGGCAGACCGGTCCGGTGCGGCCGGGCCCCGTGGCAGACCGGCGGGGCGGGCGATACCGGCAGGTGGATTCTTGCCCGGATACGGGATGGGACAGGGGGTACGAAAATGATCGCGCATCGCTCGGATCTGAATGCCAACTATCTGCTCAATGCATTGCCGCGCAGCGAATGGGAATCGCTGGCGCAGTACGTCGAGCTGGTGCGCCTGCGTGCCGGCGAGTTGCTGACGGATTCGGGGCAACGCATCGTCCATGTGTACTTCCCGACCACGTCGGTGGTGTCGCTGCTGTCCCTGCTGGAAGACGGTGCCACCGTGGAGATTGCTGCGGTCGGCAACGAAGGCCTGGTGGGCGTGCCCGTAGTCACCGGCGGCGACACCATGCCATGCCGCGTGGAAGTGCGCAGCCCGGGCCTGGCCTACCGCATCCCCGCGCGCCTGCTGCGCAGCGAACTGCCGCGCACGCCGACGCTGCAACGGATCACGCTGCTCTATGTGCAGGCCATGCTGACGCAGATCGCGCAGACCGCCGCCTGCAACCGGCACCATTCCCTGAACAAGCAACTGTGCCGCTGGCTGCTGCTGGCGGTGGATCGCCTGAGCTCGAACGAGCTGGCGATCACGCAGCAGGTCATCGCCAACATGCTCGGCGTGCGCCGCGAAGGCGTGACCGAAGCCGCCGGCAAGCTCGAAGACCTCGGCCTGATCCATCACAGCCGTGGCCATATCACGGTGCTGGATCGCTGCGGGCTCGAAAAGCATTCCTGCGAGTGCTACAAGCTGGTCAAGCGCGAGTACGACCGCCTGCTGCCAGCGCTGGCGCATGCCTGACGCTGGCAAACGCGCCTGAGCAAGCCTGGCCGGCGCCGCAGCGCATGCTGCGGGTCCGGCCTTCATCGCTTTGAGGAGCAGTGTCCGTGACCAGACTTTCATATGCCGGTGCACCGGCCGACCGGGAGATCCCCCGGCGTGAAGCGCCGCAAGCGCAAGCCTTGCAGGCACGGGCGCTGCTGGATCATATGGGATGGATCGTCGCCGCGGGCGTGGCTGGCGCCGCAATCGGCGGCGCAGTGGCGCTGTCGTCGCCGCCCGAATACCGTGTCCAGGCGCTCGTGCAGGCGGACGGCAAGGATGGCGCCGCGCGCAATGCCGGGCAGGCGCAGCCGGGCGCGCCGCTCGATGCCGGCCTGCTGCGCAGCCGCGCGGTGGTGGCGCCGGTGGTCGAACAACTGCACCTGGACATCAGCGCGAAGCCGGTGCGCGCGCCCTTGCTCGGCGCGCTGGTCGAGCGCTGGTCGACGCCGGGCCAGCCGCGCGGCACCTTTCTCGGCTACGCGTGGGGTGGCGAGCGGCTCCTGCTGGACCGCCTGGCGGTGCCGGAGCGGCTGGTGGACCAGCCCATGCAGTTCGAGGTGCTGCCGGATGGCGGCTACCGCATCCGCTACCAGGACACCACGCTCGTCGAAGGCGTGGCCGGCGAGAATGCCGCCGGCAACGGCGTGGAACTGCGCGTGGCGCGCATCGAAGCCGCGCCCGGCACCCGCTTCCTGCTCACGCGCCATGACCCGGCACGCACCGCCGACGCGATCCGGCAAGACCTCGCCGTCGAGAGCGAAAGCACTGACGGCGGCGGCAGCACGGTCCGCGTCGCCTGGCAGTACCCGGTCCCGGAGATCGCCGCCGCGCTGGTCAATGGCGTGACGCGCGCCTACATCAACGGCCAGGCGGCCCAGCGCCGCGGCGACGCCGCCGACTCGCTGGCCTTCCTGAGCGGCGAATTGCCGCGCGTGCAGGCCGAGCTGGCGCGCGCCGAGGAGGCGCAAAGCCGCTATCGCGCCCGCACCGGTTCGATGCAACCCAGCCGTGATGCGCAATCGTTCCTGAACAGCAGCATGGAGTACCAGCGCCAGATCACCGCGCTCAGGATGGAACGCACCAAGCTGTTGCAGCGCTTCACCACGGATGCGAATGAGGTGAAGACCGTAGACAGCCAGATCCAGCAAATGACGCGCGATCGCGCGGAGATCGATGCCCGCATGCAGAGCCTCTCGGCCTCGGAGCGCGAGTCGGTGGCGCTGGCGCGCGACGTCAAGGTGGCAGAGGACATGTACATGACGCTGCGCAAGAAGGTCGAGCAGTTGTCGCTGATGCGCTCGGACAATTCCAGCCAGATGCGCCTGATCGACAAGGCCATTGCCCCGGCGCGCCCGGTCGGGCCGGGGGCGTGGCCATTCGTGTCGGGCGGCATGCTGCTCGGGCTGTGCCTTGGCGTGGCCGGCGTCGGCGTGCGCCAGCGCCTGAAGCCCTCGGTGGCCACCGCCAACGATGCCGAGGAGCGGCTTGGCATTGCCATGCTCGGCGATGTCGCCTTCAGTGACGAACAGGCGGCACTCGAACGCGAAATCGACGCCAAGCGGCGCCTTGGCATTGCCGCGGGCTTTGCCTTGCACGCGAACGGCCGCCTCGAGGCCCCGCGCGCGGGCACCGCGCTGGTCGATGCATCGGTCGCCGATCCGGCGGACAGCGACTATGCGGAAAGCGAACGGCTTCTCAGGCAGGGGCTGCATGATCATTTTCTGCTCGCCCGGCGCGCGCCGCACTCGCTCGCCGTGGAAGGGCTGCGCAGCTTGCGCGCGGCGCTGCATTTCTCGCTGCGTTCGGCAACTGACGGCGTGGTGGCCGTCACCAGCCCCGCGGTGGGCGCGGGCAAGACGTTCTCCGCGGTCAACCTCGCGGTGCTGTTCGCGGAAGCCGGCCAGCGCGTGCTGCTCGTCGATGCGGACCTGCGCCGTGGAAAAGTCGCCGACTGGTTCGACCAGCCCGCTGAAGGCGGGCTGGCCGAAGTCCTGGCCGGCCGTCTGGCGATTGCCGAGGCCGTCCGCCCGACCGTGGTCAGCGGCCTGTTCATTCTCACCCACGGCCAGACGCCGCCCAACCCGTCCGAGCTGCTGATGCTGCCGACACTGGCGGACAACCTGCGCCGCTGCGCGGCCCGCTTCGACCTGGTCATCGTCGACACGCCGCCGGTGATGGCGGTTGCGGACGCGATGCTGATCGCCAGCCTGGCGGGCTCGACGCTGCTGGTCATTCGCGCCGACGTCACGCCGGCGGACCAGGTGAACGAAACCCTCAAGCGGCTGGCCCGCGCGGATGCGCGCCTGGCTGGCGGGATTCTCAATGGCGTGGTGCAGCGGCGCAGCAACCGGGCGGATTTCGACAGCATCAATCCGTATCTGGGGATGCCGTTGCCACCGGCCGAGCCGAAGCGTCCGGCGCTGGTGCAGGCGAATGCGCCAGGGAAATCCTGAACGGCAGCACGCGCGGCGTACCTGTTTCTGCGTGCCCGCCGTTCGCGTCCCGATCGTGGAAATGCGCTGCAGTCCTGGCTGGATTGGGTGCCGCCGGCCAGGCTGCCATCTCCGGACTGATTCCCGGGACTGACTCTCGCGACGGATCGTTGCATCGGGCCGTCGAGTCGACGCGCGAGCCGGCGTCACGAATGCCCGCAAGGCTGCGCTCGCCGCGCGTCGCTCCAGGCGCGGGGGCGCCTCTTCGATGGAACGGTCTTGGCTGCGAATTCCGCACGGCACTCGCTGGCGCGCCAAATGGCAGACCGCGGTTGCTTTGCCGGGCAGGATGCCGGCGTCACTCAGGCCATGCTGGAGCGCAGTCCGATGACGCCGGGCCTTGACAGCCGGAACGAGGGGCTGGCTGCGGCCGCAGGACGGCGGGCAGCGCGTCCCCAGGGTGCGCACGGTCGCTATTGCGCGAACCGGATATGTGCGCCGACGTCGTTGTTCGCGGCGTTGGCACCAGCGCCGACCCTGATGGTGTAGTTTCCACCGGTGAGGTCCGTCGTGATCGAGTTGTTCATCAACGTAGAGGCCTTGATTACGCCGACAACGGATCTCGAGCCGAAGCTGTTGCGCGGATAGGAAAGCTTGTTTTCAGAGAAGCTGGCAACCCCGGCGGAAATATTCGGATACGGGTCGCCGAATCCCGGCTTGTGCGTGCTGATGAACGTATTGCCCTCGATGACGATCCTTGCCCCTGCATCGATCGCCTGAAGTCCGACGCCACTGCTCCTGATCGTATTCTTTCTGACGATCGTATTGACTGTCTTCATGTCGCCAACGCCCTCCGAATAGGCAGGGTAAACGCCGCCGTCCGCAGTGTCGATATCGTTGTTTTCAATGACGGATCCGGGCGCCGACAAGATGACCACGTAAGGATTCTTGGTTCCGGCCGGGCCGACAATCTGCGAGTTTCTTATTGTGACATTCTCGGTGTTCCTGCCGTTGTCGCCACCGACGAATTGCGAGCCCTTGTTATTCAGGAAGCGACAGGCATCGAAGACTATATTTCCTGTTCGCGCGGTCACGCCATCCGCCGGCGTGCCATCGGGCTCGATATCGACCCCCGCGGCGGGAGCGTGGGCCGGGTAGGAGCCGCCGGTAATACCAGTGTTGCGGAACGAGGAGTTGGTGATCCGGAAAGATCTTGCCTGCATGATGCTCATGCCCTGGCGGGCATTGTTGTACGAATCGACATCGTGGATGGTGCCGTTGAGATCGGCGGTGAACTCTCCGCCTATAAACAGGCCGTCGCAGGCAAAGTGATGGACCTTCAAGTGGCTGAGCTCATAGTTGGAACTCGCGTTCGTCTGGATCCCATGTGACGACGTTTCACTCAATGATTCGCCTTTCGGCACAGGCGGCCGCGACATCTTGTCGACGTTGCCGTAGATCTCCAGGCCCGAGACCTTGAAATTGCTGGAGTTCCTGAACTCGAACCCGAGCTGGTGCTTGTAGGAATACCAGGACCCGCCCTGGTTGTAATCGTTGGTGATCGTGAAGTCCCCCTTGAAGGAAACCACCGACCCCGTACAGCCGATCAGGCTGAAGTTGCTCGCTTTCAGGAACTGGATATTCCTGATCTTGTTCGCCTCGGGACCGCCGGTGACGGCGTAGCGATTGATGTAGTAAGTCCCTTTGGGAAAATAGATGATCTGGCGCCTGGAAAATCTGCGATTGGTAATCTCTGACGCCATCCGCTGGAAGGCAACATAGTCGTCGGTGCTGCCATCTCCCCGGGCCCCGTAGGCGGTGATGGCCTTCACTGTGGCGCCAGGATAGGCGCTCTTCTCGGCGGTCAGAAGCGGGCACGGATCCGAGGCCGCGGAAGCGCTCATGGCGCTCGCCGTCGGGGCCGGGCCGGAGGCCGCCGTTACTGCGCTGGATATGGCGCCGGATGGGGCGCCGGATGGGGCGCCAGAACCCTGCCGGCTCTCATTCAGGCTTCTGGCCGACACCTGGAATCCAGTCTGCGGAAAGTTCGAAAGCAGCGGAAAGGAACAGCCAGCAACGACAGTGACGAAAAGCCAGAGTCGGCTCGACGTCTTTCGATTCTGCGATGGCGTGATCTTCATCTCGGATCCTGTTCCGCTATAAGGCGTACGCGCATGGTCGTGGCGACGGCAACAAGCCAGGCCTCCGGTCCGGTATTGGACAGGGGCAGGCCCGCAACCATTGATTGGCAGACCAGCGATATTTTCGGGCCCGGTCAAGGTCGCCCGACGCTCTTCAGGCCCGCCTTGCCGGTTTTGCGGGCTTTGCCGGCTTCGAGCTGTACTCACCGAGGTACCGGTATTTGCCGAAGTAGTAATGCGACCGGTACCAGCGGCCTTCGATGCGCAGACCATTGAGCAGTACGCCCTTGACCTCGGCGCCGCTCTGCCGGATCGCCCGCTGGGATGCCTGCAGTTCGCGTACAGTGCTCTTCTCGGCGAATGCCACCAGGAAGACGGCGGCGGCCTTGCTGGCCAGGATGCCGGCGTCGGTGGCGGCCAGGATGGGCGGGGTATCGATCAGGACCAGGTCGTAGCGCGTCGTCAGCATGGCGAGCAGGCTCTCCATCGCCGGGCTGAGCAGGACATCGGTCGCGTGCGGCGGCTCGCTGCCCGTCGAGATAAAGTCCAGACCCGGTGCCACTTCCCTTTGCACGACCTGATCAAACGGCGCGCCCAGCAGCAGTTCGGTCAGGCCGGGCGTGCGCTGGACCCCGAAGCGGCGATGCAGCGACCCGCGACGCAGGTCGGCGTCGATCAGCAGCACACGCCGGCCGCTGGCAGCGATCGTAGCGAAATTCGCGCAGATGAAGGACTTGCCGATGCCCGGGGCGGGCCCCGTAATGAGCACGGTCCGGCTCTTGTTGCCGGCCAACGTGAACTGCAAAGCGGTGCGGAAGCTGCGCAGGGTTTCCGCCACGGGATCGTCCGGCTGTCGCCGCACCAGCACGTCGCCGGCGCCTTTCCTCTGCGTCTGTGCTTCCTGCTGCGAAAACGGGACCGTTGCATAGACGACCATGCCCGTTCTCCGCTCGATCTCGTCGGCGTCGCCTACGCCACCGTTGAAGCTGTGGCGCATGACGACCGCCGCGACGCCGGCGAAGAGGCCGACCACGACCGCAAGCGTGGCGATGACTTCACGGTTGGGGCGAATCGGGTTGACCGGCACTTCCGCCGAGTCCACCAGACGGGAGGTGCCAACCTTGCTGGCCTTCATCAGCCTGAGTTGCTGGATGTCGTTCAGCAGCGACTGCAGCATGTCGGAACTGACCTTTACGTCGCGCATCAGGCGCAGCACGTTCTGCTCGACATCCGGCAGCTTCTGGATGCGCCCCGACAGACCGTTGATCTGGGCGTTGACGCTCGCGATCTGGCTGTCAATCAGCGAGATGATCGGATGGTTGGGCGTGAAGCGTGCGTCCAGCTCCTGCCGTTTGGCCCGAAGCTCTTGCAGCTTGGCCTGGAGCTGGACCGACTGGTTCAGCATCAGCCTGGATTCCTCCGGCAGGTCAACGGTGCCGCGCTGGTTGCGCATGGCGTTGTAACGGCTCTCGGCCGTCTCGACCTGCTGCTTGAGCGCGGGCAGCTGCTGTTCCAGGAAGCTCAGCGACTTCTCTGCTTCAGCGGCCTTGCGCAGCACGTTCTGCTCGACATAGGCGTTGCCGATTTCATTGAGCGTGGCGGCAGTCATTGACGGGTCGCTGCCTTCCAGCGCGACGCCGATCACGCCGCTTTGCCTGCCGCGCTCAAGAATCACGAGCTTGCCTTGCAAGCGCGAGATGGCCGTGCTGCGCGGCAGCCGGCGCAGCTCGAACCTGGTGCCGCTACGCGCATCGAGTTCCTTGACCAGCAGGCGGACGGGACCGGCCGGCGTACCGACGGAAAGGGGCTCGCCGACCTTGCCGCTGCCATGGACGTCACCGGCGTTGATCGACACCGAATAGCCTCCATCGCCGGCCGCTGTCAGCTGGATCGTGCGGCCTTCCAGCGACGCAGGCACGTCCAGCACCGGCACGGTGATCGTTTCGCTTCCCCACGCGAAGCCGCCCCAACCGAAAAGACCCGGCTTGGACAGTTCCCGGTTAAAGCGCGTGACGCTCTCCCCGATCAGCGGAAAGTAGCGCGGCTTTGCCTCGATATCGAGATTCAAGGCTTCGACGGCTTTGCCAACCACCATCCGGGAACGCACCAATTCCATCTCCGCCGAAGCCGCCGGCTTGAGATCCAGCCCCGGCGACATCGAGGTGGACAGCTTGCTTGCACCGCCCGCAGGTTGCCCATTCTGCTCCTCCACCTGGAGCACGATGTCCGTGCGGTAGACCGGCGCGGCGATCAGTGCGTAGAGCAAGCCCAGTGCGACGACGATGACGGTGGTGCCGAGGAACGACCAGCGGTACCGGACCAGAATATCGACATAGGCGGTCAGGTCGGCAGACTCGACCTGCTCGACCGGCTCGTCGGTCGCGTCATCCTGCTTGGTGATGATTCTCATGTCGGCCCCCTGTGACTGTCGTCGACGCAACGGCGTCCTTCGGTTCCAATAGCGACGACCAGGCTGAGATTCCCTGCTTGATCATTTCCAGGACAATGCCGAACATCTGCTGCGAGCTTTGGTACGGGTCGGGCACATCGAGATTCATGCCTTCGCACAGCCTGAAGGTCTTGCCGCGCGACTGCGGAAAGCGTTGCTCGAGCGTCTCGCGCTGGAAGCTTTCCATGACCAGTACCAGCTCGGCCGATTCCACCAGGGTGCTGTCGACGGCGCGGGCACGGTGGCCGGCAAGATTGCAGCCCTCGTTGGCCAGCAAGCGCACGGCGCGCGGATCGGCGGCGGCGCCGACCGGCGGCTCGAGCCCGGCCGAGGTCACTTCGAAGCCGGGCAGGGCGCGGTTGAGCAGGACGGCTGCCATCGGGCTACGGCAGACATTGCCGAGGCAGACGACGAGGATGGTTCTGGGCATGCCTGCGTCACTCACTTGATCGTCGCCGCGGTGCCGACCAGGGACGTGGATGGCAGCAGCAGGTTCATCACGCGGCTCCAGCGGACCAGGTCGCGGGCGTCGACATAGACCACGTCCTTCGGCTCCAGCTCGAAGCCTTCGGCAATGGCCAGTGCCGCCGGCGATGACCCGTCGAGGTGGAAAACCTTGGGTTCACCGTCCGAGGCCTTGCGAATGACGAAGATCTGTTCCGCATTGGCCGTGCCCGGATTGACGCCGCCTGCATCACCCAACGCCTCGTTCAGCGTCATGCGGCCGTTGCGCATCAGCAGCGACGTTGGCCTTCCCACTTCGCCGGTCACGAAGATCTTGTTGTCCTCGCGCTGTTCCACGCGCACGATGTCGCCGGAGCGCAACATGATGCGGGCCGGATCGATGCCCTGGGACAGCAGCGCGGGAATATTGACGTACCAGCTGCGTTCACCGCGGGTTACCCGCACGCGGCTGTTGTCCCCGGTGGTGTTCAGCACGCCCCCGGCGCGATTGAGCGCCTCGACCAGCGTCATCGGCGCATCGTCGATGGCGAGCATGCCGGGTGTCCGGACTTCCCCGTCGACGTAGACACGCTGGCTGCGATAGCCGAGCACGCGCACGGTCATCTGGGGATCCCGCACGACGCGCGAGAGGATGCGAGCGGTTTCGTCGCGCACCTGGACGGCGGTCTTGCCGGCGACCCTGAGCGTGCCGGCATAGGGAAACTGGATGTCTCCCTGCGCACCCACCACATAGCCCGGCAGGTTGGAGCCACCGGTCGACGCGGGAATCTCGAAGCTCGCGGCGGGGCTGTAGGTCTGGGTCGGGAAGACCAGCTCCGGATGATCCCAGACCACCACCGAGATGATGTCGCCCGGGCCGATCCGGTAAGGCTGCGGCACGCCATATAGCTCTTCGACGTGCTCGTTGGTGGGTTTGATCTTGGTGCGCAGTTCGCGCACGAGGTCGAGCGTGATCGGCGTCACGTTGGGCACCGCGTCGGGGCCGACCGCCTTGACCGGCGCCTTGCTGTCGAAGACCATGCCCGGGGAGGCGGCACAGGCCGTCAGCAGCGCGGTGGTCAACAGGGGCAGCAGGGAGGCTGCGGCGCTGCGGCACCTCGCCATGCTTGTGGGCTGGATGGCACGGCTGCGGAGTGGACTCACGGCGATCTCCTCGCAAAGCGGGCAGGCACAAGACCCGGAACTACGCCCACGATGCATGCATCGTAGGCAGGCCGGCTGAAAGGCTCGGTGCGCTGTCACACATTGTCTTCAGGCGGGGGAGCCTCCTGCCATTGTGGAAGCGAAAGCGACATGGCATGGACCCGGGCAACGCAGTATCCTGCGGGAACACACGGCCGGGCGCGGCCACGTGTCGGGCCACTCGACTGAGCATAGGCCATCGTCTGGGAGATCCGTCCTGGCAAGGTGCGCGGCAGTGTGCGGGGGACAACAGTGGGTGCGGAGGCCGGGCTGCCAGAATGCCTAGAATCGATGCGGGGATCCAGCGAGCCGGGCACCGGCGCCAGGCGTGGTGGCGGGGACTGAATCTTCCGCGCCAGGAACCGCCGTCAAGGTGAGGCGCAGCGCTGGCAATACGCGCGGTCACAGGTAGCAAAAGCGGTATGGCCGGGCCATGCAACGATGCCGGCGCCATTTTGACCGCGTTTCCAACGAAGACTGGCACGCCTGGCGATGACAGGCCGCAAGGCAGGCCCGACGGCTATGCCGGCGATGACGTTACCAATCTTCTTTCCGGGGAGTCCTGGCATGCGTATGCAGATCGCCCGCAATGTGCTCTGGCTGGTTTTCGAGCGTGGTCTGCAGGTGCTGTTTGGCATCGCGAGCGTGGCAATGATCGCACGCGCCGTTGGTCCTGAAGGCTTTGCGGAGTTCCAGTACGCACAATCGCTGGTGCTGATCGCGTCGGCGTTCGCCCTTATCTGCGGCAATGAAGTGGTCATCCCGCGCCTGGTGGCCGACCAGGCGCCAGACGCGCAGCACAGGCTGCTGGCCCACGTGTTTGGCTTGCGCGAGATTGCCGCAGTGGTTGGCTATGTGCTGGTGGCGGTGGTCGTGGCGATGACGGAGGAGGACAAAGTCATCGTCCTGGTCGTCATCATCATCGGCATTCCCATTCTGATGCGCGAGCCCTTTGGCGCGGTCCGGTCATGGCTGCAGTCTCGGACCGACAGCCGCCCGGCTGTGGTCTACGGCATGGCCGGCCTCGTGTTCCGAATGGTGGCGGTCGCGGCTCTCTACCTGGCCGGCATGAATTCCGTGCCGGCCTTTGCCTGGGTGATCGCCGTGGAGTCCGTGCTGTACGCGGCACTGCTGGCGCGCTACTACCGGCAGCGCAGTCCGCGCGGCACGGTGGACTTTGACTGGTCTCTTGCCCGGATGCTGTTGCGCGACGGCACCGTGTTCTGGATGAGCACGATGCTGATGCTGTGCGCGAAGCGCGTCGACCAGCTCCTGCTCAAGCCGCACATTTCCCTGTTCGAGCTGGGCAGCTATGCCGCGTCCATGCAGATTCTGGACAATTTCATGATGCTCAGCGCGATCATCGCCAGCTCGGTGGCGCCGATGATGATCTATGCGCAGCCGAACCTGGCCCTGGTACGCCGCAACGTGCTGCGCGTCACTGCCGGCATGGTTGCGCTGGGCGTGGCCGGGGGCATCCTGATCGCCTACTGCGCGCCATGGATCATTGCGTTGATCTACGGCGCTCACTACGAGGCCGCAGTGACGCTGTTGCGCCTTTCCGCGATGGCATCCGGCCTGGTGTTTGCCGACGCCGCGTTGTCGTTGCTGGTGATCTACCTGCGCCGGCCGAACTGGCTGGTGGAGAAATGGCTGCTGGTGCTTTTCACCATGGTCGTGGTGGACCTCATCGCAATCCCGCGGTACGGTGCCCAGGGCGCGGTCTATGGCTATATCGCGGGCAACGCGGTAGCGGTGATTGCCGGCATCGGCTTCTTCATCCGCTGCCGCGAGCCGGTCGCGGTGGAGCAGGCGGCGTGACTTGCCGGCGCCTGTCACGGTGCCGCGGCGCACGCCTGGCTTGAATGTGAAAGGCCCCAGGAACGTTGACCATGGAATACGCATCTTCCGCGTGGCATGTCATCAGCGCGACGCTCGTACTGCTGGTGGGAGCGCAGGTGACGCTGGTCCTCTGCCGCAAGTTCGGTACCGGGCCGAAGTGGGGGCTCTTTCTCTACCTGTGGCACACGATTTTCTGCGTCTTCTACGCGAAACTGGAGATGGACGAGCGTAGCGACGCGACGGACTATTTCGATGCTTCGCTGTCCCCGTCGCCGGAGTTTTCCATCGGCACGCACGCGGTGAGCTACTTCACGCATATCTTCTCCAGTTACCTCGGCCTCTCATACCTCGGGGTGTTCTTCGTCTTCAACATATTCGGGGTCATCGGCCTGCTGGCGTTCGACGCGGTGTTGCACAGGGTCACCCGGGACCGGAGCAGGTTTCTGCAGTGGCTGGCCATCGTGATCGTGCTGATGCCGTCGATCAGCTTCTGGAGCACTGCCATCGGCAAGGATGGCGTTGCCTTCATGGCGACCAGTCTTGCGCTGTGGGCGAGCATGTCGATGCCGCGCCGCAGCCTGGTGATGGTCATCGCCGTTGCCGCGATGTTTGTCGTGCGCCCGCACATCGCGGCAGTGATGATCGTGGCGCTGGCTGCCTCGATGCTGATCTCATCCAGGATGTCCCTGAAATGGCGTGTCCTTCTGGCCGGCGCTGCATTGTCCGCCGCTGCGGCGGTTGTACCGTTCGCCATGCATTATGCCGGCCTGGCCGATGGAGCGGACGCAGCCACCATCGAGCAGTACATCCAGACGCGCCAGGGATTTAACCAGCAGGGCGGCGGCGGCGTCGACATCTCCGGCATGTCGCTGCCGATGCAGCTTTTCACCTATGTGTTTCGGCCTCTGCCGGTAGAGGCCCGCGACGTCTTCGGCCTTGCCGCGTCGATGGACAACATGGTGCTGCTGCTGCTCGCCACGCTTGCCATCTGGGGCGCAATCCGGCGGCGGGGAAGCCGCGTAGTGCTGAAGAACCGGCTGTTTCTCTGGATATACTGCTGCGGCACGTCGGTGATCCTTGCTACGACAACAGCGAATCTGGGAATTTCCGTGCGGCAAAAGTGGATGTTCGTGCCGATGCTGGTCTGCCTGCTGATTTGCAGCGTCAGAGAAAGACGCGCCGGGCGCAGTGTGTCCGGCGAGTTCCAGTCGCTGGGAACCCATTTCAAAATGAGGAAAGGGCGCGAAGGCTGACGCCGGGCCGCAGGGCTGGGCGTGACCGACGCCGCGTGGTCATTGCACGCAATCCAGCCGCAACGAAGCCATGCGGCCCGGCATCAGCCTTCCTTTCGGGTTCCATCCGGAAACGGGTTCTTACGGGTAGGCCGTGGCGTGGTGCGCGGGCGCGCTCAGATCCGGCATTGTCCAGTCAGGGCAGGACTGCCCTGACGCCTGCGCGGCCTTTCGCGATTTGTTTCTTTGCCGCCATGCCCGCGTGTCTTCGTGCGAGCCGAAGCCCGTGGTTCTCCGTTCCTGCCGCACTCGCCTCTCACAGATGAACGGACCACAGTGACTTGGCGGGCTGCGCCTTTGCCTTTGTATCAAACCGGCGATTGATGCATCTGCGCATTGGCTTCTCGATGGCGAAATGCAGCAGGATCGCAACGCCTACCGTCAGTGCCAGTAGCAGCGTTGCCTGCACGGCCGCCGGCAGGGCGGTCAGGCCTGGCAGCTGCCTGCGCGCGAACGCGAACATGTACTGGGGAATGCGCTGCACAATGTAGAGGCAGTAGGAGACTTCACCGAGGAACACGAGGCTGCGCAGCGACAGGGCGCGAGTGAGCACGTCGTTTTTGTAGGAGAGGGAGAACACCAGCCCGGCTGCACCGGCTACGAACAGCGTATCCACTCCCACCGCGACGCCGGTTGCGCAGACCGCGAGCGACACCAGCGCGCCCCAGGCGTAGCCATCATGATCAGGCACGGCTTCACGCAGTCGGCAGAGCAGCACACCCAGCATGAATTCCGGAACCAGCCGGGCCACGCCCCCGCTGAGCGACAGATGGTCGGGCGACGCCGCTTCCACTGCGGCCAGCACCACCAGGGCCACGCAGCCTGCCAGGAGGATGCGGATCCTGCTGAAGCGCGGCGCCGCCAGGAGAAAGAGCGGGAAGAACACATAGGCGAACCATTCGGCGCTGACTGACCATCCGACATCGTTCCAGCCGTTTCCCCCGGCATACCGCCACGCGCTCAGCATGAACAGTTCCAGCAAGAAATCCGGCGCCCGGTAGCCGGCGGTCCCCACAATCTGCGTGTGCAGGGCATAGTCGCGGACAAGGACCGCAGCGGCGAACGCCAGCAGGCAGACCAGGTAGACCGGGTAGATGCGGGCGATCCGGGCCACGATGAACCGCTTCAGGTTCAATGGCTGGCCAGGCGCCGGATCGTAGTTGTAGGCGAGGATGAAGCCGCTCAGGATAAAGAAGCCGTCGACGCCCAGATAGCCGTGGTCGAAGTAGGTGCTGGTGAAGCCGATATTGAAGAACGCGCCTTCCGGTCCATAGACCTTGAAATAGTGTCTGCACAATACCCATAAGGCCAGGAAAAGCCGCAGGCTTGTGAGGGGCTTGAACTGGTTCATCGCAGCCTCCTGCATTGTTCAGGACCGAAGCCGCCTGGCGGCCGGTACGGCGTGGCCGCCTCCGCCCGAATCGCTTCGGTTCCCTGCACCATCGTTGCCGCACGCGGGCCCTGGCAGCGCCGGCGGATGACCTCGTTACGGGCGCGCAGTCCCATTCCTATTCGGCCGGGGTTTTCACTCCCTGGAAGGCTGGCGGCGGATGCAGCTGCGCGTCAGCGCTGCCTTCGGCAAGGACCTGCGGCGCGCCCTGCGGCTGGAGGGCGCGGTTGCCGCCCTCCGCGGCATGGCGCAGCCTGATATGCCGCGCGATGCAGGGCGCGGCATATTTGGCGCCATAGACGAAGCGCAACGCCGGGCCGAAGCTCATGGCCGCCGCGGGCCCCGTGATGTAGAGCCCTGGCACGGCGGATTCGAAGTGGCCCGACAGTTCGGGCCAGCCATCGACCAATGACAGCGCCTGGATGATCTCCGGCGACAGGAAGGCGTGCTTGGCCACGTCGACCCTGAAGCCGGTGGCCGCGACGACGTGGTCCCCGGTAACGGTGGCCGGACCGTCGCCGCCGGTCACCTGCAGCACGACCCCGCTCTTGTGAACGCTGACGTGCTCGACCGAAGTGTTCATCGACAACTCGACCTTGCCGACTACGCGGTCACGCAGCCACCACGCGCCGGAGGGACCGAACGAGGTTTCGGCGATGCGCCTGCGCAGCCGCTGCCCTGCGGCCCGGAACAGATATGGAAATTCCGACAGGACGTACGGATACCAGCCCTGAGCCAACCCGCCTTCGGGACTCAGCATCCGCGAGATCAGGCTGCGGCCGACATCCGGATCCTTGTTCCAGGTAATGGTGTCGCCCCGGATCAGCACGCGGACATGCGCGCCCAGTTCGTTGAACAGTGCCGCCAGCCCAAGGGCGGATTGTCCGCCGCCGACGATGACGATGCGCTTGCCACGGGCCCACGACAGGCTGCCGAATACCCCGGAGTGCACGACACCCGGGCTGGGCAACCCCTGCAGTACCGCTGGCATGTACTCGAACCCCTTGAGCCCGAGGGCAACCACCGCACGCCGGGCAATCAGGCAGCTGCCGTCGCTCAGTGACAGGCGAAAGCAACCGTCCTGGCGGCGCAACTCCGTAACTTCCACCGGGCGCACGTGGCCGACCAGCTGCGACTGGAACCAGAGTCCATACTCGATGAATCGTTCAAGCGGCAGGCGCATCCCGATCGGGGCATACGGCAAGTGCATGCGACGGCTGTAGTCCTCCAGCCGGTAGCCGGCACGGGGTGCGTACAGGTCGGAGGCGAAGGCCTCCGAACGCATGAGCATCCCGGGAGGCATGAAATTGCGCCACGCAAACATCGGCTCGCCGAGCACCTGGTGGGGCACGCCAATGTCGCTGAGGTGGGCCGAGATCGACAGTCCATACGGCCCGGCCCCGATAATCGCGGTGTCTGTGGTCGAGATCATTGCTGTTCCTGTTGGACCTGGTCGCGGCGCGTGGAGGGAAACCAGCCGTTCCACTGATGAAGGAAGCGGTCGAGCGGCCGGTTCAGGCAGTAGTGACGGATGGCCGGAAGCGGGTCGTCCCAGCGGAAATAGCCATCGAAGGTGCGGGCATCAAGCGGCACCAGGCCGGCCGGGGCCCGACGGATGAAGGTCGCGCGCCAGACCGCGGGGGACGAGGCCGCGACTGCCGGCAGTTCGGGCAGGCCCAGTTCATGCCGGTACGCCGCCAGCGGGATATTGACCCCGCACAGCGTGGCGATTTCCTCCTGCCAGTCGATCCGTCCTACGGTAGGCTCGATCATCACGAAGCGCCGGTGGTTGTCGTCCCACTTGTATTCCATGCTGCCCATGCCCTCGAAGCCGGCGCACCTGGCGAAGTCCAGCGTGATCTGCTCCAGCTCCGCGTGGGCTTCCGGCGCGGCGACACATACGGCGGTACTGCCGACGTCCGGTGGCCAGCAGGCCAGCTTCCTGCCCGTGAATGCCGCCGCGGTCATGCCGTTCCTGCCGCGGTAGAAGAGGGTGAAATAGATATTGCTCTGCGTGCCTTCGATCCATTCCTGCGCCACGATGCCACCGGGCGTGCGCAGCATGGCGCGCGCGTGGGCCTGGCCCTCGGGCAGCGTTTCCACGCGGACTGCCCGCTCCTTGTTCCCGCTCAGCGCCTGGCGCTTGTCGTCGGGTTTGAGCACGCAGGGAAAGCGCAAGCCGGATAGCATGGACACGTCGAGCTGTCCGTTCATGATGACGGTGCGTGGCACCGGGAAGCTGTTTGCTTCGGCAAAGCAATGGAAGGCCGCCTTGCTGCTGAGCACGCGCACGCCTTGCGCCGACGGCATCCGAAACCGATACCAGGCCGACAGCTCATCCCGGTTTTCCGAGACGCTGTGGACGGCATCCTCGTCGGTCAGGAACAATACCGGCCGCTGGCCGAGACGCCGGGCCAGCGCGATCATGTCTTCGGTGAAGTCGCGGCCCACGAAGCTGCGAACGATATGCCGGCGGGCATGACGCGACCAGAATGCCGGCGTGCCGTGTCTTGTGTCCACGACGACGACGGGAATGCCGTTGCCTGACAGCGAGCGTACCAATCCAAGCCCGCCGAGTTCGCCGCCGACGACTACGGCCACGGTTTTCTCTGCCGGATCCATCATGCTATTCATCATGATTTCTGGGAAGCGGTAGGCCTTGCACTGCGGCCGGATGGCCGAAAAGGGCAAGAACGGAGCTCGCAAGGTCCAGACGCTCCTGCCTGTCCCGTCGGCACAGGTACCGGGGCTGCGTACCAGACCGACAATGGCAATGTAGATTTGTGCACACGGGTTATCCGTACGGAGACACACACACGCCGCTTTCAAGGGGGCACCACGGTCCTGCCTTCGGCACCGGTGCACCGGGTCAGCACTTTCAGGCTACATCGAAGCCCGCGGGCTTTCCGTACGGGGGCATACACACTCCCGGTTTCCGGCACTGCCGCGCTGCCGCCGGAACCATCGGACGCGGGCCTGTTACCTACCGATGGATGATTCCGCTTAGGCCAAAAGGCTACTGTCGGCGCTGCGCGTCCTGGCGCCAAATGCCGGAAGTGATATTGCGCCCTATCGCCGGGGAGAAAGCCATGTCCTGTCTGTCAACAGGGGCCGCCACGGGAGAGACCCTCGTCATTGTGGTTACCTCGCGCGAGCCCGCGGGTTGGGAGCGGTCCGTGATGCAGCGTCTGCAAGGCTCGGGCGCATGCCGGGTAATCGTGCGCACGCTGGATGCAATGAATGATCCGGACAAAGTGCGCGCAGCGGCTGGTGCAGCGCAGGCGCCGCCAATGTGCGCGCCCGTGACCGCCATCGTCGACCTCACCGGCCGCCTGGATACCGACTGGCACCGCTACGCCACTGAGGGCATGTGGCGCCTTTGCGACCAGCGCGGGCTTGCTCCGGGCGATCCGCACCACGGGCTGGAGACACATGCCAGTGGTGCGGGCATCCACCTGCAGCTGGTGGCGTGGACGCCGTCGCGCGTGTTGATCGTCGATACCGCGTCCGGCTATGCCGAACCCTGTGAAAAAATCAGTTCTGAACGGCTTGCCGTCATGAGCGCGTCGCTGCTCATCGGTGCCCTGCGTGAAATCCGTGCCCTCGGCGGCCTGAGAGGGCGCCAGCCATGGGAGCCGCGCCGCGGCCGCGTGCCGGCATGGCGGCGCCTGCTCTGGCGCATGCGCGCCGTGGCCGGTCACGCTGCCATCCAGCTCAAGGGATTTCTTCTGGTCGAGCAATGGATGGTGGGCATCGTCGACATGGCGCTTGCTGACGCGGTGCGCGCGCAGCAGCTGCCGGTGCGATGGCTCGGCAAGCGCAAGCCGTCGTACTGCTGGGCGGATCCGTTCGGGGTGCCCGGCAGGCAGGACGAGATCTATTGCGAGGAGTTCGATCTGCGGCACGGCCTTGGCCGCATCGTCAGGCTGACCCTGGATGCGCACGACGTGCCGTCCCGCGCCGGGGACGTCGATCTTGGTCTGCCCGGGCACCTGTCGTTTCCGTATCTCTTCCGACACGACGGGGCGCTGTATTGCGTGGCGGAGTCGTCGCAGAGCCGGCGCTGCGTGCTGAACCGCCAGGACGAGACCGGAGGCTGGCAGCAGGTCGCGGTGCTTCTGGAAGACGTCGCAGCGGTCGACCCGACCATCTTCGAGCATGATGGCCGCTTCTGGCTGCTCTACACAGACGTTCAGATGGGGCAGTTCGACAACGTATGCCTGTGCTATGCCGACCACCTGCTCGGGCCCTGGCAGCCACACCCGCAGAACCCGGTCAAGTTCGACCACGGCTCGGCGCGCGCGGCCGGGTCGGTTGTGCGCGACGCAGGGCAACTGCTGCGCGTGGCGCAGGTCTGCAAGAGCGGCTACGGGCAGGCCATCGCAGTCAACCGCATTGTGCATTGCACGCCGGAGTTCTATCGGGAGGAGACGGTGGGGATCGTCAGCCCGAAGGGGGACCGCGTCAACCCGGACGGACTGCATACCATGTCGGACTGGGGCGACCGTACCGTGGTGGACGGCAAGCGCCACCTCTTCCACGCAGGGGTGCTGTGGCACCGGATCGTGGCGCGCGTCGCGCGCGCCTTGCGCCTGCCTGCGCCTACTCGAACCCCATCTCGCGCAGCATCGCGACATTGACCTTGTGCACGTCATACTTGGTCTCGGCGATCTGGCGCGAGCGTTGGCCCATGCGCACCACCTTTTCCCAGTCCTCGATCAGCTGCAGCATGGCCAGCTCCAGCGCGCCGACGGACTTGACCGGCACCAGGATGCCATTGTCGCCGTCAACCACAGTCTCGCGGCAGCCCGGCGCATCCGTGGTGATAATGGGCCGTCCCATGGCCATGGCTTCCAGCACGGAGCGCGGTGTGCCTTCACCGTAGGAGGGCAGCACGTAGACGTTGCAGCGGGCGATGGCCGGGCGCACGTCCGACAGGCGGCCAAGGAAGTCGACCGTCCCGTCGGCGATCCATGCGTCCAGTTCATCCTGTGCGATGGCATTGGGACCGGTGTCGATCCAGCCCACCAGGCTGAAGCGGGCGTTGGCGCCACGCGCCCGGATGCGGCGCGCGGCCTCTGCATACTCGCGCACGCCCTTGTCGCCCAGCAGGCGGGCGATCAGCAGAAAGTGCGGACCGTCGGCAGGCAGCGGCGCGGCCTGGAAGCTCGCGACGTCCACGCCGGAGCCATTGACGATGCACGAGCGCTTGCCGGCCGGCAGGATCTCCGAGCGGCGGAACAGCGCCTCATCGTCGGGATTCTGGAAAAAGGTCGTATGCGCACGCCTGAGCGCCAGCGCGTAAAGCCGCTGTACCAGCGCGCGCAGCCTGCTTTGCTCACTGCCTTCACGGAAGGCATAGCCAAGCCCCGTGATCAGCGCAAAACGGCGCGGCACGCGCGCCAGCCACGCTGCCAGCAAGCCATAGATCACCGGCTTGATGGTATAGCTCATGACGCAGTCGGGGCGGATCCTGCGCATCAGGCGATGCAGCGCGAGCAGGGTGCGCGCATCGGCCAGCGGGTTCATGCCGGTACGCTCGAGCGCGACATCATGCACGATCACGCCGCGCGATTCCAACGCGGTGCGCGCTGGGTCTCCCGCCGGCAGGCCGGGCGCGGCCACATGCATTTCCACCCCTTTTTCCTGCAATGCCGCGATGAGCGGACCGCGGAACGTAATCAGCGACTCGCCGAAGCTGGCGATCATCAGGAAGCGCATGCCAGGCTCCGGTCAGGCGCGGCCGCGTTCACCGGCTCCGGCGACGTCCCGTGCGAACGCTCGTTCGCCAGCCATGCCTGGAACATGAGCACGCACCACAATGAATGCTGCCAGTTGCGCCGTCCGCAAAGATGCTCGGCCCAACGGCTGCGAACCGGCTCCGGATTCAGGTAGCCCTGCTGCCGCAGACGCCGGTCATCCAGGAGATCCTCGGCCCAGTCGCGCAGCGGCCCGCGCAGCCAGGTGTCGATCGGAATGCCGAAGCCCATCTTCGGGCGCTCGATCAGGGAGGCCGGCACATAGCGGTCGAGTACCCTGCGCAGGACCCATTTGGTCGTGTAGCCGCGGGCATCCCTGCGCAACTTGTACGCCAGTGGCAGGCGCCAGGCGAATTCGACCACGCGGTGGTCGAGGAAGGGCACGCGCGTCTCGAGGCTGTGACGCATGGCCGCGCGGTCTACCTTGGCCAGGATGTCGTCCGGCAGGTAGGTCAGCAGGTCCAGCGCCATCATGCGCTCCACCTCGGCCAGTGCGCCGAAGGACTGCGCGGCGCTGTCCAGCAGCGTGGCGGGCTCCATGCCGCCGATGACGAGCCTGTCGGGGCGGGACCACTGGGACACCATGCCGCGGTACAACTCGGCCCCCGAACGCGCGGCCATGACGCCGGCCCCTTTGTGGATTTTCTCGCCCACATTGAACCAGCGCGAGGCGACGGGGAACGAGGCCGCGATCCGATCGATGCGGTGCGGAGAGAGGCGCGTCAGTCCCCAGGCGGCGGCGGCCCGCATCGGGCTGGGAATGCGCGCGAGACGCTGCCACAGCTCGGCCGTGATCTGGTAGCGGTTATAGCCGCCGAACAGCTCGTCGCCGGCGTCGCCGGACAGCGATACGGTGACGTGCCGCCGCGCCAGTTCGCTGACCAGCAGGGTTGGGATCTGCGATGAATCGGCGAACGGCTCATCATAGGTCGCGGGCAGCCCCGGGATGACTGCCATCGCGTGTTCCGGCGTGACGTACAGATCCGTGTGGTCGGTGCCAAGATGCCGTGCCACGGCCTTCGCGTGCGCGGCTTCACTGTAATCCGAGCCGTGAAAGCCAATGGTGAACGTGCGGATCGCCTGCGATGACTGGGACTGCATCAGCGCCGCGACCGTCGACGAGTCGATGCCACCGGAAAGAAAGGCGCCCAGCGGCACGTCCGCCATCATCTGGCGCTTGACGGCGTCGCGCAGCAGCCGTTCCAGGCTGTCGACCGCTTCCCCGGCATCTCCGGTGAAAGGATTGCGCACGCCATCCAGCACCACCGCGGCGCCGGACCAGTAGGACCGCAGCGCGGGTTCGGGGGCGCGCATCGAAACCGTGAGCAGGTGCCCCGGCAGCAGCTTGGCGACGCCCTGGTAGATCGAATGGCCGCCGCCCACATTGTTGTGGCGCATATACAGGCACAGCGCATCCCGGTCGATGCGGCCCTCGAACGACGGGTGCGGCCGCAGCGCCTTGAGTTCCGATCCGAACAGAAAGGTACGGGCGCTGCCTGTGGCCTGCCAGCCATAGTAGAGCGGCTTTTCGCCGAGCCGGTCCCGGGCCAGCGTGAGCGTGCCGGTGTGCCGGTCCCACAATGCGAATGCGAACATGCCCACAGCCCGCCTGACGGTGGCGTCGACGCCCCAGGCGTCGATGCCGGCCAGCAGCGTTTCGGTGTCGGAGTGACCCCGCCACCGGGGCGCGGCGCCCGCGCGCTCCAGCTCGGCGCGGATCTCCAGGTGGTTGTAGATCTCGCCGTTGAACGCAATCACGTGGCGGCCGCTGGCAGCGGTCATCGGCTGATGTCCGGCCGCTGAGAGATCGACAATCGCCAGGCGCCGGTGGGCCATGCCGAAGGGCTTGTCCGGGTCGCACCAGATATCGCCGTGGTCTGGCCCGCGGTGGCGAATCTGGCTGGCCATGTTGCTCAGCACGGTTGCCCGGCCGGCCAGAGTGTCCGGCAAGCCGCCGAGGAATCCTGCGAATCCGCACATGCTGTTTTTCCGGTTGCGCTCAGGCGCTAAGCGCCTGTTGCCTCTGCACATACCAATGCATCGCCTCGGTCAGTCCCTCGCGGATGCGGTGAGTGGGCACGTATCCCAGCCGGCGTTGTGCCTTGCCGATGTCGGCCTGGCTGTGGCGCACGTCGCCGGCCCGGAAGGCGCGGTAGACCGGCCCGGTGTCGGCGGCGATACCGTAGGGCCGCAGCCCGTCCCGAAGCAGCTCGAACAGCGTGGTCAGGGTCGTGCGGTCGCCGACCGCGACGTTGTAAACCTGGCTGTCTGCCTCGCGGCTTTCGCTGGTCGCGGCAAGCAGGTTGACCTGCACGGCGTTCGCGACGTAACAGAAGTCGCGGCTGGTTTCTCCGTCGCCGTTGATATAGACGGCTTCGCGCCGCAACAGGGCTGCGATCCATGCCGGAATCACGGCGGCATAGGCGCCGTTGGGATCCTGGCGCGGCCCGAACACGTTGAAGTAGCGCAGGCCAATGGCATGCACGCCGTAGCAGCGGTGGAAGACATCGGCATAGAGCTCGTTGGCGTACTTCGTGACCGCGTAGGGGCTCAGCGGCTTGCCGATGCGGTCCTCCACCTTCGGCAGGCCCGGGTGGTCGCCGTAGGTGCTGCTGCTTGCTGCATAGACGAAGGTCTTGACCTGCGCGTCGCGGGCGGCGACCAGCATGTTCAGGAATCCGCTGATATTGACGCTGTGGGTCGCGACGGGATCTTCCAGGCTGCGGGGCACGGAGCCGAGCGCCGCCTGATGCAGCACGAAGTCCACCGGATACGGCCGGGCGGCGGCTCCCTTGCGCCCGGGCAGGCCAAACAGCATCGCGCTGCGGCAGTGCTCCGGGTTGCGGATGTCGCCTTCGATGAACTGGAAGTTCTGCCACTGCCGGGGCGACACCAGTGCCTCGACTTCGCCAAGGTTGCGGCGGTGCCCGGTGGAGAAGTTGTCCAGGCCGACAACGCGCTGGTCCAGGCGCAACAGTGCTTCCAGAAGGTTGCTGCCGATGAAGCCGGCGACGCCGGTGACGAGCCATGTGCGCGGCGTGGCAGCCAGGCGAGACTTGAGGTGCGTATAGACGTTGTCTTGCATGAAACAGTTTCCCGTTACGCAGGTTCCAGAGGGCGTGCCTGGCTACAGGCGTCCGTCGACGTCGCTCCTCGGCAGGATGCCCTTCACGTCGAACAGGACCGCATGCTGCTTGCCGAAGGCCTTGATCGCCCGCACGCCCATGGTGACGAACTGGTGGTGTGCGACCGCCAGCACGATGGCGTCATATTGGTCGAGCCGGGGGGCCTCGCGCAGGCAAGACAGGCCGTACTCGTGCTCGGCGTCCTCGACATTGATCCACGGGTCATAGACGTCGACCTGTGCGTTGTAGCCACGCAGCGTTGTCACGATGTCGACTGCCTTGGTATTGCGCACGTCCGGACAGTTCTCCTTGAAGGTCAGGCCGAGCACCAGGACGCGGCTGTCGAGCACCGGAATGCCCCGGCGCAGCATCAGCTTCACCACTTCATCGGCCACGTGGATCGCCATCTTGTCATTGATACGCCGGCCGGCAAGGATGACCTGCGGGTGATAGCCGACCTCCTGCGCCTTGTGTGTCAGATAGTAGGGATCGACCCCTATGCAGTGCCCGCCGACCAGGCCGGGACGGAACGGCAGGAAGTTCCACTTGGTGCCGGCGGCCCGCAGTACTTCGAGCGTATCGATGCCCAGCTTGTGGAACAGCAGGCTGAGTTCGTTCATCAGCGCGATGTTCACGTCGCGCTGGGTATTCTCGATGACCTTCGCGGCCTCCGCCACGCGGATGCTGCTGGCCCGGTGCGTGCCGGCCACGATGATCTTCCCGTAAAGCTTGTCGATGGCCTCGCTCGCCTCGGGCGTGCTGCCGCTGGTGACTTTGCGGATATCCGGCAGCCGGTGCTCCTTGTCGCCGGGATTGATGCGCTCCGGGCTGTATCCGCAGAAGAAGTCCACGTTGAATTTCAGGCCGCTGTGCCGCTCCAGCACCGGTACGCAGATTTCCTCGGTGGCGCCCGGGTAGACGGTCGACTCGTAGATCACCACGGCACCCGGCGCCATTGCCCTGGCCGCGGTCTCGCTCGCCAGGATCAGCGGCATCAGGTCGGGGCGCTTGGCCCTGTCCACCGGCGTTGGCACGGTCACGATAAAGACCTGGCAGGCCTTCAGCGCTTCGGGATCGCTGCTGTAGTGCAGGTGGTGCGCGCTGCGCAGTTCGTCCGGACCGACCTCGAGTGTGGCGTCGTGGCCGGCGCGCAGTGCTTCGATGCGTGCGGCATTGATGTCGAAGCCCAGCACCGGCTGCTGCTTGCCGAATTCCACCGCGAGCGGCAGGCCGACGTAGCCCAGACCAATGATGGCGACTTGTGCGTGGGTTAAGTCCATGACCGTGATCTTCCGGGTTGGCGAGCCTGTCGGCGCAGGCAAGCGAGGACAGGCTCGTCGAAATTATCTTGCGCCGGCAGCACGCCGTGCGCGGGGGTTCGTGTCTTGGCGTACACAAGCCGCGTACCCGTGGCGCCCGGGCGTGCGGCGGCTGTGCCGCCCGTGTCATGCCATGCCGGCTTCGCTTGTGCCGGTCTCTCCCGTCTCGCCCGTCTCGCCCGATATGCCGCACAGGAGCCGTTCCCACCGCGTGGCGATCTCGCCTGGCGCGAACCTGTGTACGTGCCGGCGACCCGCCTCGGCCAATCGTTTGGCCAGCTCGGGACTGGCGATCACCGCCGCGATGCCGCGCGCGAGGGCGGCGGCGTCGTCGACCGGACTGATCCGGGCGTTTTCATCGTCGGTGAGCATGGCCCTCACGCCCGTCTCGCAGTCGGTCGCGACGATTGGCAGGCCGTACGCCATCGCCTCCACCAGCACCAGCGGGAAGCCTTCATATCGCGAGCTCAGGCACAGTAAGGCGGCGTCCCGGTACACCGACTCGATATCGCTGCGTGCCGGCTCCAGGCGCACACAGGCCTGCAGGCCGAGCCGGTCACGCAGTTGCGTCAGCGGTTCGAGCAGCTCGCCACTGCCCACGATCCGCAGCCGCCAGTCAGGAAAAGATTTCGCGATGGGCACCCACGCCTGCAACAGCACGTCGAAGCCCTTGACCTCGGTCAGGCGGCCCACTGCAACCGCGGTCCGGGACGTGCGCACAGCGGGCTTGGCGGGAATGGGAAATGCCAGGGTATTGGGGATGACCTCGATGTTCTCGCAGTGCAGGTTGCGTACCCATTTGTCGCGATCCAGGTCGGTCAGCACCACGATCCGCCGGCAGGTGCGCGCGCTCAGGCGGCGGGCAAGGCGGCGCACCGGAAGACCCAGGTCCTGGTCGAAGTTGCAGTGCTCCCAGGCAATGCGGTGCACGCCAAGGCCCAGGCATGCCGGCAGGGTGAACAGTGTCAGCAGCGGGTCGACCTCCACCAGCAACGTAATGCCATGCTGCCTGACGTAGCGGCGAATGCGCGCGACGGTCTGCAGGAAGTGCGTGCGAAACGAGGGCCGCTTGTCAAACAGCGCGTCATGCCGCACCGCGGGGTCGAGCGCAAAGCAGCTATGCGCGTCGCAAAGACTGAGAATGCGGATAGGGTGGCCGCGCCTGGCCAGTGCATTGGCAATGGTAGCCGTCATGCGCTCCGCGCCGCCGAACGTGCCCAGCGTGCCGGTCAGGAAGCAGATCGCCGGACCCTTCGTGGTACTGGCTTGCTGATGCCGGCCCGGACTACCGGTATCGCGCTGTTGCATCGGTGGTCTCCACGTGTGGCAACTTGCGGAACAGGACACCCGGGTACGCTATCGCGGCGGGAAGCCGGCATCCGTTCGGCGCCGAACGCAGGCCCGCGCCCGCGCAATCACTGGCAGCGCGCGGTGGCATCGAGCGACTCCATGTGGGTGGCCGCATTGCTGCGGGAGTGTGCCGCGTATAGCTGCAGCCATGCGCGGGCGATGACTTCAATGCTGAACCCGGAAGCGATGTGCTGACGCCGGGCTGCTTCGTCCGCCGCGTCACCACGCCCGCGCGCAAGGGCAGCGCACATGGCGCTTGCCAGCGCGGCCGTATTCGCGCGTGGGACCAGGCTGCCGGCATTGCCCATCAGCGCCGCGACCCCGGCGGCGTCGGTGGCCACGACCGGGCAGCCGCACGCCAGTGCTTCGCCCACCACCAGCGGCATGCCTTCGATCCGTGACGACAGCACGAACAGGTCCGCGGCGTTCAGCAGCGCCGGCACGTCCCGGCGCATGCCGAGCAACCGTACCTGGCCGCCCAGCCCGTATCCGGCGATCAGCCCTGCCATGGTCTCGCGCAACGGCCCGTCGCCGGCGATCATCAGCACCGTACCGCGCGCGGGAGGCATCTGCGCGAAGGCGTCGATCAGGTCCGCGTGCGCCTTCTCCCATACGAGCCGGCCCACGTTGAGGATGAACCGGTCGTCCGGGCGCAGGCCAAGCGCGGCGCGTGTGGTGGCCCGGGCCTGCGCGCACGGGCGGTAGCGGGCGGTATCGATACCGTTGGGGACCACGATGATCCGCTGTGCGGGCGCCGCGCGGGCCGCGATCATCGCCTGACGGCCTTCTTCGCTGACGTGGGTGGTGAGATCCGACCAGCGGTCGGTGAGGCGGTAGGCCAGCATGCGCAGCGCGCCGCCCTCGAAAAAGCTGTGCGCCGTGCAGACGGTGATCGGCACGGGGCACACGCGCGTCAGCATGCGGGCAAACAGGTTGGCGTGAATCATGTGGGCATGGATGATGTCCGGTCGCCATCGCGACACAAAGCGCCGAACCTGCACGAGCGCGGCCAACAACGCCACTGGCGTCTTGCGCATCTTCAGCATCAAGGTTTCAACGCCTTCCGGAAGCGCCACCTCCCTGCCCGGCAGCAGGCTGATCACCGAAACCGCGTGTCCCAGCGACACGTACTGCCGCGCCAGTGCGGCCACCTGCTGTTCCGCGCCACCGAGCTGCAGACAGGTGATGAGCAGCGTAATGCGCATAGGCCTGGCCTGCGTCGCGCGTAGGCTCGGATCCATTCTGGCTCCTTGAGGGTGTTGAGGCCGGTGTTGAGGCAGTAGCCGGCACGCTAGCGCTGCGCGTGCGCGGCATCTGTTCGGCGTCGAACGCAGGCCGCAGCACCGCGCCACGCGCGGCCCGCGAACGTTCTGTGGTGCAAGGCACGTTCCGGCCGCCTCGGACGCTTCTCAGGGTCGTGCGAATCAGGTTACATATCCCCGTAGACGACTCACGCGGGGTGAATGGATCATGAAGCGCGCTCTCGATGTTGTCATCGCGTTGGTGGCCCTGGTGGTGCTGGCGCTGCCTCTTCTGATCGTGGTGGCGCTCGTTCGCAGCAAACTTGGCAGTCCGGTTTTCTTCCGGCAAACGCGTGCCGGTCTCAACGGCAGACCGATTGAAGTCATCAAGTTCCGCACCATGACCGACGAGCGTGGCGCCGATGGCGAATTGCTGCCCGATACCGAGCGCATCACGCCGTTTGGCTGGGTCATCCGGCGCACCAGCATCGATGAACTCCCCGAGTTGTGGTGCGTGCTGAAGGGCGACATGAGCCTGGTCGGGCCGCGCCCCTTGCTGATGGAGTATCTGCCGTTCTATACGGCCGAACAGGCACGGCGGCTGCTGGTCAAGCCAGGCATCAGCGGATGGGCGCAGGTCAACGGGCGCAACTCGTTGAGCTGGGAAGAGAAATTCAGGCTCGACGTATGGTATGTGGACCACCAGTCGATCTGGCTGGACATCCGCATCCTGTGGCGCACGATCGGCACGGTGCTCGCCAAGGAGGACATCAGCGCCGCCGGCGAGGTATCGGCAACCCGCTTCGACGTCGACATGAGCCGCAAAGCGCAATAGGCGATCCGGCCAACGCCGCACCCTCGAGGATTGGCAATGCTCAATACCGGATTTTCCCCGTGGCCGAGCTTCAGCCGCGAAGAGGCCCAGGCAGTCCAGCGCGTACTGCTCTCGAACCGCGTCAACTACTGGACCGGTACCGAGTGCCGCGAATTCGAACAGGAGTTCGCCGCGTGGTGCGGCGCGGCGCATGCCATTACGCTGGCAAATGGCACGCTGGCGCTCGACGTCGCACTGCAGGCGCTTGGCATCGGGCCGGGTGACGAGGTCGTTGTCACGCCACGCACCTTCCTTGCCAGCGTCTCATGCGTGGTCAACGCGGGCGCTACGCCGGTGTTCGCGGACGTCGATCGCGACAGCGGCAATATCAGTGCCCGCACCATCGCCGCCGTCGTCACGCCTCGCACGCGGGCGATCATCTGCGTGCACCTGGCTGGCCTGCCTTGCGACATGGAGCCCATCATGGCCCTGGCGCGCGGGCACGGTCTCAAGGTGATCGAAGACTGCGCGCAGGCGCACGGTGCCGTCTACAAGGGACGGATGGTCGGAACCATCGGCCACATCGGGGCTTGGTCGTTTTGCCAGGACAAGATCATGACCACAGGTGGCGAGGGCGGCATGGTCACCACCGACGATCCGGTCTTGTGGTCGCGCATGTGGTCATACAAGGATCATGGCAAAAGCTGGGAAGCCGTGTACGACCGCTCGCATCCGCCAGGCTTTCGCTGGGTCCATGACTCCTTTGGCACCAACTGGCGCATGACCGAGATGCAGGCAGCGATCGGGCGCGTGCAACTGCGCCGCATGGCTGGCTGGCATGCCAGGCGTTGCGCAAACGCGCTGGCATTGTCGGAAGTGCTTGGCGCGTGCGATGCCCTGCACGTGCCGCTGCCACCGGCCGGCGTGGAGCATGCCTGGTACAAGTTCTACGCCTACGTGCGGCCCGAGCGCCTCGCCGAGGGCTGGAGCCGCGACAGCATCATGGCTGCCATCAACGCAGCCGGAGTGCCTTGCTATTCGGGCATTTGCGCCGAGGTCTATCTGGAAAGAGCGTTCGACGGCACCGGATGGCGGCCGGCCGAGCGCTTGCCGGCAGCGCGCACGCTCGGCGAGACCAGCCTGATGTTCCTCGTGCATCCGACGCTGACCGATGAAGAAGTGCGCATGACCGCGCAGGCGGTGCGAAGCGTGATGCGACAGGCAACGCGCGCGGCGGCGTGATGGCGAGATGGCGACATTCCTGTGGGACCACTACCTCTACTTCGGCGAAAGCCGCCTGGCATTGCCGTTGGCCGCCTGGATCGCAGTCTGTTTCGTCGTCGCGGGGCAAGGCTGGCGCGCGTTGCGCTGGACGGCGTCGTTTGCCATCGGCGGGGGGCTGATGCTGGCGGCCAAGGCCGCATTCAGCTACACCGGCTGGTCGCTGCCATCGATCGGCGTCTACAGTGCCAGTGGACACGCGATGCTGACGGCGGCGGTGTATCCGGTGTTGCTGACGCTGCTGGGCTCGGTGCTGGGCAGGCACACCGCCTGGCTCGGACTGGCGACGGGGGTCGGGCTGGCCTTGTTCATGCCCGTGGTGCTGGTGACCGATTTTCATCACACGGTCGGCGAGTCGCTCGTCGGGTTGGGTGTCGGCTTTGCCGTTGCCGCGGTGACGCTGTGGCGCTGGCGACCGGTCGGCTTCACTCACGTCGGCGTGACCGTGGCCGTGCTGGTGCCGGCGGCGCTCCTGTTTGATCCGCGCGACGCGGCCGATGACATGCTGGGCGCCATGCGTAGTCGCGTGGTGAAGTGGACCGGCGCCACCGGAGAGTACTGGCGCAGCATCGATCCGGATCCGGCTACGGGAAAGCGGGTCGTCTCGATCGAATTCATGAGGCTGGAAGACTCGTCAGTCCGGTGCAGCCATCGGGGCCATCACCGTCCGCACATGGCTGATTGCCGTGTCACCGAGCTGGGAGCGAGCGCGCGGGCATCGCGACGCAGTCTGCAGGCAGCCACGCGATGCGGTGCGTCCGGAGGGCCCCCCCGCGACGGCGCATCGGGTGCGCACGGCGTCAGCCTGGAGGGCATGGGATGACAGCTGTGAACCCCGCTGCCGAGTTCGGTTCGTTCTTCCATCTCGATCCTGCCATTCCGCTCGGCGGCGATCCCTGGCTGCGCCCGGGCGACCTGCTCGCCGGCACCGGACGCGACGCGCTGCGCGCCATTGTGGCGCAAGGGCGCTCGCGCGGCTGGCGGCGCCTGCACGCGCCCAGCTACTACTGCCACGCGGTGCTGGACGACATCGCGCGCGACATCGACGTACGCCTGTATCCGCACGCCCCGTTCGGCGGCCCGGCGCAGCTCTCGCTGGCCGACGACGAGGCGGCGCTCGTGCCCGAATATTTCGGCCTGCGGGCCGGGGTTGACGTGCAGGGCGGCAGCGTCCTGCTCGACCGCTCGCACGATCTGCTGGCCACCTGGTCATATGCCCGTACGCCGGACTATTTGTTCGCGTCGCTACGGAAGACCTTGCCGGTGCCCGACGGCGGCCTGGTGCGTGCGCTGGCCGGGCAGCCGTTTCCACACGCGCTGGCGCCCACGGCGGCGCATGCGCGCGCCGCCGCCGGCATGGCCGCCGCAATGGCGATGAAGGCGGCTTACCTGGCAGGCTTGCCGGTTGCCAAGGCCGCCTACCTGGCGCTGGCCGGCGAGGCCGAGGCCGCGCTTCGGGGCGATCCCGAGATCTCGGGGCCGACCGCGCTCACGCGCGCGCTGGCATCCGTTGCCGACCTCGGCCGGATGCGGCAGCGCCGGCGCGACAACCTGGCGCTGCTGGGCCAGTGTCTGGCCGGTTTGCCCGCCGAGCTGCAATGGCGGGAAACGCCGGCTTTCGGCATCCTGCTGTGCAGCGATGCCGCGGCACGCGCGCGCATCCGGCAAGGGCTGATCCGCGCGGACGTGTTCACCGCGGTGCTGTGGCCCATGACATGGTCCGGCGTTCCGCAAAGTGATCGTCTGCTGTCGGAGCGCATCCTGGTCCTGCATGCCGATTACCGCTACAGCGCCCGCGATATCGCGCGCCTCGGCGAGATCATCCTGCGCATTGTCGCCAACGCCGATACATCCGATGAGGACCGATGATGATGAGGACCCATGTGCTGGAGACCTCCAGCACCGAATGGCTTGAGGTACTGGCCCGTTGCCGGCACGACAGCCACCACACGCCGGGATGGCTGCGCGCGTCGGAGCATCAGGACAGCGGCAAGGCGTTCGCGCTGCATGCCACGGACGGCAGTCATGAGCTGTTCGTGCCGCTGCTGCGCCGTGACATCGACGGCGCGGACTGGGATGCGAACTCGCCCTACGGGTATGCCGGCCCGCTCGTCAGCGACGACGCGCCCGCCTCGTTCGTGGACGCGGCGATGTCGGCGGCCATGGCACTGCTGCGCGAGCAGGGCTGCGTCTCGTGCTTTATCCGGCTGAATCCGCTGCTCAACGCGGCGTGGCACAGCACCATCGGCACGCTGCTCGAGCATGGCATGACGGTGTCGATCGACCTGTCCAAGAGCGAGGCCGAACATTGGAAGGAAACGACGCACGGTCACAGGCTGGACATTGCCAAGGCCACGCGCGCCGGTGTCACGGTCCGCCTGGACGAGACCCTGGAGACGCTGCCTCATTTCATCCGCCTCTACAACGGCTCCATGGACCGCTTGCGTGCCAACGGCTACTACTACTTCAACGACGACTACTACCGCACCCTGGCCCGTGAACTCGGCGATCGGCTGCGGCTGTTCGTGGCCCAGGAAGATGGCGTCATCATCGGCGGCAAGACGGTTACGGTGTCCGAAACCGCCGGCATCGTGCAGAGCCACCTGATCGGTGTCGACACGCGCTACATGCATCGGCAGCCCAGCAAGATCCTGATGCACGCGATCCGGCAGTGGGGGCGTGAGCGCGGCCACCGGTGTTACCACCTCGGCGGAGGCCTCGGCGGATCGGCTGAAGATTCCCTGTTCCGCTTCAAACGCGGATACTCGCCGAATACGCACGTGTTCCGCACGCAGCGAATCGTGGTGAATCCCGCCCGGTACCTGGCACTGTGCGGCGGCGAGCCCTCGACGCTGCAGGACCTGAGCGGATTCTTCCCTGCTTACCGCCGCACGTAAGGCAAGCAGGGCAGAGCGGATAAACGGGCACGGCGGCGAACGACGGCGGCCGCCTTCAGGCGGCTGTCACGCAGGTCGGAGCAGCAGTTCCGAACCCGCGGGCTGTGCCGGCTCAACGCCGGTTGCCCGCCTCCGACGGGCCTAGCGCCGGGGACGCGACCCGGCGCAGCACGGCCTTCCGGGGCACTCTGGCGTCATCCTGCGCGTCCTGGCTGGCCTGGCTGCCCTGAGCGGCTTCGACGGGCACGGCACGGAGCCGCGCGCGCCCGGGTTCGTCCAGGGACGTGTACGGGGCGTACTCCGGCACGATCGCCTGCAGCGCCATCTGGATCCGCAGTTCGTCGCGGCCTTCGCAGGCCGCATGGAGCCGGATCAGCCTCTCGTGCAGTTCCTCTTCTTCCAGGCTTGGCTCCTGCGAGCGCATGATGCGTTCATGGTCACTCGGCGTGACATTGCCGCCGATCAGCAGTTCCTCGTAGAGTTTCTCTCCCGGCCGCAGGCCGACGAACTTGATCTCGATGTCTCCGTTGGGGTTCTTGGCGTTGCGTTCCACCAGGCCAGCCATCTCGATCATCGTCCTGGCCAGGTCAATGATGCGCACCGGCTGTCCCATATCCAGCACGAAGACCTCGCCGCCGCGCGCCATTGCGCCCGCCTGGATCACCAACTGCGAGGCCTCGGGGATCAGCATGAAGAAGCGGATGACATCGGGGTGCGTGATGGTGATCGGTCCGCCTGCTTCTATCTGGCTGCGGAACAGCGGAACCACAGAGCCGGAAGACCCGAGCACATTGCCGAAGCGGACCATCGAGAAAACCGTGCGCGTGCCGGGGCGCGCCGCGGCGGCCTGGAAGATCAGCTCCGCGATGCGCTTGCTGGTGCCCATCACGTTGGTGGGGCGCACAGCCTTGTCGGTCGAGATCAGGACACAGGTCCGCACGCCGAAGCGGTCGGCCATGTTGACGATGGTCTGCGCGCCCAGCACGTTGTTGCGAATGCCTTCGGGCATGTTGCCTTCGACCAGCGGGACATGCTTGTAGGCGGCCGCATGATAGATCGTATCGACCTGCTGGCCCTGCATGGCGGCGGCCACGGCCTTGGCGTCGCACACCGAGCCGATGCGCGCCATCAGCGGCACCTCGGGGAAGGCCCGGCGCAGATCTTGCTCCACCATGTAAAGCGCCCATTCGGAATGGTCGAACAGAATGAGCTTGCGGGGCTGCTGCGTGGCGACCTGGCGGCACAGCTCGCTGCCGATGGAGCCGCCCGCGCCGGTCACCATGACGACCTTGCGGTGCGTGCACTTGGCAAACAGTGCCTCGCGCGGCGGCACGGCGGGCCGGCCGAGCAGGTCCTCGACCTTGACCTCGCGGATCGACTGCATGGTGATCTTGCGGTCCACCAGCTCCAGCAGCGTGGGCAGCGTACGAACGCTCACGGCGTATCGGTGCAGCTTGTCCAGGATTCGCTTGCGCTGCTCCGGCGACAGGGATGGAACCGCTAGCACGACTTCGTCGATGTTCAGCCGCTGCAGCTGCGCTCTCATGCGCGACGTGTGGTACACCGTCAGGTCCGCGAACGTGTGATTGTCGAGCGACTGGTCGTCGTCGAAGAAACAGATGGCCTCGTGGTCGACGCTGGCGCGCATGGCGTTCACGAGCTGGAAGCCGGCCTCGCCGGCACCGAAGATGCCCACGCGCCGGATCGCACGCCCGCGGGGGTTGCGCCACAGTTCGCTGCGCCGCAGGATGGCACGGATCAGGAAGCGCGAGATCACCACATAGGCGAACGCGATGAACCAGTAGATCAGAAGGCCGGCGCGCGGCAGCCGGCTGTCATTGATGAGGAAGGACACGCCGTAGGTCAGCCCGACCATGGCGGCCATGCTGACGCCGGCGGCCCACAGCACCTTGAGGTCGATGTACCGCAACACGGTCCGGTACAGGCCGCTGAACGAGAATACGGGGATCGTGCAGGCCGCGATGAACAGCGGCGGCCAGATGCCGTACTGCACGATCAGCTCGCGGTTGCCGGCGCGCAGCAGCAGGGCCAGCGCGAAGCACAGCGGCAGGGCCAGCAGATCGACCGTCATCATCAGCACGATCTTCAGGCGCCGCGGGAGGGAGGTCAGTTTCAAGGCGCGCAGGCTTGTCATGGCCGGGCTCCCCGCAATATCAACGCGGCCGGACCCGCCGCCATGGTCGCTGCAACCCGAATTCCGCACGGACCGCGGCCGGCGGGATCCTTCCGGAGCGTCCACATCGGTGTTTCCATTGCACGGCTCTTCTTCCGTTCCGAAGGTGCGGACGCCAGACAGCGGCCGGCTGTCATGCCGATCGCTACCACTCCACGCAGCAACGCCGCATGCATCCGTCTCGCTGCCAAGGTACCGTGTCTGCAGGGCCCGGCACAATCCGGCTACGTGCGCTGCCGAACGTGGATTGGCGTCACATCCATGCGCTCACGCAGGAAACGGCATGGCCGGCGCTGGCGAGAGGGCGCTCTGCCAGCGCGGCTAATCGCGTGGAAACGGCATGCGGACGCTGGCCTGGAGACCGCCGTGGCCGGCGCCGCCGGATGCGTCCGGCCGCCGTCGCAGATGCCGCCACAGCCGCTGCGCGGTGGCACAGAACGGCGCAACGCCGCGCCACCCGGCCTGATGCAGCTGATGGGCAAGCTGGTGTGGCAAGGCGAACGCCAGGAACAGCACGGCCTTGCCCCGCTGGTGCTGGCTGTGGCCATAGCGCCAGAAGGTCACGTACAGGCGCGATGCCTCGCAAGCCGCCGCCGGCTCGTCGCGCGCCGGTGGTGTGGCGTGCCGGTTCACGGCGCTTGGCATCAGTTCGATGCGGCAATGGCACTCGTACACGGCGCGGCCCGCCAGGTCGATCTCGTCATAGCCCGCTGCCAGCTCTTCGTCGAACGCAATCTGATCGAACAGCGCGCGCGGAAACACCGTGCTGTGCAGCACCACTGAGCAAAGGCGCTCGCCATAGCGGTAATCGAGCGCGGGCCGGCCCAGGAAGGTCGGCTTGCGCGGCCTGCCTCGCTCTGCGCCGCACAGGTCGGTGCCGGTGAGGATCAGCGGCGCTGCCGGCGCACCGGCGCTTGCCTGGTGAATATGATCATCCGCGATCCGCTCGCTCATCTGCTGCAGGAATGTCAGTCCAAGCAGCGTGCGATCGTCCAGGATGAGGACGTGCGTGCCGGTCGCCGCGCGCACGGCGCGGTTGCGATTGGCCGCACATGCGCGCCGTGGTCCTTCCAGGTACGTGACATCGGGAAACTCGCCGCGCATCATCTCGCGGGTTTCGTAGTTGCTGCTGTCATCGGAGACGATGAGCTGTTGCGGCGGCGTGGTGGATTGCGCGACGGACTGCAGCGTCTGGCGCAGGCCATCCGGATTGTCGCGCGTGCAGATGCACACGGAAAACGTGGGCAGGAAAGTGCTGGCAGGCATGGCTGACCCCCTCGGTCCCCCGGGGCAGCACCGGCCCGTCTTTTCATGCGGGCTCGGCGCGTACTGTGGCGTTCAGATCGTCGGGCTCGCGCCCTCGTAGACGGCCGCATCACCGTGGCATGCGACCACGGGCCGCATGCTGCTGTCGCGCGTCACGCGCTCGTCGCCACTCACCCATTCGAGCGTGGCGCCGCGCTGCAAGGCGGCGTAGACGGCTTCACCCTTGTTGCGTACCTTGAGGCGCTGGTAGAGCGTGCAGGCATGGCTCTTCACCGTGGCCACGGAGATGTTCAGCATGCGGCTGACCGTCTTGATCGGATAGCCGCGCGCCAGCAGCACCAGCACCTCATACTGGCGCGGCGTGATCTTGAGCATCTCGGCTTCGTCGTAGCTCGGTTCGGCCTCGGCAAGCGGTTCGGCCGGGCGTGCGTTGCCCGACAAGGGCAGGCCAGGCTTGAGTCCGGTGAGATCGCGTACCGCAACGCTGCTGCGCAACGCGCTGCGCGGCGCGCTCGCACATGTGGCAAGCGAAAGCTGTTCGGGCGCTGCAGCGGCCGGCAGCGGCGCGGCGGATGCGAGCGATTGCGTGACCGGCAGGGCCGGGCGCGATGCCGACGGCAGCGTGCCGGTCTCCGCGCTGAACAGCAGGCCTTGCACGGAGGAAACCGCGAGCCGGATGGCGGCCTCGATGACTGCCAGCGATGCCGATTTGGGCAGGCATCCACATACGCCACGCGCGCTGTCCGCATCAGGCATGTGCAGCGGCAACTGATCGGCGAGGATCAGGATGCGCTGGGGCGAGAGCATCTCGCGGGCGACCTGCAGTTGCGACCATCCGATGCGTGTGTCGGCGGGCATGCCGAAGACCAGCAGGTCCGCGTCGTGCGGGACATTGTCGTGCCGCCCGAGCTCTTCAGGCGCGAGCGCTGCGACGTGACCGGAATCCTGGACGTTCTCGAGCATCTGCAACAGCCCGAGACGGAGCAGAGGATGCTCCTCGATCAGCAAGGCATTCATGTTTCACTCCCCGTTACTCGGGAGGGAATGCGGGTGCTTTGCGTATGGGGAGGCATTGCATGGCAGGCGGACGCGCGCTATCTGCGGCCCGCTGACTGCCCTGACCCCCCGTGCTTCCATGTCCGGCCTGTCCCATTCTCTGCTCGGAACTTGTCGGCGGCTGGAAGATGACCCGAACCCGAACCCGAAACTTGCTCGCTCCAAAATCGGCTTAAAACCATCTTATGGGGTGGTGGTATGGATTGCAAGCAAGGCTAATCGGCAGGAAACGAAGTGGGAATGAAGCAGGCTTCATAATACCGGCCCAAAATCCCTCCATTTGGCGGGACCATGTGGTGAGAGCGACATGCCAGCTAGCGCTGGCGACCGTATCACAACTGAGACATCACTTGGCAAAATGGTTGCAGGCATGCAACCGATCTGATTATTCCGGGGCTTGCTGTGCCGGTTTTATAACCCCTTCGGGGGGTAATAGAAAATCAATGGCCATTTAGTGACGCAATTATGAAACGTCCTTCCTTGAATGCGTTTCTGAATATCTGCGGTGCTTGATGCGCATCGCCGGACACGCGATCTAGTGCTTCTGGATGAGGCGATTTGCCACCTCGGGATGAGGCCGGAGCAGCGTGCGGCACGGCTGCTTCGGCGACTTGCCACCAACCTGGCGGCCCTCGTCAGTCGGACCGGGCAGCAGGCCCCATGTCTCAGCGCTCAGCGCGCCCAGTAGCCGGGGCGCATGACCCAGCCGCGCGGGCTCTGCACCCAGCGATCCGGCACATAGCGGTACCCGGGGCGCTGCGCCTGCCAATAGCCGGCGCGCCAGTCGTAGTGGCCACCACGGGAGACCCAGTGGCCGGGTACCCATGCCTGGCCCGGCCGTGCGGGCGGGCGCGGCTCGTAGCGCGGCGACGGCGGGTGGCCATAGGCGTAGGCACCGGGACCGTTGTGGGCTTGTGCGGGCGTGAGCAGGCCGAAGGCGCCTCCGGCGGCGAGGACGGCTGCGGCGAGAAGGAGCTGGCGTTTCATCTTGGTTCTCCTGGTGTCGGGGTTGGCGGACCGGGCGGTATCGATCAGTAGCGGTCGTGGTAGTAGTGGTAGCGGGGCGGCGGACCGCCACGCGGCGGTACGACGATGCAGGCGGAAAGCAGCGCTGCGGTGGTGGACAGGAGTGCGGCCAGGCAGAGGGCGCGTTTCATGTCGGGCTCCGGATCGTTTGCGTTGAACACGGCTTCAATGTAGCGACGCGACCCCGCACTGGGTGCTTGCACTTGTAAGCCTGTCTCACATGACGCATGCGTGGCGCGGCGCCCGGGACTGCTTCGGGGTGTCGCCGGCAAAGCCTGGTGGCACAAGGGCTTGCCGGCGGCGTGCGGGTCTGGCCAACAAGGCTGCCAAGTCCGTGCAAGGGATAATGCGGCGTTACATCGGAAATAGATTTTGCAAAGGATCTGGCGCGGCCCGCCTTTGCGGCGAGGCCTGCCTGCCAGGGGGGCGGCTGCGCAGCGTACGCAGAATTGGGTACGCTGGGCCCTTCGTGCCTCACGTTGGCGCAGCCTTTCCCTGGTCCGGTGCCGCGCATGGCAGGGAAGGCGTCAGGGCGGTGGCACAAAGCTTGCGCCGGTTGCGGCGTTCCCGGAACGTTGCTTACCGCCACACCCCGGTCAACCAAGCAGGAGGCGTCATGCCGGTCGTGCTCATCGTGCTGGCCCTGCGTATCGTGCAGGGGATGACGCCAGCGGCGGGCGCGCTGTTCGCGCTGCCACCAGGCAACGAGCCCGATCCGGCCGATGTCAGCGCGGTCATCGAGCAGGCCATGCCGCATTGAGCGGCGGACCGGCGGCGTGCGGTGTCATTCCGGGACGCTCCTTCCACCCGACAACGGAGAAGTCATGAATCGCAGCGATGTTACCGACCTCATCATCGAAGCCAAGGTCAGGCGCGGCATCACCTGGGCCCAGGTGGCCGAGCGCGTGGGCAAGAGCAAGGAATGGACAACTGCCGCCTGCCTCGGGCAGATGGTGTTCGACGAGGCCGGCGCGCGCGCCGTGATGGAAATCTTCGATCTGCCGCCCGAGGCCGAGCCCTGGCTGCGCACGGTGCCCTACAAGGGCTCGCTGCCGACGCAGGTGCCCACCGATCCGCTGATCTACCGCTTCTATGAGCTGATCAGCGTCTATGGCACCACGTTCAAGGCCTTGATCCATGAGGAGTTCGGTGATGGCATCATGAGCGCGATCGATTTCCGCATGGACCTGCGGCGCGAGCCCGACCCCAATGGCGACCGCGTGCACATCGAGATGTCGGGCAAGTTCCTGCCGTACAAGACCTATTGAGCGGCCGGCTACGCCGGACGGGCCGCGACGCCGGCCATGGACCTGGCGTAGCGCGCGGGATCCAGGCGCATGGTGAGTGCCGCCACGAATGCCACGCAGCCAAGGTGGTACCGCCATCCCGCCGCGAAATCGCCGGTGTGCGAGTGCAATGCCGCGGTGATCCACGGCGCCAGCGAGGCCAGCAGGAAGCCGCCGCCCTGCATCAGTGCGCTCAGGGCGCCCGCGCCGTCGGGGTCCGGCAAGTGGTCAAGGGCCACGACCAGGTACAGCGCAAAGCAGCCGCCCAGTCCCGCGCCGCCGATGGCAGCCCAGGCGTAAGGCGACCATTCGGGCCACAGTGCCAGGCCGGCAAAGCCTGCGGCCTGCATGGCCAATGCCGCGGCCATCCACGCGCGGCGGTCCTGGCGGCTGGCTGCAAGCGTTGGCAGAAGCAGCGCGGCAGCGGCCTGGGCCACCGCCATCACCGCCACCAGGCTGCCGCTGCGCGCCACGCTCCAGCCATGCTGCTGGTAGAACGGCGCCAGCCATGCCACGAGCGAGGCATAGCCGCCATTCATGGCGCCGAAGCAGGCCATCAGCATCCAGGTGCGGCGGCGGCGCAGCAACTGGCTGGCCGGCCGGTGTGCGGCGCGCGCGGCCGGCAAGGCCGCGGCCGCTGCCGGGAGGGCCCGCCAGGCCAGGCCAAGCGCTGCCGCGGCCGGCAGCGCCCACCAGGCCAGGCTCTGCTGCCACGAACCGGACAGGTCCGCGATCAGCGGGGCAAGTTGCGCCCCGAGCGCGCCACCGCCCATCAGCGCCGCCGAATACACGCCCATGACCGGGGCCACGCGCCGTGGGAATTCCTGCTTGATGATGCCGGGGTACGCTGCCTGCACCACGGCCACGCCAAGACCGCACAGGGCCGCGGTGGCGACCAGGAATGCGCCGTCCATGGCGAGGGCGCGCAGCGCCGATCCCGCGCAGAGCATGGCCAGCGCGGCCAGCACGGCGCGGCGCGCCCCCAACCGATGGCGGATGGCCGGTGCGGCAAACGCGCCGGCACCCATCAGCAGCATGGGCAGCAGCGTCAGCCATGCCATGCCTTCGTAGTCCAGGCCCGTGCCCGCACGGATGGTGGCGGCCAGCGGGCCGACGGCGGTCAGGAACGGCCGCAGGTTCAGGCCGATCGCCACGACCGCGGCCAGGATCAGCCAGCGCGGCGGCGCATGGCGCGGTACGTCGAACGGCATGCCGTTAACCGCGCGGCGGGCGCGCACCGTAAAGCTCCACGGCGGAGATATCCACGCGCACCCGTTGCATCGGCAGCGGCGGCGGCACCAGGGGCAGGCGCAGGGCCCGGTAAGCGGCTTCGCTCGACAGGCCATAGGGGGCGGCGTCGTCATTGTCGAAGGCGTAGTAGACGGCCTGCACGCCGGCCATGGTCATCGCCGCCAGGCACATCGGGCACGGATGTCCGCTGGCGTAGACCACGCTGCCGCGCAGGTCTGGGCGGCCCAGCTTGCGCGCGGCGGCACGCACGGCTTCCATCTCGGCATGCGTGGTGGGGTCGTGGCTGTGGATGATGTCGTTGACGCCAGTCGCCACGACGTCGCCGTCGATGGCGAGCACGGCGCCGAAGGGGCGGCCGCCGCGGTCCCGATTGGTCAGGGCCAGGCCGACCGCCTCGCGCATGAGTTGTTCATGGGTTGCCATAGCGTAGATAAAGTAAGCGCCGGCTTACAGCGGAGGCGCACTGCAAGGGCAGCCTGCGGCAAGGTGGCGGAACCAGGGGAAGCCGACAATCTACGCCGTGCCTTGGCGATTGGGAAATTAAATGATGAAATCCACGGCAGTGGAAATCCAAATACCTGATCGCCATGCATGACGCCCGCCTGGAACCCGCGCTGTTGCAGAGCTTTGTCGCCGTTGCCGAAAGCGGCAGCTTCACGCGTGCGGCGCAGCGCGTCCACCTGACCCAGTCGACCGTCAGCCAGCAGGTGCGGCGCCTCGAAGATCAGCTCGGTTGCGAACTGCTTGACCGGAGTGGCCGCTACGTCACCACTACACCCGAAGGCGAGCGGCTGCTGGGCTACGCGCGGCGCCTGCAGCAGTTAATGACGGAGGCCGTGGAGCAGGTGCGCCAGACCTCAGGCCAGGGCGAGATCCGGCTGGGCGTGCCGGAGGACTTTGCGGCGCAGCCGCTGACCGCGGTACTGGCCGGGTTTGCTGATACCTGGCCGGGCATCCGGCTGGAGGTGACGAGCGGACTCAGCCATGAGCTCTGGCAACGCTTCCAGGATGGCGAACTGGACCTGGCGCTGGTCAAGCAGCGCGTCGGCCATGCGGCCGGCGTGGCATGCTGGCCGGAGCCGCTGGCGTGGATCGACAGCCGCACGCGCCCGGCCGTGGCGCGCGACCCCGTGCCGCTGGTGGCCTTCCCGAGCGGCGGCCTTTACCGGGGCGAGATGACGCACGCGCTCGACGCCAGCGGACGCCGCTGGCGCATCGGCTTCGTCAGCGCCAGCCTGGCCAGCATCAGCGCGGCCGTGGCGGACGGCCTCGGCATCAGCCTGCTGCCGCGCCGGCTGGCATCGGCGCCGCATCGCCTGCTCGACGACCAGCCGTGGCTGGGCACGGTGCCGGCCATCGAACTTACCTTGCATGCCCAGCCGGAGCCTTCCGCCGCCGCGCGCGACATGATGGAGCGCCTGGTCGCGCTGTGCGACCAGGCCATGGGCGTGAACGCGGCGCCGCTTAGCTGAAGAGTTCGCGGAAATACTGCGTGCAGGTGCCGGCCTGGCGGAAGGTGTAGGGCAGCTCGGCCATGGCGGCGGCTTCGAGCGAGCCGAACGGAATGTCCGGGTCGTTGTCAAGGCGGGCAAGGTCTTGTTCCGTGCTGGTCGGGTGCTGCGAAGTCATGTCAGGCTCACTGGTGGCGCGGCCGTGCCGGCCGCCTCGAAGATCCTGGCGGGGGTGCCGCCTGACAAGCATCCTAGCGGACATGGCCGCGTCGATCAGCCTGCCGCAGCGCAACACACTGTTGCCACCATGCTTCCAATGCGCAGCGGCTCCATGCCGGGGGAGCGCGATGCCCCGGACGGACTATAGTGGCTGAGGGGTTTCCGTCCCACCCCATGTGCGCACCATGCGCCCACCACGCCGACCCTCCTGCAGGAGCGTGCCATGCCAATGCCGCCGTGCTTTGCCGACCGACGTGAGGCCGGCCTCTACCTGGGGCGCCACCTGGCCGAACTCGGTGTCGGCCAGCCGCGCGATGGCGAAGCCGCCCTGGTGCTCGCGCTGCCGCGCGGCGGCGTGCCGGTGGCGTACGAAGTGGCGCGTGCCATCGGCGCCCGGCTCGACGTGCTGCTGGTACGCAAGATCGGCGCGCCGGGCTATCCTGAGCTGGCGCTGGGCGCGGTCGTGGAAGGCGATGCCGGACGTGACCCGCACACAGTGGTCAACGACGATCCATGGGTGCAGCGCACCGTCGAAAGCGGAGCCTTCGCTGCCGAACGCGGGCGCCAGATCGACGAGATCGTGCGGCGCCAGCAGCGTTACCGTAACGGCGCGCCGTTGCCGCGCCTGGCCGGGCGCACGGTGATCGTCGTCGATGATGGCGTGGCGACCGGCGCCACCATGCGGGCCGCGCTCGAAGGCGTGCGCATGGCAGGCGCCGCGGAGGTGATCGCCGCCGTGCCGGTGGGATCCGCCGACGGCCTGGCCAGCCTGCAGGCCGCCGCCGACCGGGTCATCTGCCTGAACACGCCGGCGAACTTCGGCGCGGTTGGCGCCTTCTACCTGGACTTCACCCAGACCAGCGACGACGAAGCCCTGGCGCTGCTGCGCGACGCGGCGACATAGCCTGCGTGAGCGCCAGACCGGCGCGTCAGCCGCGTGCCAGCCTGGATTTCAGGTGCGGGATCAGGCCGCCCGCGTCCAGGATCTCGCGCAGGAACGGCGGCACCGGTTCGCAGGCGACTGTGGTGCCATCGTCCAGCCGCAGCACGGCGTGTTCCAGGTCCACCCAGGCCTGCGCGCCATCCGCCAGGCGGCTGGTGTCCGCACAGACCAGCACCGCCAGGCCCAGGTTGATGGCATTGCGGTAGAAGAGCCCGCCAAACGACGGCGCCACCACGGCCCGTACGCCCAGGTGACGCAGCGCCTGTGGCGCCTGCTCGCGCGAAGAGCCGATGCCGAAGTTGGCGCCTGCTACCACCACATCGCCCGGACGCACGTGACCTGGGAAATCCGGGCGCAGGCTTGCGAGGCAATGCGCGGCAAGGACTTCCGGCGCCGCCTTCATCAGTACCGCCGGGGCCATGGCGTCGGTGTCGATGTTGTCGCCGAAGCGCCAGATGCGGCCGGCGCGCGCGGGAACGGAAGGTTCGGTCATGCGGAAAACCTGGTTCAGAGCAGGGTACGGGGGTCGGTGATGCGCCCGGTTACGGCGCTGGCCGCCACCGTCAGCGGCGAGCCGAGCCAGACGGCGCTGCCGGCGTCCCCCATGCGCCCGGAGAAATTGCGCGCCGTCGAGGCAATGGCGCGGCTGCCTGCGGGAAAGCGCGCGGCGCCATAGCCGGCGCAGGCGCCGCAGGCATTGGGGAGCAGTTCGGCGCCGGCCTCGGCCAGGATGGCAAGCGTGCCTTCGCGCTGCGCCTGCTGCTGGTCGCGCGCGGAGGCGGGTGCCACCTGCAGGCTGACGCCCGGCGCCACGCGCCGCCCGCGCAGGACCTGCGCGGCCATGCGCAGGTCGTCGAGCTTGGCGCCGGTACAGGCGCCCAGGTAGGCGATCTGCACGGCCTCGCCGGCGGCCTGGTCTACCGGCGCGCTGTTGGCTGGCGAATGGGGTGCCGCCACCTGCGGCGCCAGGGCGCCGGCATCGAAGCGATGGGTGGCCAGCAGCGCTGCGCCGGCATCGGTGCGCCAGTGTGCGAGGTCGATGTCAGCCAGGGTCTGTGCCGGAACGCCTGCGGCGGCGAGCCAGTCCAGCGTGACGGCATCGGGCGCTACCAGCCCGGTCTGTGCGCCAAGCTCCGCACTCATATTGGCCAGTGTCATGCGTTCGTGCATGGAAAGCGCCGCCACGGCGCTGCCTGCGTACTCGATGGCTTCGTAGCGGCCGCCGCCCAGCCCCAGCCGCGCGCACAGGAACAGCATCATGTCCTTGGCGCAGACGCCGGGTGCCAGCGCGCCGTCCCATTGCAGCCGGATGGTCTGCGGCACGCGCAGCCAGATTTCGCCCGTGGCCAGCACGCCGGCCATCTCGGTGGCGCCCACGCCGAACATGTAGGCGCCGAACGCGCCGCCGGTCGGGCTGTGGCTGTCGCCGCCGACGATCAGCCGGCCGGGCAGCACATGGCCATGCTCGGGCAGCACGACGTGGCAAATGCCCTCGCCGTCGATCAGGTGTGCGCCGCTGCGGCGCGTCCAGTCGCGCGTGAAGTGCAGGATCGCTTCGGCGGCCGGGTCGCTGGCCGGGACGAAATGGTCGGTCACCACCACGTAGCGCGACGGGTCCCACACGGTCGCGCCAAGGGTTTCCAGCAACGGCGCAACACGGCGCGGACCGCTTGAGTCGTGCGACATCGCAAGGTCGACCCGGCATATCGCCAGCGCGCCCGGTTCGACATGTTCCTGCCCGGCCGCGCGTGCCACCAGCTTCTGGGCCAGCGTGGCGGGACGGGGGGACGCGGATACCGCAGCCACGTTCATTCCGGGGTGGCTCCCGAATACTTCACCACCGCGGCCCAGCGCTTCACGTCCTGCTTTACGAACGCGCCAAACGATTCCGGCGTGGTGCCGAGCGGCTGGGCGCCGTCCGCTTCCAGCCGTTTGCGCACGGCTGGTGTCTCCAGGCCCTTGTGGGCAGCCTGGTAGAGGGCCTGGGTCACGTCCGCCGGCAGCCCGGCCGGGCCGAACAGGCCGAACCAGGCGCTGGACTCGAAGCCCTTGACGGTGGCGCCGATCGGCGCGGCGCCGGGAAACTGCGGCAGCGGCGCGGGGCTGGACACGCCCAGTACCTTGAGCTTGCCCGCGCGCACATGCGGCAGGACATTGAGCGTGCTGGCGAACATCAGGTCGCACTGCCCGGAGAGCAGGTCCGTGATGGCCGGCGCGGTGCCCTTGTACGGGATGTTCACGATGTAGGTATGCGTCATCATCTTGAACATATCGCCTGCCAGGTGCACCGACGAACCGACCGAGCCGATGGCGAAGTTCAGCTTGCCGGGCTGCGAGTGCGCCAGCTGGATCAGTTCGGGCACGTTGTTGGCGGCCAGCCGCGGGTTTGCCACGAGCACGCTGGGCACCGTGGCCACCAGCGTGACGGGCGTGAAGTCATTGACCGGATCGAAGGGCAGCTTCTTGTAGAGCGTCGCATTGATGGTATGGCTGGTGAAGCTCATCAGCAGCGTGGAACCATCGGGCGTGCTCTTGGCGACCAGGTCGGCGGCGATGTTGCCGCCGGCGCCCGGGCGATTCTCGACCACGACCGGCTGCCCCAGCTGGTGGGACATTTCCTGGGCGATCGTGCGGGCCAGCGTGTCGGTGGTGCCGCCGGCCGGTGCGCCGACCAGGATGCGGATGGCCTTGCCGCCGGCGATCTGCGCATAAGCCGCCATCGGGACTGCCCACAGCGCCAGCACACAGGCACCTGCGGCGCCGAGAAGGCGCACGCTCAGGGAACGTCGGCGGGGCGGCGTGCGCGGACGGAACGACGGCATGACGGCAGCTCCTTGCGGAAAGTGATCACGAGTGCGCAGTATCGCCCGGGATCACGCCGCGTGGGCCATCCCGTTGCCGAAACAGGCCGTTCACGGGGCCGCGATGACTGGATGTCAGTCTCGCAGGCCGGGACGGGTTTCGTTCTCCACCCAGACGTTGGTGCTGTCGTCACCGGCCGGGGACAGCTCCATGCGGTACTCGTAGCGATCCGGCCGGTACTGCCCGAGCAGGAACTGGATCGGGCGGCCGTCGACGTCCTTGACCACGCGCCGGACTGCCAGCAAGGCACCGCCGACCGGTACGTCGAGCAGCGGAGCGACCACCACGTCGGCCAGGCGCGCCGACAGGACCTGGCTGGCGCGGCCAAGGCGCACGCCGCTGCCTTCCAGCAGGCGCAGCACCGGCTGCTCCTCGAGCGCCTTGCGCGTGATCCGGCGGCCCAGTTCGGCGGGCAGGTAGACCGTGATATGCGAGAGGGGCCGGTTGCGGTAGTGCCGCACGCGGATGATCTTCACCACCGGATCGCCGGGCGAGAGGTCGAGCGCCTCGGCCACTTCCGGGGTGGCGTGGACCTCGTCGATCGAGATCACCTTCACGGCCGTCTTCTGGCCCATGTCGATGATATTGTCGAGCAGGCTGGCGCTGCGCTCTTCGGTCGTCGCGACCGGCTTGACCGGATGCGGGTTGACGAACGTTCCGAGCCCGCGGTGCCGGCGCACCAGCCCTTCCTGGACCAGCCGGTCGAATACCCGACGCATGGTCACGCGCGACGCGTGGAATTGTTTGGCCAGGTCAATTTCGCCCGGCAGCGGTCCCTGGCCGAAGCGGCCTTCGACGATCTGCTGGCGCAGTACCACGTAAATCTGGTGATACAGGGGAACGACGGCTTCGCTCATGGTTTCGCTTGCGGGGATATGACAAGTCTGTAATGCCTCTAATGTACTGTAAATCAGACATAAGTCCTAGATAGAGCGTGCAATGAGCGGATTTCGGTACGGCGTGGCGGGAGATCTGTTGCAACGGTGCACCTGTGCCTGGCAAGCCTGGCTCCCGGCGCTCGCTTGAAGCGGCAATGTCTGCCCTGCGCCGCTGCCACAGGGCTTCGCGGCATGCGGCCCCAAGGCGATATCTGACGTGCCGCCACCCCCGGCAAGGACAACCGGCCAGTGCATCGCCGGCCACCCTGTTTCAGGGCCGATACGCACTCAGGCGCATCGGACATTTCCCGAGCGTTTCACTAACTCATTGAGAAATATGAGGTTCTGTCAATGTGCGAAAACCCACCAAGCAGGCAGGCGGGACTCCGTGTCACAGCGGTGTGACATGTCGCTTGCGATGCACTGTGGCGGATGCGGGGAAGGATCGTCCAAGGTACCCGAAAGTTCCGGGGAAATGTCTGGCAACGCCTTGTCCGGCAAGGGATTGCCCATTCGAGTGCAGAAGCTGGCACCGATTATGCGCAAGGGAAGTCTGGTTTGGCGCTGTGCCGGACCGAACCTCTGGCCATGTTCGGGATGAGCGTTGGCGGAGGCTGAGCCGCAGTGTGAAATTCTCCTGGGAGCTTCATATGAAAAAGACTTTACTAGCGTCGGCGATCGCCCTGGCCTTCGGCTTTGGCAGCCAAGCAATGGCGAACCCCACAACTACCGCGGGCGATAGTGGCACGACCAACACGCAGAACGCGACTGCCAACTCGACTCAGGGCGGTGGCGGTGCCCAGGCGAATGAGAATTCACGTTCGGTGAATGTGAACGTGAGTGGCAATACCACTACCAGGACGTCGAACCGGACTTCGAACCGGACCATCAGCCGCGCTGATCAGGACATGACCGGTTATGGCAATGCCGCCGCCGCGAATGGCGGCACTGCCCAGGCCAACTTCTCGAATTCATTCAACCACAGCAAGGCGCTGGCGGTCAGCAGGCTGCAAGGATACGTTTCCAATAACTCGTTTGCTGGCGTGGGCAACCAGGCCTGGAACACCGGCACTACCAGTGCTGGCACAGGCGGAGCCGGCGGCGCCGGCACCGGTGGAGCCGCTACTGGCGGTACTGGTGGGCACGGTACTGGCGGAAATGGCGGCAACGGCGGCAATGGCGGAAACGGTGGCAGTGGCGGTAGCGGCGGCCTGAATGGCAGTGCCACGGCCGGAAACGTGACCAATGGCAGCGCTACGGCGGGCACCGGTGGTGCCGGTGGAGCAGCAAGCGGTACGGGCGGTGGCGGTGGCAGCGCGACCTCGCATGGCGGTAACACGCTAAGTGCGGCAGGCAGCAGTGGTGCCGGCGGCGGCAGCGCTGGTTCCACGGGTGGCGGTGCTTTGAGCGCATCCCTCGGGGCTGGTGGCCGCGGCGGTAGCGCCCTTGGCGCAAGCGTCGGCTTGGGCGGTGGCGCCGGTTCGGCGGGTGGTGGCTCCACGGCATCCAGTGGTGCGGGTACGGGCAGCTCTGCGGGTTCGGGCGCCGGCGGCGGAGCGGGTGCAACCGGTGGTGCGGGCGGCGCGGGTAGCTCGAGTGGCACGGGCGGCGCCGGCGGTGCTGGCAACGCATCGGCAGGCGCAACCGGCGGCGGAGCGGGCGCAACCGGTGGTGCTGGCGGCGCGGGCGGTGCAGCGACGGCTAGCGGCACAGGCGGCGCTTCCACCAGCAATGCCGGCGCTGGCGGCGCACAGGCGAGCATTGGCGGCACTGGCGGCGCCGGCGGTACCGCCACCAACGGCAGCGCTTCCAGCACAGCCTCCAACGGCAGCGGCGGCGCTGGTGCTGCGGGCGCGGCAGGTGCTGTAGGCGCTACCGGCGGTGCCGGTGGTGTCGGCAACGGCGCTACTGGTACTGGCGGCACTGGTGGTACCGGCAATGGTGCGGTTGGCGGTGTCGGCGGTGCTGGCGGGTATATCCAGGTGAGTGCCGGCTCGTTCCAGATGCAAAACGTCATGACCAGCGTAGGTCAGACGGCTGCTGGCATCATGATCGCCACGCAGAACAACGGTGCCGGGTCGATGGTGCAGCACAGCGTCAACATGCAGGCCAACCTGAATGTCGGCAAGTGAGGTCTGAGCGGCGCGGTCCGGCCTGTTGTACGCATGGCAGGCCGGATGGCGCCGGTGAATGGCTTCACGCGGCCAGGAGCTGGTATCGCCGGGGTGCGGTTCGCGCCGGAATGATGCCAGGCCCCTGGTAAGTCAGCCTGTGAGTATCGCCGTGACCGGCCGGATGGGGACCGGTCGCGGCGAGCAACAAGGAGACGCACCATGCGAGCGATTCGCACCGCAGTCGCCGTCCTGGCGACAGCATTCGTGGCTTGGCCGTTCGCGCAAGCCAATGCGGATCCGATGGCGGACGCTGCCTCCGCGGCAGCGCAGGCCAGCGGGGCCGGCGCAGCCGGCATAGGAACAGCAGCCGTTGCAAAGACGGATTTGGGCATGGGTGCCAAAAGCAATCCGTTCGGCGCGAGCGCAGTGGCGATTGCGAGTGACAAGCTTGATGGCGTGCGTGGCGGCGCGGAACTGGTCGTCAACGACATGCGCCTGCACGGCACGGTCGCGGATAACAGCGTCGTCAACCCGATATCCGGCAACAATATCGTCTCGGACGGCGCGTTCGCCAGTGCGGCCGGCATACCGACCGCCATCCAGAACAGCGGCAACGCCGTGCTGATCCAGAACGCGACCATCATCAACGTCCAGTTCAAGTGATGACGATGTTTCGACGGGTGCTGGGGGCCATACCGTTTCTGCTGGCATTGAGCGGGACGTCGCCCGCGCTGGCGGACCGTGTCGCGATATACGGGCCGGTTGGCGAATACTACAGCGTGCCGGTGACCAGTCTGCGCGAGGCGCGCTTCAAGACTACGGTCCGGCAGCAATACGATTTCAGTTGCGGGTCAGCGGCGATAGCGACGCTGCTGACCTTCCAGTACGGCGAACCCATGACCGAAGAGCTGGCATTCGCCAACATGTTCGTCAATGGCGACCAGGACAAGATCCGGCGAGAAGGCTTTTCCCTGCTGGACATGAAGCGTTTCCTGGAATCGAGGGGCTATCTGGCCGACGGCTATGAGTTGCCCCTGTCCAAGCTCGAGGAAACGCAGATCCCCGCGATCGTGCTGATCTCCGAAAGCGGCTACCACCACTTCGTGGTCGTCAAGGGGGTCAAGGGCGACCGCGTGCTGATCGGCGATCCCGCACGCGGCACGCGCGCCATTTCGCGCGAGCATTTCGAGAGCATCTGGGAGAGCCAGTTGCTCTTCGTGATCCATAACCGTACCGAACGGGCGCGGTTCAATCTTGCGGCCGACTGGCGCGTCGCGCCAATGGGCCCTTACTGGATGGGAGTCAACCGGGACAGCTTGTTCTTCACCGTCATGCCAAAGCATGGCGCCAGCGATTTCTGAGGAACACATCATGCTCGAGACATCCGCTTCATTCCCTGGCCCGGCCGCAAGCCGATGCGGCACGGCGGGGCAGGCCACCGTAGTGTTGCTGCTCGGCGCTGGCATGGCCTATGCCGGTACCGTGCATGCTGCCGAACCATCCGTGCCGGACCCGCTCGATGCGGGCGCAGTCCCGGCGCAGGCAGCGCTCGCCCGCGGCGACGACGCACAGCCGGACAACCCTGTTGCAGCCGCGCGCGGCAGCATGGCGGGCTGGAAGCCCGTCGCCCGGGAACAGCTAGAAGAAATGCGGGGCGGGTTTGACGCTGGCGGGCTGCAGGTTTCGTTCGGCATCGAACGCGCGGTTTATATCAACGGTGCCCTGGTGGTGGCGACCAGCCTTAATATTCCGGATGTGGGCAGGATCACGACGGACCAGGCCGCCCGCCTGGCCTCGACCCTTGGGCCATCGATCGTCAGCGCGGTTCAGGGCGCGACCAATAGTTCGGTGGCCGCGGCGGCCGGCGCGGGCGCCAGTGCAGACGGAAGTGCCGGCAGCGCCGGCGCCACGGCCACTGCCAGTGCGGCCGGTGCCAGCAGTAGCTCGGCCGGAAGCCCGGGGGCGAGTTCTTTGGCGACCGGCGCGGCCGGTGCATCGGGCTCGCCTGTGACGACGATCGCCACCAGTACAGGCCAGGTCATCACCAATGGGGCGATGACCATTATCCAGAATGGTCCGGGCAATACTGCGAACGTGGGAGCGCTGGCGGGATCAGCGGGCACCATCATCCAGAACTCGTTGAACAACCAGAGCATCCGGAGCGTGATGACAATCGACGCAGGCGTGAATACACTGCAGGCGTTCCGGTCACAGCTGGCCAATACAGCGCTGAACAGCGCGTTGCTGCGGGCAGCCAGCATGAGGTAGTCGTAGCGAAGGCATGGCGCAGTGCAGGTAGCGGACTCCTGCCTAATCAGTCCGCCGTCCGGGGGAGGATAGACGTCATGAATAAGCGGTCGATGCAGAGCATCCGGAACGCTGGATGCTCGACGTTGCTATTGGTCGGAGGGCTGGCACAGGCCCAGACCTCTCCAGATGCAGGGCCATCGCCTGCTCCGGGCATCGAAGCCCTGCAACACCAGTTGACCGAGCAACAGGGCCAACTGGAAGCCATGAAGCGGGCGCTGGCCGAGCAGGACGCTGTCATTAAGGAACTGCGCAGCGTCATCGGCGACGATGTCCTGGCAAGAAAGCGCGGCGGCGCGGGGCCCGGCATCACGGGTGGGGACAATGCGACCAATGCCGCGACAGCCGCGGCAGCCTCCAGCGCCGCGCAGGGTGCCCCCAATCCCGTCAATACGCCCCAGCAGGTTGTGGGCCAGCCGCAGCAGGCTCCCGTGCAAGCCCAGCAGGGGCAGCAACCCCAGCAGGGCCAGCCGCAACAGGGGGAGTCGGCGGACTCGCAGGTGGCCGGTGTGGACGAGCCCGTGGGCCGCCCGCCCGAGCGTGAGACGCGGCCGCCCGAAATCGCGCCGATCACCGACCAGCCCGGCGTGCTGACAGGCGAAGGCAAGCTGGTGGTGGAACCAGGCTTCCAGTACGGCTATTCATCCAATAACCGCGTAGCGCTGGTCGGCTACACGGTGATTCCCGCCATCCTGATCGGGCTTGTCGACGTGCGCGAAGTCAAGACCACGACGTACCTGGCGTCTGTGGCGTTGCGCTACGGCATCACCAAGCGACTGGAAATTGAAGCGAAGGTGCCATACGTCCACAGCTCCGGCTCCACAGTCAGCCGTGAGATATTCACGGGCACGGCGGTCGACAATGTGTTCAACGCAGCTGGCAGCGGTCTTGGCGACGTGGAAGCAACTCTGCGTTACCAGCTCAACTACGGCAATGAAAAGATGCCGTACTTCATTGGCTGGCTGCGCTACAAGTCCAACACTGGCAAGGATCCGTTCGAGGTCGTCACCGATTGCGTGACGCGCTGCGTCGGCAACGCGACTGGCACGGGCCTGCCACTGGGGCTGCCGACCGGCACGGGCTTCCAGGCCATCCAGCCGGGCGTCACGTGGCTGTTGCCGACCGACCCGGCGGTGTTCTTCGGCACCTTCAGCTACCTGCACAACTTCGCGCGCGACAACGTCAGCCGTACCGTGCTCAACGGCGACAAGGAGTTCCTGGGCAAGATCGCCCCCGGGGACATCTTCGAGTTCAGCTTCGGCATGGGCCTGGCGCTCAACGAGCATGCCTCGTTCTCGATCGGCTACGACCAGGCCATCATCTGGCCGACCAAGCAGAACGGTCAGACGGTGCCGGGCTCGGTGCGCGTGACGCAGGGCACGCTGCTGGTGGGCTATTCCTATCGCTTCAACAACCGCTACACGCTGAACCTGTCGGTGGGCGCGGGCCTCACGCGCGACACGCCTGATCTGCAGGTCAATGTGCGTCTGCCGATCACATTCTGACGCGCGACCCGGGGCGCTTGTGACGCGTGCGACGGACGCGCGCGTCACATCGCCAGACCCGGCGGGAAAGCTGTCTTGCACTCACCGCATGAACGGCGTACAAAGAAACAACCCCCGTCCCACAGACGGTATCCCCACTTCCGGGACGGCCTGAAAAAGGAGACAGACATGCGCAAACGCATCTTCTGGTTGTTGCCCGATCTGGTCAGTGCCCGACGCACCATGGACGACCTGCTCCTGGCCCGCGTCGAGAACAGCCACATCCATTTCGTGGCGCGCGACGGGGCCGACATGACAGGCCTGCATGAAGCCAACCTGTTCCAGACTTCCGACATCATCCACGCCGCAGAAATGGGGCTGATGGTGGGTGGCGGCGTGGGCCTGGTGGCCGGTGCGGTCGTAGCCATGTTCCCGATCGTCAGCGACACTCCGCAGTGGGGGCTGGTCGGCGTGCTGGCCGTGCTCGGCGCGGTGTTCGGTGCCTGGTCTGCGAGCATGATCGGCAGCTCGGCGCCCAACAGCCGCCTGCGCGCGTTCGAGAAGGACATCGAAGCGGGCAAGATCCTGCTGATGGTCGACGTGCCGCGCGGCCGTGTCGAGGAAGTCGAAATGCTGCTGCAGAAGGCCCATCCGGAAGCCGCGTTTGCCGGCCTGGATCCGGCCGTGCCGGCCTTCCCCTGACGCCTCCCGTCCTGCCGCGCCGAACGTAAGCGACAGTCCTTCCGCGCCTTCGCGGCGCGCCTCGATGCGCGTTTGCACGCGCGTCCCTGCATCACACCTGCACCGGGAGCCGGTGAAGGTGTGATGCCGCAGCAACACCCCCTGATCCGCCGTTTGCCCCGATACCCTGCTTCGGGTAATTTGCGAAACGTTGCGTCGACGCCTTCCGCGTGATTCACCTGCCGGAGGCGCCGGCGACAGCGACGCTACAACGAGAGCACGCCATCAAGGCGGGAGGGGTCAGGATGATGAAGGCAACATGGTTTGCGTGCGGCATGCTGGCCGCCACGCTGGGGTTCGCCGCGCCGGCGGCATTCGCGGAGCAGGGTGTCAGCAAGACCGCGATTCGCATCGGGCAATCGGCTGGCGTGAGCGGCCCGGTCGCAGGTTCGGTCAAGGAGCAGATCGAAGGCGCGCAGGTCTACCTGCGCGCGGTCAATGCAAACGGCGGCGTCGCGGGACGCCGTATCGAGCTGGTCACGCTGGACGACGGCTTTGACGCGAAGCGCACGCCGGACAATGTGCGCAAGCTGCTGCAGGACGAGAAGGTCTTTGCGCTGTTCATGGTGCGCGGCACGCCGCAGAACGAAAGCATCCTGCCGATCATCGCGGCCGAGAAGGTGCCGCTGGTGGCGCCGCTGACCGGAGCGATCACGCTGCACCGCCCGGTCAACCGCTACGTCTTCAACGTGCGGGCCAAGTACCAGGATGAAGTCGCGCGCGCGATCAACCACCTGGCGACCTCGGGCATGACGCGCATCGCCATCGTCTATGCCAGCGACGGGTTCGGCAAGGACGTATTCGAGGGCTTCAACGTTGCGCTGCAGGCGCGCGGCGTGCAACCGGCCGCGTCCGCCAGCTTTGCCCGGCCGATGGGCGACATCACGCAGCAGGTGGTGGCGGTGAACAAGGCCGATCCGCAGGCGGTGCTGGTGATCGGCTCGGGTTCGGAGGCCGCGCGCGTGATCCGCGATATGCGCAAGGCCGGCAGCCAGGCGCAGTTCGTCACGCTGTCGAACAACGCAGCCGACTCCTTCATCAAGGAACTCGGCCCGGATGCCCGCGGGCTCATCATCACGCAGGTCGTACCGGGCATGAACTCGAGCCAGATGTCACTGGCCAGCGAGTACCGCAACCTGGCGCGGCAGCAGAACGTGGACCCGAGCAACGCCGGCATGGAGGGCTTCATGTCCGCGAAGGTCCTGGTGGAAGGGCTGCGCCGCGCGGGCCCCGACCTGACCCGCGAGCGCCTGGTCGCGGCGCTCGAGAACCTGCGCGACTACGACCTGGGCGGCATTCTCATCAGCTACAGCCCGGCCCGCCACACGGGGTCGTCCTTTGTCGAGATGTCGATCGTCTCGTCGACGGGCAAGCTGATCCGCTGAGTGGCCCTGGCGGGGCGTACCCGTTTCTGCGTGGTGCTCCGCCTGCCTTGCATGCCGCGCCAGAAGGGCCGCGGCAGCATGGCCAAAGCCCCTGAAGCGTACCCGATTCTGCGTGCGCTCAGCCCCGGCGCCGGCCGTATTGCTCACGCAGGCAATCGATCATGGCCGCCGCCGCGGCCGAGTCGCCACGCTCGCGCAGCCGCACCAGGCAGATATCCCTGACCAGAGACGGCATCTGCAGCGGCCGGATAGCCAACCCCTCGCGCTGGAACTGGAACAGGGCCAGCGACGGCACCACGCTCACGCCAAGCCCGGCCTGCACGAGGGCGGCGACCGTGGCCAGGTGTTCCACTTCCATCACGCTGCTGAGCTTCAGCGGATGCAGCGCGGCATCCAGGTGCTGGCGCACGCTGCTGGTCCGCGACAGGTGGATGAAGGGCTGGCCCGCCAGCATCTGCGGCGTGATGCGGCGCTTGCGCGCCAGCGCGTGCGTCGCCGGGCAGACCAGGTGGAAGGTGTCGTGCACGAGCGGCTCGACGCTCAGGTCGTCGTCCTGGGCCGGCGCCGGGGCCAGCGCAAAGTCGGCGCGGCCGCGCCGGACCATATCGATGCAGCCGTCGGCCAGCTGGTCGAAGAGCTCCAGCGCAATGCCCGGGTAGCGCTGGCGGAAGGCCGCCAGCAATGGCGGCAGGTCGCCGCCGGCAATCGACGGCAGCGCCGCGATGCTGACGCGGCCCTTGCGGCGCTCGGCGTGGGCGCGCAGGTCTTCGAACGCGGCTTCGAAATCGGCCAGCAGGCGCCGCGCGGTTTCCTCGAAGCGCACGCCGTCGGCGCTCAGCTCGACGTGCCGCGTGGTGCGTTCGAACAGGCGGCTGCCGGCCTGCTCTTCCAGGGTCTGGACCAGCGCGCTGAACGCCGACTGCGACAGGTGGCACGCACGCGCGGCGCGCGTGAAGTTGCGATGAGTGGCCAGCGCCACGAAGGCGCGCAGGTGCTTGACGGAAAGATTCATGGCGGTCCCGCCAGATTCATCTAATAAATCACTAGATTAATCCAAATAATCCATTTTTTGGTTGATTGAAGCGGCCCTAGAATGACCTGGGACACCGATTCAACCGCCCCAGACACCATGACCGCTCCCTTGCTGATCGGCTCCGGCGCCGGCTTCTCCGGCGACCGCACCGATGCCGCCCTGCCCGTCGTGCGCACCCTGATCGCGGCCGGCGGACCCGCCGCGCTGATCTTCGAGACGCTGGCCGAACGCACGCTGGCGCTGGCGCAGCTGGCCCGGCGCAGCGACCCCGCGGCTGGCTACGAGCCGTTGCTCGACGCCTTGCTGACGCCCGTGCTCGGACTCTGCCTGGCCAATCGCATTCCGATCATCGGCAACTTCGGCGCGGCCAATCCGCGCGGCGCGGCGGCGCGGGTGCGCCAGCTTGCGCAGGAGCTTGGGTTGCCGGCGCCGCGCGTGGCCGTGGTGGAGGGCGATGACCTGTCGCACGATGCAGGCCGCGCGCTGTTGCGCGATATCGTCGGGCCCGGTTTTCCCGAGACGCGCTTCGTCTGCGCCAATGCGTATATCGGCGCACGCGGCATTGCCGATGCGCTGCAGGCTGGTGCGCAGGTGGTGGTCTGCGGCCGCGTGGCGGATCCTGCGCTGGCGGTGGGCCCGGCCATGGCGCACTTCGGCTGGTCCTGGCAGGACTGGGACCGGCTCGCGGCGGCCACCATGGCAGGGCATCTGCTCGAGTGCGGCGCGCAGGTCACCGGCGGCTACTTCGCCGATCCCGGCAGGAAGGACGTGCCGGACGTCCATGCCGTGGGCTTCCCGATCGCGCAGTTGGACGAAGCCGGCGCCATCGAGATCTTCAAGGCCGCAGGTACCGGCGGCTGCGTGGACCTGCGCACGGTCAAGGAGCAGTTGCTGTACGAGGTCCACGACCCCGCAGCCTACCTGACGCCTGACGTGGTGGCCGATATCAGCGCGGTGACGGTCGCGCAACTCGGCCCCGATCGCGTCGCGGTGCGCAATGTGCGCGGCCATGCGCGGCCGGAGCAGCTCAAGGCCAACCTGTTTTTCCAAGGCGGCTGGATGGCGGAAGGCGAGATCTCCTACGCAGGCCCGAATGCGGCAGCGCGCGCGCGCCTGGCCGCGGATATCGTGCGCTGGCGCATGGCGCTGCTCGGGCATGACGTGCCCATCCGCTTCGACCTGATCGGCGTGCTCAGCGTGCTCGCCGACGATGCCGGCCGGATGCTGGCGCAACCGGGCCCGCACGAAGCCGCCGCCGAGGACGTGCGCCTGCGCGCCGCGCTGGCGCATGAGGACGCCGCGGTCGCGCAGGCACTGCTGCGCGAGGTCAATGCGCTGTATACGTGCGGCCCGGCGGGCGGCGGCGGCGTGCGCACGGCACAGCGCGCGCGGCTTAACGCAATGTCCTGCCTGGTCCCGCGTGATGCGGTGACGCCGGGCCATACCTTCATCGACTGAGCGGAGTCCCGATATGACCGCCACTGCAACGCTCTACCAGTTCGCCCACGGCCGCACCGGCGACAAGGGCAACCGTTCCAACATCAGCGTGATTGCCTATGACGCCCGCGATTTCGGTCACCTGGTCGAACACGTGACCGAGGACGCCGTGCGCGCGCTGTTCCGCGACCGCCAGCCGACAGCTGTCACGCGCTATCTCGTGCCGTCGCTGCAGGCGATGAACTTCGTCATCGACGGCGTGCTCGACGGCGGCGTCAACGACGCCCTGAATCTCGACGCGCATGGCAAGGCGCTGTCGTTCCGCGTGTTGCAGTTGCAGATCCCGTTGCCGCCGCGGCTGGCCGCGCCGGCCACCTGAGCACAAGCTTGCACGCTTCTACATCCGATAAGACCCCTCAACAGGAGACACTTATGCCTGGTATCCACAGGATCCTTACCGCTGCCGTATTCGCCCTGTCCGCGCTGCCCGCGGCGCAGGCGCTCGCCGAGTATCCCGACAAGCCGATCCGCTTCGTCGTGCCATTTGCGGCCGGCAGCGCGACCGACCAGCTGGCCCGCGCGATCGGGCAGGCCGTGACCGTGGACAGCAAGGTCACCGTGGTGGTGGACAACAAGCCCGGCGCCAACGGCTTCATTGCCGCCAGCGATGTCGCCAAGGCCAGCGCCGACGGGTATACGGTGCTGATCACCACCAACACCACGCACGCCGCCAACGAGCACCTGTTCCACAAGCTGCCGTATGACCCGGTCAAGGACTACACGCCGGTGACGGCGCTGGGCCGCGGCGGCCAGATCATGGTCGTGAACCCGCAGGTGCCGGCCAAGACCGTGGGCGAGTTCATCGCGCTGGCGAAGAAGCAGCCAGGCAAGCTCAGCTTCGGCAGCGGCAGTTCGTCGTCGCGCATCGCCGGCGAGCTGTTCCAGCAGATGGCGCATGTCGAGCTGCTGCACGTGCCTTACAAGAGCAACCCGCTGGCCGTGACCGACCTGCTCGGCAACCAGATCCAGATGATGATCACCGATACCGCCACCGGCCTGCCGCAGGTCAAGAGCGGCAAGCTGCGCGCGCTCGGGGTATCGGGCAAGACCCGCTCGCCACTGGCGCCCGATGTCCCGACCATCGACGAGGCGGGTGTCAAGGGCTATGAGATGAGCTACTGGTTCGCGGCGTACGCGCCGGCCGGCACGCCGCCCGCGGTGGTCAACAAGCTCAATGCCATGCTGGTGAAGGCCGCGCGCAGCGACACCGCCGCGAGCTTCTACCAGGGCACCGGCACGGAAGTGTTTACGAGCACGCCGGCGGAGCTGGCCCGCTTCCAGCAGCAGGAATCGGCCAAATGGGGCCGCATCATCAAGGCCGCGAATATCCAGCCTGAATAACGGAAACGCGGATTGCGCCTGCAACGGGGCCATCGGCCCCGTTTGACTTACGCAGAAGTAGGTACGCTTTTGCACTGGGGCTAACCGCTGGCCCTTGTCGCGCCTTAAGATACGCGTTCGGCTGGCTGCCGCGGCAAAACTTCCGCGACAGCCCGGCCATGCCAGCCGCTTGCCCCGAGAACGCGAATCAAAACAGGAGCGTGACATGAAGCTGCCGAATGCCTTGACCCATCGACTTGCCGGTGCCCTCGTTGCCGGGGCGGCCCTGGTTGGCACGTTGTTGCCACCTATCTTGCCCGCCGCGCATGCCGCGCCGCCGGCGCAGGTCAGGACGCAGGCGCCGGGGTACTACCGCATGATGGTGGGCCAGTTCGAGGTGACGGCACTCTACGACGGCTACATCGACCTGGATCCGAAACTCTTCAAGTACACCAGTGCGCGCGAAATGCAGCGCCTGCTGGCGCGCAGTTTCGTGGCATCGACACCCGGCATGCAGACGGCTGTCAATGCCTATGTGGTGAATACCGGCAGCCATCTCGTGCTGGTCGATACCGGCGCCGCGGGCTGCTTCGGGCCGACGCTGGGCCAGGTCGTCACCAACCTGCGCGCGGCCGGTTACGAGCCGGCGCAGGTCGACACCGTGCTCCTTACGCACCTGCACGGAGACCATGCCTGCGGCCTCGTTTCCGGCGGGCAGGCGGTGTTTCCCAACGCCACGGTATACGCCGACAAGGCCGACGCCAGCTACTGGCTGGGCGATGCCAACGCCGCCGCGGCCGGCAAGGACAGCCAGGCGCTGTTCGGCATGGCGCGCGATGCCGTGGCGCCATACCAGGCCGCCAGCCGCTTCCGCACCTTTGACGCGGTCACGGCTACGGAGCCGGTGCCGGGTGTGCGCACGGTAGCCGCCTACGGCCACACGCCGGGGCATACCGGCTACCTGTTTACCTCGGGCAAGGACAGCCTGCTGCTGTGGGGCGACATCGTCCACAACCATGCGGTGCAGTTCCGCCGGCCTTCCGTGTCGATCGAGTTCGATGTCGACAGCCACGCCGCGGCGATCACGCGCAACCGGATCCTGGCCGATGCGGCAAAGGGCAGGTTGTGGGTCGGCGGCGCGCACCTGCCGTTTCCGGGCCTTGGCCACGTGCGCCGGGACACGGCCGGCTATGAGTGGGTGCCGGTGGAGTTTGGCCCGATCCGAGAGGACAGGCTTGCACCGCAGCGCTAATTCAGGTTCGTGACGTAGCTGGCAAGGTTGCGGATATCGTCATCGCTCAGGTTGCGCGAGACGCTGGTCATATTGCCCGCGTCATTGGTGCGCCGCCTGGCGCGGAAATCTTCGAGCTGCTTGACGATATAGGCGTAGTGCTGCCCCGCCACGCGCGGGATCTCGTTCTGGCCCGAGAACCCGCCAAGGTGGCACATGGTACACAGCACCTCCTCGGCTTTCTTGCGCCCCGCATCGACGCGCGCGGCGTCGACCTTGTAAGTGGAAGGCAGCGGCTTCTGCGCAGCGAAATAGTCGGCCAGGTCCTGCATGTCCTCGCGCGAGAGTTTCGCGGCCACTGGCGACATATCCGAGTTGCTGCGGCGGCCTTCCTTGAAGTCGCGCAACTGCAGGTATATGTAGCGGGAATTCTGGCCGGCCAGCTGCGGGTGGGCCGGATCGGTCGAGTTGCCTTGCGGACCGTGGCAGGTCACGCACACCTGGGCCTTGGCTTGTCCGGCGGCGGCGTCCGCGCGGGCCAGGCCGCTCATGCCGCCGGCGCACAGCAGCAGGCCCAGCGCCATCAGCAGCCCTGACGGGAGGCTGCGGCGCGCTGGGATCAGGCATGAGATGACGCGTTGCCCGCGTTGGGCGTTATTGCACTGCAAAGACGAAGATGCTGTTGCCGCGCTTGAAGTCGATCTGCGTATTGCCGCCCGCGGCGACGGCGATGTATTGCTTGCCGCCGACCATGTAGGACACCGCCGGCGCATTGACACCCGCACCGCACTGGTACTCCCACAGCTTCTTGCCCGTCGCCGCGTCAAAGGCGCGGAACAGGCCATTGCCCTCGCCGTTGAACACCAGGCCGCCCGCGGTGGCCAGCACGCCTCCGATCAGCGGCTGATCGGTCTTGAAGTCCCACTTCACCTTGCCCGTATCGATATTGACGGCCGACAGCTTGCCCCACTGCTGCTCGCTCGGGATCGTCTTGAAGGCGCCGCCGAGCCACAGCTTGCCACCGGGATACGGCACGTCTTCAACCTGGTATGTCATCGGCTGGTGCAGGTTGGCCGCATAGGCGAGGCGCAACTTCGGGTTGAACGCCATCGGCGACCATTCGACGCCGCCATTGGCGCCGGGCAGCATGCGCGCGCCAGCCGGCGTCGGCAGCGTCCACATGTTTTCCTGCGGCACCATGGCTTCCGAGAAGCGGATCAGGCGCCCGTCGCGGCGGTCATGCACATAGACGTGACCGGTCTTGCCGCCGTGGATCACGCCGGGAATCATGGCACCCTTCTCGTCGCGCACGTCGACCAGAATCGGTGGGCTGACCGCATCGAGGTCCCAGACGTCATGGGCGATATATTGCGAGTGCCACTTGTAGGCGCCGGTGTCGAGATCGATGGCGACCATGGAGTCCGTGTACAGGTTGTCGCCCGGACGGATGGCGCCGTACAAGTCAGGCGACGGGTTGCCCACGACGAAGATCACGAGCTTGTTGGCGCGGTCCACGGCGGGCGCCATCCACACGCCGCCGCCCAGCGTCTTGTAGAAGCCGCCGCCCTTGTCGGCCAGCATCTTCTTTTCGGCGGCGATATCGCGCTTCATGTCGCGGCCGGTCGCGTCCTTGGTGGCCCAGACACCTTCATGGCCCTTCTCGGGAATCGTGTAGAAGGTCCACAAGAGCTTGCCGTCGTTGGCGCCGAACGCCTTGACGAAGCCGCGGATGCCATATTCGCCGCCATTGGTGCCGATCAGCACCTTGTCGTCGATGACGACCGGCGCCATGGTTTCCGAATAGCCCAGTTCAGGATCGGCGATCTGCGTCTCCCAGAGCAGCTTGCCGGTCTTCGCATCGAGCGAGACCAGCTTGGAATCGAGCGTGCCCATGTAGAGACGGTCGCCGCTGATCGCCACGCCGCGGTTGTTCGGGCCGCAGCAGAAGGTCGTGACCGGCCCCATCTTGTGCTTGTAGTGCCAGAACTCCTTGCCGGTCACCGCGTCGATGGCGTAGACGTGGTTATAAGACGTGGTGAGGAACATCACGCCGTTGACGACGATCGGCGCGGTCTCCATCGACTCCATCACGGCGGTCTGGAACACGAACGCGGGCCGCAGCCTGGCAACATTCTTCGTGTTGATCTGGCTGCCGGCGTAGTAGCGCGTCTGGCCGTACGAGCCGTTGGAATGCAGCCAGTCGTTGCTGTTGGTCAGCGCGCCGTCGAGCTGTGCCTGGGTGACGGGACGCAGCGCGCCGGACATTGGCGATCCCGGGGTGGTCGCGCCGCCCTGGATCTCTTCGGCGCCGTGCGCGGCGGAGACAACCAGGGTCAGGAACAGCAGGGAAAGGGCATGCCGGGAGAGACGAGGGACAGAGAGCATGGGACGCTCCTTTTTCGATTTTTGTAGCCCCGGCGCGCCTGTCTCGTGCGCCGGTCGACGGCGCTCAGTCGGACATCAGCGCGGCGCACAAACTAGCCCGGCCGCGCAACGAAGTGGTCCGAGGTGAGGGCAGTATAGGTAAGAATGTTCACAAGACAACCAATAACGCGCGGGGTTATGCGCCGCGGGTGCAAGTCGCGCAATCCTCCCTGCATTGCAGCATTTCACGCTGCGCTTGAATTTTGCTCTTCGCTGGAGGGAGATGATGGGGTTGTCGTGCTTGGCAGGCGCTGCTGTTTCGCTGGCGTCGCCGGGGGGGCTTTGTGGTGGTGACTGGCTCGTCGTTCTTGGCAGGCGCCGCTGTTTCGCCGGCGTAGCCGGCGACTTACTCTTTTGTCCGAGCGACAAAAGAGTAAGCAGAAAAGCGCGTCGCCTGGCGGCTGGCCATCAACGATGCGCTTCTTGTCTTCAAGCGGCTTTGGTCTCGCGATGCTTGGGTGCCCGTTCGAGCCTGCTACGCATAGTGATTCAGAACCAGTGCCTCCGATAACCGGCTCTTGTACGATCCCCATGTAGGGCTCGGGTACAGCGTTCCAACGAGGTCAGTGGTGGGACGCCTACGGCTGCGCTGCGCGCGCGTCCTAGTCGGTCTGCGCGCGGCATCATCGTCGCCAGTGCCGACGGTTCGGTTTCCCGGCTTCGCTGCGGCGCGCTTTGCCTGCGGCCTGGGTGCTCAGACTAGGGCTCTGCGCGTAGCGCAGCCGAAGGCGATTACACGATGTCGGTAGCAGCAGGGACCACGG
>NZ_JBYOJR010000020.1:0-126744 GCF_057798915.1 Cupriavidus sp. 22TCCZM01-5
GATCGACAACACCATGCAGGAACTGGGCTGGAAGCCCGAGGTGACGATGGAGCAGGCGCTGCGACGGATATTCGAGGCCTACCGCGACCACGTGGTCGACGCCCGCACCCTGGTCAGCGGCGACTAAGGCATACGCGCGGGCCGCCGTGTCGGCGCCCGCCAAGCACCCCCAACCTCAACCCTCCCTCAATCCGCCCAAGAACAAAACAAAGCCCCCGCCCGGCCTGCGCCTGCGGGGGCTTTGTCCTACTACCGCGGCAAGGATCAAATCTCGACCTTGGTGCCGAGTTCGACCACGCGGTTGGCGGGAATCTGGAAGAAGTCTGACGGCTTGGCGCCGTTCTGGTGCATCCAAGCGAACAAGCTCTCGCGCCACATCGACATGCCCGGCAGCTTGGACGGGATAACCGATTCGCGCGCGATGAAGAAGGACGTCTCCATCAGCTCGAACTGCATGCCGAGCTTGCGCTGCGCGAGTTCCAGCACCTTGTGCACGTCCGGGGTTTCCTTGAAGCCGTAGTCGGACTTCAGGATATACACGCCACCGCCCAGGTCCTTGCAGCTCAGGCGGTGTTCGTCATCGACATAAGGAATGTCGCGCGTGACGAAACTGAGAAAGACTACACGTTCATGCAGCACGCGGTTGTGCTTCAGGTTGTGCAGCAGCGACACCGGCACCGAGTCGGTATTGCCGGTCAGGAACACGGCCGTGCCTTCCACCCGGTGCGGCGGGTGCGCCAGCAGGCCGGCAATGAAGGGCTCAAGCGGAATGCCATCTTCAAGGCTGCGTGCGCGCAACAGCTTGCGGCCGCTGTACCAGGTCATCAGCAGGAAGAACGCGGTACCGCCCATCAGCAGCGGGAACCAGCCGCCTTCCGCGATCTTCAGCAGGTTGGCCGCGAAGAACGCCAGGTCCACCATCAGGAACGACAGGCCGATCAGGGTCACCAGCACCGGGTTCCACTTCCAGACATTGCGCATCACCACGGCGGCCAGGAAGGTGGTGATCACCATGGTCGTGGTGACCGCAATGCCATAAGCAGCGGCCAGGTTATCCGATTTCTTGAAGGCCACCACGACCGCCACCACGAGCACCAGCAGGATCCAGTTGATGACCGGCAGGTAGATCTGGCCGATTTCCGCCTCCGACGTGTAGCGGATCCGCATGCGCGGCACGAAGCCCAGCTGGATGGCCTGGCTGGTCAGCGAGAACGCGCCAGAAATGACCGCCTGCGAGGCAATCACCGTGGCGCAGGTCGCCAGCAGCACCATGGGCAGTTGCAGCGCACTGGGCACCATCAGGTAGAACGGATTGGCCACGGCTTCCGGATGGTTCAGCAGCATCGCCCCCTGGCCAAAGTAGTTCAGCATCAGGCACGGCATCACCAGCACGAACCACCCATAGCGGATCGGGCGCGCGCCAAAATGCCCCATGTCCGCGTACAGCGCCTCGGCACCGGTCAGCACCAGGAACACCGAGCCCAGCACGACAAAGGCCTGCAGCGAATGCTCCATCAGGAACTTGATGCCATGGTGCGGGCTGATGGCCATCAGGATGCCCGGCGCCTGCAGCAGGTGCAGCAGGCCCAGCGCGCCCAGGGCAATGAACCAGGCGACCATGATCGGCCCGAACAGCTTGCCGACGGCATGCGTGCCGCTGCGCTGAATGAAGAACAGCGCGGCCAGGATGACCAGCGTGATGGGAATGACAAAGTGGGAAAGACCCGGGGCGGCAATCTCCAGCCCCTCCACCGCGGACAACACCGAGATGGCCGGCGTGATGACCGCGTCGCCGTAGAACATGCAGGCGCCGAAGATGCCCAGCATCATCAGCAGCTTGGCCATGCGCGAGCGTGGCGCCGCGGTGCGCAGTGCCAGCGCCATCAGGGCCAGCACGCCGCCCTCGCCATTGTTGTCCGCCCGCATCACGAACAGGACATATTTGAGCGACACCACGATGATCATGGCCCAGAACAGCATCGAAATGATGCCGAGCACCGCGTCCGGGCTGAAGGGAATGCCATGTTCCTGGCTGAAGCACTCCTTGAGCGCGTACAGCGGGCTGGTCCCGATATCGCCGAATACGACGCCGATTGCGCCGATCACAAGAGCGCGCGTGCTCGGGCTCTCGACAAAGTAGTGGCTGGTGGTTGCGGATTGGGTGGTCATGAATTCTGGTCTCGACGACCGGATCGCGGGCGGTAGAGCGCTCTACCCGGAATCCGGCCCGACACAGCAGCCGTGAATCGGCCGCCTCCCTCTTCAGTTGTTCTATTGCGTTGCACAAACGGCCGCAATTCTAGATGAACTGCGGCGCGCCGGCCACTGACGATGCCCCCGATACCGCTGGCGGAACGCATCAAGCATGGGTGGGAAGTGGTGGATGGTCAAGTCCTGCAGCAAATAGCACCGGACCTGCCAGCGCTGGAACGACGTTGCCATGTTGCCACAAAATGAGATATTTACATCACTTTTCGTGTGAGATGGTCTTATACGCCGAGGTAGCGATCGAGAGCCTCATGCTTGCCGGCGAGGTCTGCGGCGGGGCCGGTCAGGACGACACGCCCCTTCTCCAGCACGACCACGCGGTCCGCGTGGGCGAGCACGGACCGGAAGTTGCGATCCACCACCACGGAGGCGATGCCCGTCGCCCGCACGGTGGCAATGACCTCCCAGATCTCGCGCACGATGCGCGGCGCGAGCCCTTCCGTGGCTTCGTCAAGCACCAGGCAGTCGGGGTTGGTCATCAACGCGCGGCCGATCGACAGCATCTGCTGCTCGCCGCCGGACAGTTGTTGTCCTCCATGGTCCAGGCGCTCCTTGAGCCGCGGAAACAGGTCGAGCACGCGCGCCTCGTCCCAGTCATGGCGGCCATTGCAGCCCTTGCGTGCCGCCATGACCAGGTTCTCGCGCACCGACAGGTTCGGGAAGATGCCGCGCCCTTCGGGCACGTAGGCCACCCCAAGGCGCGCCACCTCGTGGGGCTGCGCGCGCGAAACATCGCGCCCGGCCACGCGGATGCTGCCGGTGCGCTGGCGCACGTGGCCCAGCAGCGTTCGCAGCAGCGTGCTCTTGCCCATGCCATTGCGCCCGAGCAGGCCCACGGTCTCGCCCGTGCCGACGCGGAAGTCCACGTCGCGCAGGATATGGCTGGAGCCGTACCAGGCGTTGATGCCGCTGGCTTCGATCATCGCTGCCGTCATGCCGGCACCTCGTGGTCTTCGCCCTCGCCCAGGTAGGCGAGCTGGACTTCCCGGTTGGCGCGAATGGCATCGGGCGTGCCGCTGGCAATGACCGCGCCGTTGACCATCACCGTGATGCGGTCGGCCACGGCAAACACGGCATCCATATCGTGCTCTACCAGCAGGATCGCATGGCCTTCGCGCAGGCCGCGCAACAGCGCCAGCATGCGCGACGACTCTTCGGCGCCCATGCCCGCTAGCGGCTCGTCCAGGAGGAGGGCCACGGGCTGCGTGGCCAGGCACATGGCCACTTCGAGCTGGCGCTTCTGGCCGTGCGCGAGTTCGCTGGCGAGCCGCCCCGCATGCGCGGCAAGCCCCGCACGCTCCATGGCCTCGTCGGCAAGCGCGCCGCTCATGCGGCAGCCGCCGGCGCCCTCCCAGAGCCGCCAGGCGCGCTGGGCACGCGACTGCGCCGCCAGCCGGCAGTTCTCGCGCACGGTGAGCGGCAGGAAGATGTTATTGCGCTGGTAGCTGCGGCCAATGCCATGCCGGGCCAGCCGCGGCTGGGACCACCCGGTCACATCCCGCCCCTGCAGGTGAAGCTGGCCTGCCGAAGGCGGCAGTTCGCCGGACAGCATATTGATCAGCGTGGATTTGCCGGCGCCGTTGGTGCCGATCACTGCGTGGATCTCGTGCAGCGCCAGCGACAGATCCACTCCCGCCACGGCGGTCAGGCCGCCAAAACGGCGCGTCAGGCCGGTGGCCTGCAATACCGGTGTGCTCATGCGGCCTCCGTGTTGCGGTGGTGGCGGCGTTCACCGCCCGCCTCCTGCGCTGCGTCGTCGTCATCGCCGTTGCGCACGCCCGGGGCTCGCGCCTTCGGGCGCAGCACCGCCGGCAGGCTCACCAGCCCGCGCGGCAGCAGGGCCACCGCGACGATGATGAAGCCGCCCATCAGCAACTGCCAGTGCTTGGTCATCGTGCTGAACCACTCGGCCACCAGCACAAAGGAAAAGGCGCCCAGCACCGCGCCGGCCAGGCTGCCCACGCCGCCCAGGATGACCATCAGCATGGCATTGCCCGACTGGTGCCACGAGGCGATTTCCGGGTTGACGAAGCCGAACTGGACCGCATACAGGAAGCCCGCCAGCCCCGCCAGCATGCCGCCGGCGACGAACGCACCGAGCTGGTAGCGGTACGTGGCATAGCCCGCTGCGCGCATGCGCTGCTCGTTATGGCGGATGCCCACCAGCGCGTGCCCGAAGCGCGAACGCAGCAGCAGCGCCAGCACTGCTACGGTCACGCCCATGGCGGCCCAGACCATCCAGTAGAAATGACTGGGGTCGTTGACGGTCACTTGCCGCAGGCCGGGCACCGGGAATTCCGGGCGGAAGTAGATGTACGTGCCGTCGCTGCCGCCAGCGATCTTGGTGTCGTGGAAGACGAAATACACCATCTGCGCGAACGCCAGCGTCACCATGATGAAGTAGACCCCGCGCGTGCGCAGCACCAGCATGCCGACCAGCATCGCCAACACTGCCGCGGCGCCCAGGGCCCCGGCCAGCAGCAGCCAGCCGTTGCCGGGACCGGACTCCGGCGCCAGCATGGCCGTGGCATAAGCCGCCGCCGCGAAGTAGGCGGCATGGCCCAGGCTCACCAGGCCGGTATAGCCGATCAGCAACTGCAGCGAGAGCGCGAAGATGGCCATGATCATGACCTTGCTCAGCAGCTCGATATAAAACTTGTGGCTGTCTGCGGTCAGCACCAGCGGCAGGCTGGCCAGCACCGCGAATGCCACCAGCCACGCAAAGGCGACGCGCGCGCTGCCGTGCGAAGCCGCCGGGGAAAGCTTGGTATCCATATCAACCCGCCTTGAACAGGCCTTGCGGCTTCCACAACAGGATCACCGCCATCAGGAGGTAGATCAGCACGCCCGACGCATCCTGCCAGAACACTTTGCCAAAGGTATCGACGAAGCCCAGCAGCAGCGAGGCGACCAGCGCGCCCTTCACCGAGCCGATGCCGCCGATCACCACCACCACGAAGCAGACGATCAGCACCTGCGCGCCCATGCCCGGGTACACCGACGACACCGGCGCGGCAATCATCCCCGCCAGCACCGCCAGCGCCACGCCCAGCGCGAACACCACGCGGTACAGCACCGTCACGTTGATGCCGAGCGACTGCACCATTTCACGGTTGGTGGCGCCCGCGCGGATCATCATGCCCAGGCGCGTGCGCCGGATCACGAAGTACATTGCCGCCGCCACCAGCAGGCACACCGCCGAGATGAACAGGCGGTAGACCGGGTACGTCATGTCGTTGCCGATCGGCAGCGCGCCGTCCAGCAACGCGGGCACGGGCACGCCGTGCACATCGTCGCCGACCAGGATGCTGCGCAATTCCTCGAACACGAGGATCAGGCCGTAGGTCATCAGCACCTGCTGCAGGTGGTCGCGCTCGTAGAGGAAGCTGAAGAACACCCACTCCAGCACGTAGCCGAACGCCACGGCCAGCACGATGCCGAGCGGCACGGCAATCAGCAGGTTGCCCGTGAGGCTGGCCAGCGTGAACGCCAGATAGGCCCCGAGCATGTAGAAGCTGCCATGTGCCAGGTTGATGACGCCCATGATGCCGAAGATCAGCGTCAGGCCGCTTGCCACCAGGAACAGCAGCAGCCCGTACTGCACGCTGTTCAGGCACTGGATCAGGAAAGAGACGATGTCCATGCTGCGTGGGGAAGATGCCCGGCGCGCGGCAGGCCGCGGCACCGGCGCATCATGCCGGTCGAAAGGTCGGAATCAGAGACGGCAGCCGCGCGCCGGATCGGCCAGCGACTTCACCGCCACGGTGCTCACCTTGTTCTCGCGGCCGTCCACCTTGCGCAGGTAGAAGTCCTGCACCGGGTTGTGCGCCTTGGACAGTGTGAAGGCACCGCGCGGGCTGTCCACCCTGGCCGCTTCCATGGCCTTGTAGACATCGGCCTTGCGCGACATGTCGCCCTTTACCGCATTGGCACCGGCGGCGAGCAGCTGCGCGGCGTCGTAGCCCTGCACGGCGTACACGTCCGGCTGCAGCTTGTACGTCTTGGCGTAGTCGAGGCGGAAGCTCTTGTCGCGCGCGTTGCTCAGGCCGTCGGCATAGTGCAGCGTGGTCTCCAGGCCCTGCGCGGCGTTGCCCTGCGCTTCGAGCGTGCCGTCGGTCAGGAAGCCCGAGCCGTAAAGCGGAATCTTGTCCTTGAGCCCGGCCGCGGCCCAGTCCTTGACGAACTTGACGGCGCCGCCGCCCGCGAAGAACACGAACACGGCGTCCGGCTTGAGCGCCGCCACTTCGGTGATCAGCGCCTGGAACTCCACGTTGGGGAACGGCAGGCTCAGTTCCTTCACCACCTTGCCGCCCTTGCCTTCGAAGGCTTCCTTGAAGCCCTTGACCGATTGCTCGCCGGCCGCGTACTTCCAGGTCAGGGTGACCACCTTCTTCATGCCGCGCTCGGCCAGCACATGGCCCATGGCGTAGCCGGGCTGCCAGTTGGAGAACGACGAGCGGAAGATATTGGGGCCGCACAGCGGACCGGTCGCTTCATCGACGCCGGCGTTCGGGATGATCAGCAGCGTGTTGTTTTCCTTGGCCACCTTGACGATGCCCATCTGCACGCCCGAATGCACGGTGCCCACGACCACGTCGACCTGGTCGCGCTTGATCAGCTTGGTGGCGTTCTCGGGCGCCTTGGCGGGATCGGATTCGTCATCGACCTTGAAGTACTCGATGTCGCGGCCGCCGAGCTTGCCGCCCTGCTGCTGCACGTACATGCGGAAGCCGTTCTCGATGGCCGTACCCAGTGACGCATACGTACCCGTGTAAGGCAGCATGAACCCTACCTTGATCTTCCCGCCCTGCGCGCTTTGCGCATGGACGGCCCCGGTGGCGGCAAGCATTGCAGCGACGGCAAGGCAGGCAGGCGCGAGCCTGCGCGATGTGAAGCGGTGCATGATGTCTCCTGGTGGTCAAGCCGGCGGTTCGTGGAACCGTGATCGATCCCTTCCCCCAGGTTCGGATGCATAGCCGGACGCATGCCGGGATGCGAACGCGGGGGCGGGCAACGAATTATTTTAGGTATGAAGTATGTGCGTTTATAAACCGTACCGCCTCCTGCGTCAACGGCGCCGGCCGGTCGCGATGTGGCGAATGACCGCACCGCGCGAGTTTAAGCAAGGCGGTTTGTGGGGCATATCGATGGATACCCTCGATCTGGGCCATGGTGCCGTACACATCGTCCTCGCCCTGCACCGCCTGCACCGGGCAGCGCAATTGCGGCAGCAGCGCATGCAAGTCCCACTGGCGAAACGCGGGATCGAGCCAGATGTCGTTCCAGCCCCAGAAAGCCGAATCCACGTCGTCGTGGTAGCGCGCCAGGCGGCTGCGCAGGTCGGTCTCAAGATAGGCCTGGCGCGTGGCTTCTATGCTGCGCACGGACACGTCTTCGACGAGGATATGCGGCGCCAGCACGGTGACGCCATCGACGGCATCGGGAAAGCTGCCGGCGTGGATCAACGCAATCGAGCCGCCGTCGCTATGGCCGAACAGCCAAGGCCTGCCATGACTGCGCCCGGGACCGATGTCCAGCGCATCGAACAGCGCCGGCAAGGCTTCGCGCGCCTGCCGGTGCATGAAGTCGACGCCCCACTTTTCGTCGTGTGGCCGCGGCGTGGAGCGCCCGTAGCCATAGCGCGAGAACACCAGTCCGCGAAAATCGCCGGCCTCGCAGAAGCTCAGCGGAAAGTCGCGCCACATGCCGACCGAGCCGAGCCCTTCATGCAGGAACACCACCAGCGGGCGCTGCGTGCGTTCGGGGCGCAGCCACTGATGCTCGATCCGGATGCGTCGGCCGTCGAACGGAATATCCACCCACTCGCTCTGCATGCTCGCCTTGTCGTCAGGCATTGGCGGAAACGGTTGCGGCGCCCGCGCCGGCCTGCCGCGCGGCTTCCTCGCGCTGGCGCAGGCGGAAGCGCTGGATCTTGCCAGTGGCCGTCTTGGGCAAGTCCTCTACGCACTCGATCTGACGCGGGTACTTGTACGGCGCCAGCCTCGACTTGACGAAAGCCTGCAGTTCGGCCGCCATGCCAGTATGCCAATGCTGCCCCGGCCGCATCACGACGAAGGCCTTCGGCTTGACCAGGTCGTCGGCATCGGCCACCCCGATCACCGCCGCCTCCAGCACTGCCGGGTGCTGGGCAAGCGCGGCCTCGACCTCGAATGGCGAGACATAGATGCCGCCGACCTTGAGCATGTCGTCGCTGCGCCCGGCGTAGATGTAGTAGCCGTCGGCGTCCTGCAGGTACTTGTCGCCGCTGCGCGTCCACGCGCCAACGAAGGTGTCGCGGCTCTTGTCGCGGTTGCACCAGTACATCAGTGCCGCGGACGGCCCCTTGATGTACAGGTCGCCGATCTCGCCGGGCCTGGAGGGCTCGCCAAGCTCGTCCAGCAGCTTGAGTTCATAGCCGGGCACCGGCTTGCCGGTGGTACCGTAGTGGACGTCCCCTGGGCGGTTCGACAGGAAGATATGGAGCATTTCGGTGGAGCCGATGCCGTCGAGGATGTCGCAGCCAAAATGCGCCAGGTACCGTTCGCCGATATCCCGCGGCAGCGCCTCGCCGGCCGAGGTACAGACGCGCATGGCCACGTCGCTGCGTGGCGGCAGGTCCGGCGCGGCCAGCATGCCGGCAAACAGCGTGGGCACGCCGCAGAACACAGTGGGCCGATGCTCGCGCAGCCGCTGGAATACGGCGCCCGGCGTCGGCCGTTCCGCCATCAATACCGTGGTGGCGCCGACCGACAGCGGGAAGGTCAGCGCATTGCCAAGTCCGTAGGCAAAGAAGAGCTTGGCCGCCGAGAACACGACATCGTCTTCGCGCAGGCCCAGCACGCGGCGCGCGTACAGGTCGGCCGTGTGGAACAGGTTGCCGTGCGTATGCACGGTGCCCTTGGGCCGGCCGGTCGAGCCTGACGAATAGAGCCAGAACGCCATGTCGTCCGGCCCCGTGCCCGCATCCGGCGCGGTCGAACGCGTACGCGCCACGACCGCCTCCACGCTGCAGCTGGGCGCCGCGTCCTGATACGGGCCCGCCTGGATCAGCATCGGAGACAGGCCGCTCTTCGCGATCGCGGTCTTCATGGTGGGCAGCAATGCCTCCGACACCACCACCGCGCGCGCACCGCAGTGGTCGAGCATGTAGGCGTAGTCATCCGCCGTCAGCAGCGTGTTCACCGCAACCGGCACCACGCCGGCGAGCAGGCAACCGAGAAAGACCGTTGGAAAATCGATCGTATCGAGCGCGCACAGCAGCAAGCGCTCTTCGCGCCGGAAGCCGGCGTCATGCAGCGCGGCGGCAAATCGGCGGCAGCGCGCGTCGAGTTCGGAGAAGGTCAGCGTGCCGGCATCGTCGACATAGGCAATCTTGTTGCCCCGGCCGGCGGCCAGGTTGCGGCCGAGCAGGTCGGCGGCAGCGTTGTACCGGGCAGGCAACGCAGTGATGTCGGATTCGGCAGTTCCGGGCGAAAGCGATACACCCGCCGGCGAACCGGCAGCGGTATTGGGGGGCGTCATGTCTCCACTCCTTGGTGTCGCCCGCCGCCGGCGCAAGGCACCGGAGGCGCGGCGGCGTCAGGCCGGTCGCTCTTGGATTGCCGCTGCGCTGAGGCGATCGCATCGGCTTGTTGATGCATTTTATTTCATATCAACTATCATGCAAGTTAGTAGATGCACTATATGACACCACAAGCCCTTCCACCCCAAAGGACTCCCTTATAATTCGCCTCTTTTTACGGCCGGATACCGCACAAGGGCCAGCCAAGACCGCCTGATACACCAGCACGCCATGCGCCGAGAACCCGAACCGCTGCCCTCGCCCGATGCCCGCACCAGCGGCGCCAGTGGCGAACGCGATCCTTATCTCACGCAATTGGGCGAGCGCATCCGCTCGCTGCGCGCCGCGCGCGGCATGTCGCGCAAGGACCTGGCGCGCGGCGCGGATGTCTCGGAACGGTATCTGGCCAACCTGGAAACCGGCACGGGCAATGCGTCGGTGCTGCTGCTGCGGCAGGTCGCGCGGGCGCTCGATGTGCCACTGCCGGTCGTGTTGGCCGAAGTCGACGGGCTCAACGGCCAGCAGGCCACCGAATTTGCGCAGCTCGTGCAATGGCTGGCACAGTTGCCCACGGGCGACCTGGCACGCGTGCGCGAAGCCTGTCGCCATGCGCTCGCCCCTGCCGAATCGCGGGATGCGCGCCACCGCCGCATTGCCCTGATCGGCTTGCGCGGCGCGGGAAAATCCACGCTCGGCCGCGCCCTGGCGGCGGCGGAAGACATGCCGTTCGTCGAACTCAATAATGTGATCGAGCAGGAAGCCGGCGCCAGCCTCTCGGAGATCCATTCGCTATATGGCCAGGCCGCGTACCGCCGCTACGAGATGCGCGCGCTCGAACGCGCACTGCGCGAGCACGACAGCATGGTGCTTGCCACCCCGGGCAGCCTCGTTTCCGAGCCAGCCACCTTCAACCTGCTGCTGTCGCGCTGCTATACCGTGTGGGTCAAGACCTCGCCGGAAGAGCACATGGCCCGCGTGGTGGCACAGGGCGACATGCGTCCCATGCAGGGCAACCGCGAGGCCATGACGGACCTGCGCCGCATCCTGCAGGCACGCGCGCCGCTCTACGCCCGCGCTGACATCGCGCTGGACACCAGCGGACAGGACGCCCACACCTCGTTGCAGGCCCTGCGCGCCCAGCTTCCCAACGTCACCGCCTGAGTCGGCCCCTCTTGCCCGCGGCGGCGCAGAAAGGTATTGCGTCGCTCGGTACCATGCACTATATTTCATTAAAAGCCGCAAGGCACTATAGTGCATCAAGGAGACAGCCATGTCCGCGCCGGCCACCGCCCCCAGCCAAGCTTCCGACCAACCCGTCACGTTTGAGCGCCACCCTGATCAATACCGCCACTGGAAACTCACGTTTGACGGCCCGGTCGCCACGCTGGCGATGGACGTCGATGAGGAAGGCGGACTGCGGCCGGGCTACACGCTGAAGCTGAATTCCTACGACCTGGGCGTCGACATCGAACTGCACGACGCCCTGCAACGCATCCGCTTCGAGCACCCGGAAGTCCGCACGGTGGTGATGACCAGCGCACGCGACCGCATCTTTTGCTCGGGCGCCAATATCTTCATGCTGGGCCAGTCGTCGCATGCGTGGAAGGTGAATTTCTGCAAGTTCACCAACGAGACACGCAACGGCATCGAAGACGCCAGCCGCCACTCGGGGCTGAAGTTTATTGCCGCGTGCAACGGCACCACGGCGGGCGGCGGCTATGAGCTGGCGCTGGCTTGCGACGAGATCGTGCTGGTCGACGACCGCTCCTCCGCCGTCAGCCTGCCGGAAGTGCCGCTTCTGGGGGTGCTGCCGGGCACCGGCGGCCTGACACGGGTGACCGACAAGCGCCACGTGCGCCGCGACCATGCCGACATCTTCTGCACCACCACCGAAGGCGTGCGCGGCCAGCGCGCCAAGGACTGGAAGCTCGTGGATGACGTGGTCAAACCCGCACGCTTTGCCGAATATGTCGCCGAGCGCGCCGCCGCGCTGGCGGCCACCAGCGATCGCCCGCAAGGCCATCATGGCGTCGAACTCACGCCGCTGTCGCGCACTGCCGAGGAAGACGGCTATCGCTACGACACCGTGCGGGTCCACTTCGACCGCGCCGCGCGCAAGGCCACCATCACGGTATTCGGGCCGGATCGTCACCAGCCGACGGACCTGGCGGGCATCGTGTCCGCGGGCATGCAGTGGTGGCCGCTCAAGATGGCGCGCGAGCTCGACGACGCCATCCTGACACTACGGACCAACCATCTCGATATCGGCATGTGGGTCATGAAGACCGATGGCGATCCCGCCGCCGTGCTGGCCGCCGATGCACTGATGGAGGCGCACGCCAGCCACTGGTTCGTGCGCGAAATCATCGGCATGCTGCGTCGTACGCTGGCGCGGCTGGACGTGTCTTCGCGCAGCTTGTTCGCGCTGATCGAGCAGGATTCCTGCTTCGCCGGCACGCTGCTGGAACTGGCACTGGCGGCTGATCGCAGCTACATGCTGCACTTGCCCGATGCACCGGATGACGCGCCGCGTGTGTTCCTCAGCGATGCCAACTTCGGCCGCTACCCGATGCCCAACGGCTTGTCGCGGCTGGCCGCGCGCTTCTATCAGGACGAAGCCGCCATCACCGCCGCGCGCGAGCACATCGGCGCGCCGCTCGACGCGCTCAGCGCGGATTCGCTGGGACTGATCACTGCCGCCCCCGACGACATGGACTGGGAGGACGAGATCCGCATCGCGGTCGAAGAGCGCGCCAGCCTGTCGCCCGATGCGCTCACGGGCCTCGAAGCCAATCTGCGCTTCGGCCCTGGCGAGACCATGGAAACCCGCATCTTCGGGCGCCTGACGGCATGGCAGAACTGGATCTTCAACCGCCCCAACGCGGTGGGCGAAAACGGCGCGCTCAAGGTGTTCGGTACCGGCAACAAAGCCCGCTTCGACTGGAACCGCGTGTGAGACTGGTTCAGGACGATTCTGACGTCGTTGCGCGGCCTTGCCGTACTACTTGTACTGTCTGCGGCCCCGCGCCTAGCCAGAACCGCTTCGCTTCGCCCTGAACCAGTCTCACGAGAATCCCGACACGCACCCCAAATACAGGAGACACCCCGTGAGCATCTACTACAGCCAGAAGATCCCCAACAACGTCAACCTGGCGGACGACCGCGCGCTGCAGCGTGCACTGGAGCACTGGCAGCCGGCGTTCCTGGACTGGTGGCGCGACATGGGGCCGGAGGGCTCGCACGACTTTGACGTGTACCTGCGCACGGCGGTGTCGGTCGACCCGTCGGGCTGGGCGCATTTCGACTACGTGAAGATGCCCGACTACCGCTGGGGCATCTTCCTGCAGCCGGCCGACCCGGCGCGCCAGATCCATTTCGGCGAGCACAAGGGCGAAGCCGCGTGGCAGGACGTGCCCGGCGAGCACCGCGCCAACCTGCGCCGCATCATCGTCACGCAGGGCGATACCGAACCCGCCTCGGTCGAGCAGCAACGGCACCTGGGACTGACCTGCCCGTCGCTGTACGACCTGCGCAACCTGTTTCAGGTCAACGTCGAGGAAGGCCGCCACCTGTGGGCCATGGTGTACCTGCTGCACCGCTACTTCGGGCGCGACGGGCGCGAGGAAGCCGAGGCCCTGCTGGACCGCCGCTCCGGCGACCAGGACAACCCGCGCATCCTCGGCGCGTTCAACGAGCGCACGCCCGACTGGCTGTCGTTCTTCATGTTCACCTACTTCACCGACCGCGACGGCAAGTTCCAGTTGTGCGCGCTGGCCGAATCGGGCTTCGATCCGCTCGCGCGCACCACGCGCTTCATGCTGACCGAGGAAGCGCACCATATGTTCGTGGGCGAATCGGGTGTGTCGCGCGTGATCCAGCGTACCTGCGAGGTCATGCGCGAGCGCGACATCCGCGACCCGGCCGAGGTGCGCGCCGCCGGCGTGATCGACCTGGAGACCATCCAGCGCTACCTGAACTTCCACTACAGCGTCACCATCGACCTGTTCGGCGCGGACCAGTCGTCCAATGCGGCCACGTTCTACAGCGCCGGGCTCAAGGGCCGCTTCGAGGAAGGCAAGCGCACCGACGACCACGTGCTCAAGAGCGACGTCTACCGCGTGCTCGAAGTGCGCGACGGCCAGCTCGGCGAGCGCGAGGTGCCGATGCTCAACGCACTCAACGAAGTGCTGCGCGACGACTACATCCGCGATTCGATCGGCGGCGTGGCGCGCTGGAACAAGGTGATCGAAAAGCACGGCATCCCGTTCAAGCTGACGGTCCCGCACAAGGCCTTCAACCGCAAGATCGGCACGCTGTCCAACGTGCATGTATCGCCGACCGGAGAGGTGCTGTCCGAAGCGCAGTGGCAGGCCAACGCACCGAAGTGGCTGGCGACGGAAGCAGACCGCGCCTATGTCGCCTCACTGATGGGCCGCGTGGCCGAACCGGGCAAATACGCCAACTGGATCGCCCCGCCGGCCGTCGGCATCAACCGCCAGCCGATGGATTTCGAGTACGTGCGGTTCAACTAAGCGGCCGCCCCCCCGATCTCAAGACATCGCAAGACATCACAAGACAGACAGGACTGTCAGCCCCGGGGCCGCATACGGCCCCGCCCCACATGGAGACATACCATGGGCGCCCCCGAAATCATCAAGCAGCACCTGATCGATCCGGAAATCTGCATCCGCTGCAATACCTGCGAGGACACGTGCCCGATCGATGCCATCACCCATGACGAGCGCAACTATGTGGTGAAGGCCGACGTCTGCAATGCCTGCAACGCCTGCCTGTCGCCGTGCCCTACCGGCGCCATCGACAACTGGCGCACCATGCTCAGGGGCCAGGCCTACCCGATCGAGGAACAGCTGCTGTGGGACGAGTTGCCGGCCGAGGTACCGCTGCCAGCGGCCGACCTCGACGCCGCGGGCACTGATGAAGCCGTGCGCGCCGACACTGCGGCCGCGGCCGATGAAGGCGGCGTGACGGTACAGGCCGTGGAAACAAGCCGCCACACCTCGTCGCGTGCGCCTTGGTCGGCGGCCCACCCTTACGTGAACCTGCACGGCGTGCGCGCGCCGGTGACAGCTACGGTGGCTGGCAACTACCGGCTGACCGCGGAGGACGCCTCCAGCGACATCCACCACATCGTGCTGGACTTCGGCACGCACTTCTTCCCCGTGCTGGAAGGACAGGCCATCGGCATCTTGCCGCCCGGCACCGACGCCGCCGGCAAGCCGCACTACATCCGCATGTATTCGATTGCCAGCCCGCGCGACGGCGAACGCCCGGGTTACAACAACCTGGCGCTGACGGTGAAGCGCGTCGAGGAAGACCACGACGGCAATCCGGTGCGCGGCGTGGCCTCCAACTTCCTGTGCGACCTGGCCAAGGGCGACACCGTGCAGGTGGTGGGGCCGTTCGGCACCACGTTCCTGATGCCCAACCACCGCGAGGCCAGCATCATGATGGTGTGCACCGGCACCGGTTCGGCGCCGATGCGGGCCATGACCGAGCGCATGCGGCGCAACATGGAGCACTTCGGCGGACGCCGCATGCTGTTCTTCGGGGCCCGCAACGCGCGCGAGCTGCCCTATTTCGGCCCGCTGCTGAAGCTGCCCAGGGACTTCCTGGACATCCACTTCGCCTTCTCGCGCGATGCCGGGGTGCCACGCCGCTATGTACAGGACGCGATCCGCGAGGCGTCCGCCGGCGTGGCGGCCCTGCTGGCCGACCCGCACGGCCATGTCTACATCTGTGGCCTGAAGGGGATGGAAGAAGGCGTGCTGTCGGCCTTTGGCGACGCCTGTGCCGCGGCCGGCCAGTCCTGGCAGGAGCTGGAGGCCACCATGAGGAGCGAAGGCCGTCTGCATATCGAGACTTACTGAGCAAGACGTGGCGGGCAGCCGCCTCTGCATCCGCCGGCTGCCTCGTACCGCGCCGCGGGCCGGATTCCCGCACCTGGCACTTCCCTTCTGAAATGACTCGCCTATAATGTTTCTGAAGAAACAGGAGCAGAGGCGATGCAATCGAGGCGAATTCCGGAAACAGAACCCGCCAGCGGGCCGGACCCTGGCGCCACGCTGACCAAGGCCGTCATGCGCGCGGCCGGCTTCCTGGGCATCAGCCAGGCGATCGTGGCCAGCGTGCTGGGCATCAGCACGGCTTCGGTTTCACGCATGGCATCCGGCCTGTACATCCTCGACAAGCACCGCAAGGAGTGGGAATTCGGCGTGCTGTTCGTACGGCTGTTCCGCTCGCTCGATGCCATCCTCGGGCACGGCGACCAGGCCCGGCTATGGCTGACCAACGAGAACCTGGCGCTGGGCGGCAAACCCCTCGAAATGATCCGCACCACCGAAGGTCTCGTTCGTGTCGTTCACTACCTGGACGCCACCCGCGGTCGCATCTGAGCGCCGGCCGTTCGCGCTCAGCCTCTGGCGTGCGGTGGAAGCCCAGCACGTGGTTTCGACCATGCCCCTGGTCGACAGCCTCGACGAGCAGGCCGTGCTGGAAGCCGTGCTCGACGCCGGCAAGCCCGCCGTGCCCGCGGAAGCGCGCCATCTGCACTATCTCCTGTTCACGCCGTTCCGTTATCCGCCGTCGCCATGGGGCTCGCGCTTTCGCGCCAGCCAGGACCCGGGCGTGTTCTATGGCGCAGAGGAAATCCGTACCGCCTGCGCCGAACTGGGCTACTGGCGCTGGCGCTTCCTGAACGATAGCCCCGCCCTGCCCCGCATCGACGCCCGTGCCCAGACCCTGTTCGAGGTCAGCGTGCGCACCGACGGCGTGGCGCTGGACGCGCCGCCCTTCGATCGGGACAGCGCGCAATGGACCGATCCCGACAGCCACGAGACCTGCCAGGCCTTTGGCCGCGTCGCGCGCGAAGCCGGCATCGGCCTGATCCGCTACACCTCGGTGCGCGACCCGCAGCATGGACCTTGCGGCGCCGTACTGTCTCCGCGCGCATTTGCCCACCCGCAGCCGCTGGCAACCACCACCTGGATGCTGACCGTGCGCCGCGACCGCGTGATCTGGCAGCGTGACGACCTGCAGCAGCGCGACAGTTTCGAGTTCGCGGCATCGCTGTGGCAACGCACAAGCGAAAGTCCGCCGGACGTCTGAACTTAGCCAGCCACGTTGCCGTCCAACCGTTATGGCAGGCGGCATTGCATGCTGATTCATATTTTCTTCAGGCAGGTATTGCAATGCGGCATCCAGTGCCCTATAATCTTTTCTTCGACGGACGCGGGGTGGAGCAGTTGGCAGCTCGTCGGGCTCATAACCCGAAGGTCGCAGGTTCAAGTCCTGCCCCCGCAACCAACGCATCAGCGCGTCGAACAACGCAAAGCCCGCAATCGCGGGCTTTTTGCTTTCCGGGTCCGGTGCACCGCCTTGCGCCCTTGCGGTCTCAGGCATGCGCGCCGCGCGGTGATACACTTTGCCCCATTCCTCCCGGACGCCCCTCATGAAATTCTGCTCGAACTGTGGCCATGCGGTTGTGCTGCGCGTACCAGACGGCGACAACCGCCCGCGCAGTGTTTGTGACAACTGCGGCACCATCCACTACGTCAATCCCCGCAACGTGGTCGGCACGATCCCGGTCTGGGAAGACAAGATCCTGCTGTGCAAGCGCGCGATCGAGCCGCGCTACGGTTTCTGGACGCTGCCGGCCGGGTTCATGGAGATCGGCGAGACCACGGCGCAGGCCGCCTCGCGCGAAACGCTGGAGGAAGCCGGTGCCCGCGTTCAGGTCGGAGAGCTGTTCTCGATCCTGAACGTTCCGCATGTGCACCAGGTGCATCTTTTCTACCTGGCCACGCTGGACGACCTCGACGTCGCCCCCGGCGAGGAAAGCCTGGAAGTAAAGCTGGTGGAGGAAGCCGACGTGCCGTGGGACGAGCTCGCTTTCCCCACGGTGATCCACACGCTGCGCTGCTTCTTTGCCGACCGCGCCGCGGGCCGGTTGCAGGACGGCAGCTTCCGGCTGCACAGCCTGGATATCGACAAGCCCATGCGCCCGCTGACCAGCCGGGCGACGGTCACCCCCTGATCGCTTCTGCCCCGGCAGCCCCAGCATGATTGCCTGGCTGGATCCGCAAGATCCGTTTCCGCCGGTGGAGCGCGCGCTGGGGCCTGCCACCGAGGCGCCGGGCCTGCTGGCCGCCAGTCGCGACCTGTCGCCCCAGCGGCTGCTGCTGGCTTACCGCCAGGGCATCTTCCCGTGGTACTCGGTGGGCCAGCCGGTGCTGTGGTGGAGCACCGATCCGCGCATGGTGCTGGCACCGCAGGCCCTGAAGATTTCCACCACCTTCCGCAAGACGCTGCGCCGCGTGCTGCGCGACCCCGACTGGGAAATCCGCGTCGACGACGACTTCCTGGCCGTGATGCGGGCCTGCGCGCTGACACCGCGCGAAGGCCAGGACGGCACCTGGATCACCGGGGAGATCATTGCCGCCTACAGCGCGCTGCACGGCAGCGGCATGGCGCACTCGGTCGAGGCCTGGTACCGCGGCGAGCGCGTGGGCGGGCTCTATGGCGTGGCGCTGGGCCATATGTTCTACGGCGAATCGATGTTCGCGCACCGTACGGATGCCTCCAAGATCGCGCTGGCGGCGCTGTGCGCGTTCCTCGGCAACCACGGCGTGCCGATGATAGACTGCCAGCAGGAAACCGATCACCTGGCCTCGCTTGGCGCGCGCCCGATCTCGCGCGCGGAGTTCCTGGCGCATGTGCGGACCGCTTCGGCACAACCGGCGATCACGCCGTGGCGGTTCGACAAATCGGTGCTGGAACGGTGGACCGCCACGCCCGCCGCCCCGGCCGTCTGACAAGCTGGCTGCATCATCCGCCCCAGGTCCTGAGCCATGAGCAAGCTGAAGGAGCTTCCGCTTTCCGCCTTGCAGTTCTATGCAACGGCACCCTATGCCTGCAGCTATCTCGATGGCCGCATGGCCCGCTCGCAAGTGGCGACGCCGGCCCACCTGATCAATGCGGACGTGTACTCGCGGCTGGTGCGCGCCGGGTTCCGCCGCAGCGGCATCTTCACTTACCGGCCCTATTGCGATGAATGCCACGCTTGCACGCCTTGCCGCGTGCTGGTGGACCAGTTCGAGCCGGACCGCTCGCAACGCCGCGCCTGGCGCCGCCACGGGCACCTGCAGGCGCTGGTGGCACCGCTGACGTATGTCGAAGAACACTACGCGCTGTACCTGCTGTACCAGTCGATGCGCCACGCCGGCGGCGGCATGGACCAGGACAGCCGCGACCAGTACGAGCAGTTCCTGCTGCAAAGCCGCGTGAACTCGCGCCTGGTGGAGTTCCGCGAGCCGCCGGGCTCGCCCGAGGCCGGCAAGCTGCGCATGGTCAGCATGATCGACGTGCTCGACGACGGCCTGTCATCGGTCTATACGTTCTACGATCCGCTGGAGCGCAACGCCAGCTACGGCACCTACAACATCCTTTGGCAGATCCGCCAGACGCGTGAACTCGCCCTGCCTCACCTGTACCTGGGCTACTGGATCGCGGAAAGCCGGAAGATGGCCTACAAGGCACGTTTCCGCCCGCTGCAGATACTAAGCGGCAACCAATGGCGGGCGTTCGAGGACGAAGTACACGACACGATGCCCGCCGCGCAGGCGGACGGCGCCGGCCCCGCGCAGAAATAGCGGGCAACCGCCGCCGGCATGCGCGGGCCGGCCACCAGGCCGCACGGCGCGCGGGCAAGCGCCCCTGCCGCCCCTGCCGTTACAATGCCGGCTTGGTTTTCACTCTGCACCGGCTCCGGTCGCCTCTCCCCGTGCTCAACGCGCTCTACCCCCTGCTCCGCCCCGCCCTGTTCTCGATGGACGCGGAGGACGCCCACCACTTCACCCTGAACAATCTCCTGCGCGCGCAGCGCATGGGCCTGGCCGGCTGCATCGGCAACCGGATCGCCGACGATCCGCGCACGGTGATGGGCGTGCGCTTCCCCAACCCGGTAGGCCTTGCCGCCGGCCTGGACAAGGACGGCGCCTATATAGACGGGCTGGCGGCGTTCGGCTTCGGCTTCATCGAAGTGGGCACCGTCACGCCGCGCGCGCAGGCCGGCAACCCGCGCCCGCGCATGTTCCGCCTGCCGCAGGCCGATGCGCTGATCAACCGCATGGGCTTCAACAACGGCGGCGTCGATGCCTTCATCGCCAACGTCAGGGCCTCGCGCTGGAAGGCTGAAGGCGGCGTGCTGGGCCTGAACATCGGCAAGAACGCCGACACGCCGATCGAACGCGCCGCCGATGATTACCTGTACTGCCTGGAGCGCGTCTATCCGCACGCGAGCTACGTGACGGTCAACATCTCGTCGCCGAACACCAAGAACCTGCGCCAGCTCCAGGGCGCCAGCGAACTCGACAGCCTGCTGTCGACGCTCAAGAGCGCGCAGCAACGACTGGCCGACCAGCACAAGCGCTACGTGCCGGTGGCGCTGAAGATTGCGCCGGATCTCGACGCCGACCAGATTGGCAATATCGGCGACGCGCTGGTGCGCCACAAGATCGACGGCGTGATCGCCACCAACACCACGATCTCGCGCGATGCCGTGAAGGGCCTGCCGCACGCGGAAGAAGCCGGCGGCCTGTCCGGGCGGCCCGTATTCGAGCAGTCGACGCACGTAGTGCGCGCGCTGCGCCAGGTGGTCGGCGAAGAAGTGCCGATCATCGGCGTGGGCGGCATCTTCAGCGGCGCCGACGCGCGCGCCAAGATCGATGCCGGCGCCAAGCTCGTGCAGGTCTATAGCGGCCTGATCTACCGCGGCCCGACGCTGGTGCGCGACTGTGCCGCCGCGCTGCGCGCCTGAAATCCATGCAGGACGGCAAGGAGGGAAACATGGAAACCATCCGCCTCGGACGCAGCGACCTGCAGGTCTCGCGCATCTGCCTGGGCACCATGACCTTCGGCGAGCAGAACACGGAAGCCGAGGGTCACAGCCAGCTCGACTATGCGCTCTCGCGCGGGATCAATTTCATCGATACCGCCGAGATGTACCCGGTCAGGCCGCGCGCCGAAACCTACAGCCGCACCGAGCAGATCATCGGCAACTGGCTAAAACGCCAGCCGCGCGACCGCGTGGTCCTGGCGACCAAGGTCGCCGGGCCTGGCCGGATGCCGTGGATCCGCAATGGGGACGACTTCACGCCCGCGGGCATCCGCGCGGCGGTGGACGCGTCGCTGCAGCGGCTGCAGACCGACTACATCGACCTGTACCAGATCCACTGGCCCGCGCGCAACGCGCCGATCTTCGGGCAGACCCGCTTCGATCCGTCCCTGGAGCGGCCCTGCACCTCGATCCAGGCGCAGCTCGAAACCTTTGCCGAACTGGTTCAGGCGGGCAAGATCCGCCATGTCGGCGTCTCCAATGAAACGCCATGGGGCGTGGCCGAGTTCGTCAGGCTGGCGGAGCAGCACGGCTTGCCGCGCATCGCCACCATCCAGAACCCGTACAACCTGGTCAACCGCAGCTTCGAGCAAGGCCTGGACGAGGCCTGCTTCCGCAGCGACGTCAGCCTGCTGGTCTACAGCCCACTCGCGTTCGGCCAGCTCACCGGCAAGTACCTGAGCGGCGACCCCGCGAAGCCCGTGTTCAACCACGCCGCGGTCGGCCGGCTGACGCGTTTCGGCGCCGACTGGAGTCCGCGCTATATGCGCGCGGAGACGATGGCGGCGTCCGCCCGCTACGTCGAGCTTGCGCGCAAGGCCGGACTGTCGCCGGCGGCGCTGGCGCTGGCCTGGTGCTATTCGCGCTGGTTTGCCGCGAGCACCATCATCGGCGCCACGTCGCTGGAGCAATTGCGGGAAAACATCGATGCGCGGCAAACGCAATTGCATGAAGACGTGATTGCCGCAATCGGGGAAATCCACAAGGAAATCTGCAATCCCGCGCAATAATCTGCGCCCAGATGGCAAAAAATGGGGCTCCGGCAGCATCGGATGCCCCGCATCCCCTCCGAGACTTCGCATTTCGTGCGCGAGAAGTGGTATCCTCGCAGGCTTATCGCTGTCTTGCCCGCCGCGCAAGCGCGCGCTTCCACCAGCCGCCGGAAGTGCCACGCGCAAGCCACGGGCAGGCGCTGTCCACGCCATCGTGGCGGCCCGGCAGCGAGACCATGCTTGTGCGCGGCCGTACCATCCAGAACCGAGTCACTCGGAGGAGAACAGATCGAAATGAAGGGTCTCAAGGCAACCAAGTCCATCCTCGGCGGCGCAGTCGCGCTGGCATTGCTGTGCGGCGGCGCCGTGCACGCCCAGACCGTCAAGGTCCTGTCGATCGTGGACCACCCCGCGCTGGACGCCATCCGCGATGGCGTGCGCGAGGAGCTGAAGGCCGCCGGCTATGACGCCGACAAGAGCCTGAAGTGGGAATACCAGAGCGCCCAGGGCAACACCGGCACCGCCGCCCAGATCGCCCGCAAGTTCGTCGGCGACAACCCCAACGCCATCGTTGCCATCGCCACGCCGTCGGCCCAGGCCGTGGTCGCCGCCACCAAGACCGTGCCCGTGGTGTACTCGGGCGTGACCGATCCGGTCGCCGCGCAACTGGTCAAGAGCTGGGCGCCGTCGGGCACCAACGTGACCGGCGTGTCGGACAAGCTGCCGCTGGACAAGCAGGTTGCCCTGATCAAGCGCGTGGTGCCGAATGCCAAGACCGTCGGCATGGTCTACAACCCGGGCGAAGCCAACTCGGTGGTAGTGGTCAAGGAACTGAAGGAACTGCTGGCCAAGCAGGGCCTGACCCTGAAGGAAGCCGCCGCCCCGCGCACGGTTGACATCGGCGCCGCCGCCAAGAGCCTGGCCGGCAAGGTCGACGTGATCTACACCAACACCGACAACAACGTGGTTTCGGCCTACGAAGCGCTGGTCAAGGTTGCCAACGAGTCGAAGATTCCGCTGGTCGCCGCCGACACCGACAGCGTCAAGCGTGGCGCCATCGCCGCGCTGGGCATCAATTACCTGGACCTGGGCCACCAGACCGGCAAGGTCGTGGTGCGCATCCTGAAGGGCGAGAAGCCGGGCGTGATCGCCTCGGAAACCAGCAGCAACCTTGAACTGTTCGTGAACACCAGCGCCGCGCAGAAGCAAGGCGTGACGCTGTCGCCGGACCTGGTCAAGGAAGCCAAGACCGTCATCAAGTAAGCAGAACGTCTGACCTGTGCCGTCCGCGCCTGGCGGACGGCCGCGCGTCCGCTAGTCCACCACAGTACAAGATCCAGACCGCCCTACCCGGGCACGCCCCCTGAACGAGACGGCGAGCCGACCGACCTTATCCGGGCGGGCCGCGCCAGCCGTCAACAGGATTCACCATGTCCCTCTTTTCCCTTCTGGGTGCCCTGGAGATCGGCCTGATCTTCAGCCTGGTTGCCCTCGGGGTGCTGATTTCCTTCCGCATCCTCAATTTTCCCGACCTGACCGTTGACGGCAGCTTCCCGCTGGGCGGCGCCGTCGCCGCGACGCTGATCTCGGCCGGGCAGGACCCGTTTGTCGCCACCGCCATCGCCATCGTGGCCGGCGCCGTGGCCGGCTTCATCACCGGCTGGCTGAACGTGCGGCTCAAGATCATGGACCTGCTCGCCAGTATCCTGATGATGATCGCACTGTACTCGGTCAACCTGCGCATCATGGGCCGCCCCAATGTGCCGCTGATCACCGAACCGACGCTCTTCACCATCCTGCAGCCCGAATGGCTGCCTGATTACGTGCTGCGCCCGCTGGTGCTGTTCATCGTGGTGGTGGTCGCCAAGGTCGGCCTGGACTGGTTCTTCTCGTCGCAGCTCGGCCTGGCCATGCGTGCCACCGGCGCCAATCCGCGCATGGCGCGCGCGCAGGGCATCGCCACCGGCCGCGCCACGCTGGCCGGCATGGCGCTGTCCAACGGACTGGTCGCACTGGCCGGCGCGCTGTTCGCGCAGACCCAGGGCGGCTCCGATATCTCGATGGGCATCGGCACCATCGTGATCGGCCTGGCCGCGGTGATCATCGGCGAAACCATCCTGCCGGCACGCCGCCTGGTATGGGCCACGCTTGCCGTGGTGCTGGGCGCCATCCTGTATCGCTTCTTCATTGCGCTGGCGTTGAACAGCGACTTCATCGGCCTCAAGGCGCAGGACCTGAACCTGGTCACCGCCGCGCTGGTGACGATCGCCCTGGTGCTGCCCGCCACCCGCAAGAAGCTGTTTGCCCGCAAGAACGGAGGTGCCTGAGATGCTGCGCGCACAAGACCTGAAGCTCACCTTCAACCCGGGCACTCCGATCGAGACCCGCGCGCTGCGCGGCCTGAGCCTGGAAATCCCGAGCGGCCAGTTCGTGGCCGTGATCGGTTCCAACGGCGCCGGCAAGTCGACCTTCCTGAATGCGATCAGCGGCGACCAGATGGTCGATTCCGGCCGCATCACCATCGACGACACCGACGTGACGCGCCAGCCCGCATGGGATCGCGCGCCCCTCGTGGCCCGCGTGTTCCAGGACCCGATGGCCGGCACCTGCGAGGCGCTGACGATCGAAGAGAACATGGCGCTGGCGATGGCCCGCGGCGCCAAGCGCGGCTTCCGCCCGGCGCTGAACCGCACCTCGCGCGAGCTGTTCCGCGAGAAGCTGCGCCTGCTGAACCTGGGCCTGGAAAACCGCCTGACCGACCGCATCGGCCTGCTCTCGGGCGGCCAGCGCCAGGCGGTGAGCCTGCTGATGGCCTCGCTGCAGCCGTCGCGCATCCTGCTGCTCGACGAGCACACCGCCGCACTGGATCCGAAGACCGCCGCGTTCGTGCTGGAACTGACCGCGCGCATCGTCGAGGAAAGCAAGCTGACGACGATGATGGTCACGCACAGCATGCGCCAGGCACTGGACTACGGCCAGCGCACGGTGATGCTGCACCAGGGCCAGGTCGTGCTGGACGTGTCCGGTGACAAGCGCAAGGGGCTCGATGTACCCGACCTGCTGCGCATGTTCGAGCAGACGCGGCACGAGCAGCTGGACGACGACGCGCTGCTGCTGGGCTGAGCATTCGCAGCGTGCCATGACAAAGGGGAGCCGCACGGCTCCCCTTTGAGGGGCGCGTTCATATAAGTAGGTCGCCCCTTCAGGGGCGAAACCTGAGGCCGTCGACCCTCGACAGCGACCAGCCGCAGCCACTAACCTCAGGCGCACCAGCAGCAGCCCCTCCAACACCCCAGCAACACAAATCGGCGAAGAACGGCACGCGACGCTCAGTCGACGGTGAGATGCCGCTGGCGGATCACGCCAGCCCAGCGCGTGCTTTCCTGCTGGATGGTGGCGGCAAGCTGCTGCGGCGTGCCGCCCGCGGCCTCCATGCCCAGCGTGGCCAGCTTTTCCCTGAGCGTGGCATCGGCCAGCACCGCATCAAGATGCAGGCTGAGCTTGCGCACCACCTCCGGGGGCGTACCGGCCGGGGCCATCAGCGCATACCACGACACCGCCTCGAACTTCGGGAAGCCCTGCTCGGCGATGGTCGGCACGTCGGGCAGCACCGCCGAGCGCCTGGGGCTCGCCACGCCCAATGCGCGCAGCTTGCCGGCCTTGATATAGGGCAGCGCGGCCGATAGCTGGGCGAACATCATCGTTACCTGGCCGCCGACCACATCGGTCATGGCCGGGCTGACGCCCTTGTATGGCACGTGATTCAGCTTGATATGGGCGTCGAGCTGCAGCAACTCGCCAGCCAGATGGGCCTGGCTGCCGGCGCCGGGCGAGGCGAAGCTCAGCTCGCCGGGCTTCTGCGCGGCCAGCCTGAGCAGGTCCGCCAGCGTTCTTGCCGGCGTAGCAGCATTGACCACAAGCACGTTCTCGGCCGTAGCCAGCATCGCCACCGGGGCCAGGTCTGCCGGCTTGTACGGCAGCTTCGGCATCAGCGTGGGGTTCACCGCGATATTGCCTACCGGCACGAGGGCCAGCGTATAGCCGTCGGGCGCGGCCTTGGCCACCATGTCGACGCCAATGGTGCCGGCAGCGCCGGCCTTGTTGTCGACCAGCACGCTCTGCGTGGTGGCCTTGGCCAGGCCTTCGCCGACCACACGGGCGAGCACGTCGGCCGGGCCGCCGGCGGCGAACGGCACCACGATACGCACCGGCCTGGCGGGATAGGCGTGCGCTTCGGCAAGGGCGGGTGCGGCGCCAAGCCATGGCGAGCAGACCGCCACGCAGGCAATCAGGACGCGCGCGGCAAGATGCCGGAAGACGGATTTCACAACAGGTTCTAAAGCGGATTTCATGACGGTTTCCCCAATTGGCATTGATCTGGCCTGGCTCCCCCACCGCGCCGACACTCTTGTTTTCGTGCCTGGCCGTGCCCGGTCACACGTGCTGCGTCATTCCGGCCCCCGGTTGCGGACGCCGGCGTCAGTCAGGGCAAAGCCCGCCTGGTCCGCCTCGCGCGCCAGCGCGGGCAAGTCGACATAGTCGGCGGGCTGCACCGCGGCAAAGCGTGCCAGCCCCAGCATGGCCAGCAGCGCAGTGCCCGTTGTGCCCTCGTGCAGCGTCAGCAGCGCCGCACGCACGCGCTGGCACTCGTGCGGGTCCGCTTGCGCGGAGGCGACCAGCGGCGGGATCGGTGCGGCCGGGGTTACGTCCAGCGTCTTCAGTCGCGCCATAAGCACGGGCTCAAAGCGCCGCAGCAGGTCCAGCACATAGCTGTCGACCACGCCCACGTCGGCATGCCCGCCGATGACCGCGTCGATCACCTCGCGCGGGGTCGGCGTGGGCCGGGCAGTGGGCCGGTACAGTGCGCGCGTGCCCGACGGCGCCTGCCTCATTAGGTGGTGGCGCGGTGCGTTGTAGCCTGAGTTGGACTCCGGCAGCATGCATGCGAGCCGCCTGCCGAAGGACTGCGCCAGCGTCTGCACCGGAGCATCCGCGCGCACGATGAACTCGCTGAAGTAGACCGGACGCCCTTCGTAGCGCGCCAGCGCCGGCACCGGAGCGGCCAGCAACTGCGGCGCCACCGCGGCGCGGGCATAGGGATAGCCGCACATAAACACGCAGCCACAGTCCGGCCGCGCCCACAGCGCGCTGACCGGGGCCGGCGCGGCATGCTCAACATAGGGCAGTGCCACGCCGGCGCGCTCGGACACGTGCGCGAGCAGCGCGCGCCATGCCTGCTCCGCCAAGGCAGTGACCGAGTACATGCGAGCGTTGGCGATCATGCGTAGAGCAGCTTTTGGCCCAGGCCGCGCTGCTCGGCCTTCTTCAGGATCGCGTGGCCGAGCGCGATATCGCTCAGCGACAGCCCGCGGTGCCAGAACAGGTTGGTCTCGTCGTCGCTCTGGCGGCCCGGCTTGCGTCCGGCCACGATTTCGCCCAGCTCGGCATGGAGCGTCTGCTCCGACAGCTTGCCAGCTTCCACATGCGCGCGCAGCGAGCCGAACATCCCGCCCTTGCACTGGCCCCAGTCATCCACCACCATCTTCGTCATGATGTCGGTCAGCGAAAGCTCGACCGCGCTCATGGTGCCGTAAGGCACGACGAAGGCACCCGGTTTGATCCACTCCGTCTTCAGCATCGGCGTCGGGCGCTCCAGGCGCGAGGCCTCGACCACGATGTCGGCGCCGCGCACGCACGATTCCCAGTCTTCGGTAACCACGATCTTCTTGCCGAGATCGCGCTCCAGCCGCGCGGCGAAGGCATTGCGGCTTTCCGGGCGGCGCGAGTGCACGCGAATCTCGTCGAAGTCGAACAGGCTGTCCAGCAGGCGCACATTCCAGTAGGAGGTGCCGCGCGCGCCGATATGGGCCAGCACCTTACTGTTCCGGCGTGCCAGGTGCCTGGCGCCGAGCGCGGTAAGCGCGCCCGTGCGTGCATCAGTGATGAAGGTCGCGTCGACCATCGCCACCGGCATGCCGGTGCGCGGATCGAACAGGTTGAGCATTGCCATCTCCGACGGCAGGCCGAGCTTGTAGTTGTCGACGAAGTCGCCGACGATCTTGACGCCGGCCATCCCAAGCGGCGCAACGTAGCCGCGCAGCACATTGAAATGGCCGTTGAAGGCGGGATCCGGAATCAGGTGCACGCGCGGCTCGATCACGGTCTGCCCGTTGCCCTGCGCTACCAGCGCCTGCTCGACCGCGTCGAGGATTTCGGCCTCGGTCATTTCCAGCCGCGCGATGTCCTTGCCGTTGATATAGGTGAGATGGATGTCGCTCATACAGTCCCCTGCCTCCAAGATAAAAATGCCTGCACGCCGCAGGTGCGTCGCGCACCGGACTGCAGCCCAGCACTCACACTTCAGGTGCCTCGCGCCGCCGGTGTGCTCCGCCTCGGTGCAGCAGTTATCGGGTCGCTGCCCTGCGAGCAAAGCGTGTATCGATGGAATCCAGTGTAGGTATGGCGCCATTGACTGTCATATGCTTATATGTCCGCCAGCCTTAACATAAAGTTAATCCCATGAAAATGAACCTGCGCCAGATCGAGGTGTTCCGCGCGGTGATGCTGACCGGCTCGATCAGCGGCGCGTCCAAGTTGCTGTATGTGTCACAGCCCGCCATCAGCCGGCTGATGTCGCACACCGAGCAGCGGCTCGGACTGGAACTGTTCCGGCGCACCAAGGGCCGGCTCTACCCCACGCCGGAAGCGCGGCGCTTGCTGGGTGAAGTGAATGTGGTCTATGAAGGCATCGAGCGCGTCAACGAGATCGCCGAGGACCTCGCGGCCAATCGCACCGGCAGCCTGCGCATCACGTGCAGCCCTAACCTGGGCCAGACCGTGCTGCCGCGCGCCATTGCCAGCTTCCGCGCCGCGCACCCGGCGGTGCGCGTGGTGGTCCGTACGCAGATTCCGGGAAATATGCTGCGCGCACTACTATCGGGGCAGGTGGACCTGGCGGTGTCGAACATGCCGCTTGCGCACCCCAACCTGGAGGCACGCCTGCTGGTGAAGAACGCGATCGTCGCACTGGTCCCGGTGGGGCACCGCCTGGCCACGCGCAGTTGGGTACGCACGGCCGAGCTGATCGGCGAAGACCTGATCGGCTACGGACCGGATGTGCCGTTCGGGTTACTGGTGCATGAGATGTTCGGCAACGAGGGCAATCAGCCCGATATGCGGGTGCAGGTGGAGCAGGCGCATGTGGCGCGTGCGCTGGCGCAGGCCGGCGCCGGCATCGCGCTGGTCGATGCCATGACCGTCTTCGGCCAGAGCTGGCCCAATATCGTCGCGGTGCCGGTGCGCACCAAGGTCAATGCCTCGGTGCAGATTTTCCATGTGCAGACCGAACCGCTGTCGCGGCTGTCGCTGGAATTCGTCGATACGCTGACGGCGATGATGAAGCGCTAGCGGCGATGCCCTGAAGCCTCAGACCGTTGCCGCCTTGTCCAGCCAACGCATCAGTTGATCGGTCACCGCCGTGCCCGAAAACGAGCAGCTGTCTTGCGCGAAGACCGCCGACATCTCCATCCGACGCAGCAGTTCCTCCATCGCCTGGCCGAACACCGGAGGCAGCGTCAGCCCCGGGGCAGCCTCGCGCCACGCACGCACGAGGCCGTCGGCCGGCACCGAACCGGCCACATACTGATCCAGGGCCGTGCGCATACGCGCCAGTGCCTCCTGATTGGCTGCACTCATGAACGCACCCTCCTTTCCTTGTACAGTTCGCGGAACGTGCGGCCCGACGGCGCCGGCATGTCGCGGGTTTCGGTCCAGCCCTTGCCGGCCATCGGCAGGCTGGCAATCAGCTTGCTGTTGCCGCCCATGCGCGTCAGCAGGCGCGCGCCGACGCGGCTGGCGAAGGCATACAGCGCCGGGCGCTTTGCCACGTAGCCCCAAACCTGCAGCGCCAGTTTCTCCTGCCACGGCCGCAGTCCGCGCTCCAGCTGCTTTTCGCGCAGCTTGCGCAGCAGGTCCGAGAGGGGGATCGATGCCGGGCAGACGCGATTGCATTCGCCGCACAACGTCGCCGCCTGCGGCAGGTCCACCGCGTTGGCCAGGCCGACATAGCTAGGCGTCAGCACACTCCCCATCGGCCCCGGATAGACCCAGCCATACGCATGGCCGCCGATCTTCTGGTAGACCGGGCAATGGTTCATGCAGGCGCCGCAGCGGATGCAGCGCAGCATCTCCTGGAACTCGCCGCCGATCAGGCCGCTGCGGCCGCCGTCGACGAGCACGAAGTACATATGCTCGGGACCATCGCGCTCGCCTTCGGCACGCGGGCCGGTCAGCAGCGAAAAATAGTTCGAGATGGCCTGCCCAGTTGCCGAACGTGGCAGCAGCCGCATCACGGTCGCCAGGTCTTCCAGCGTCGGCAGCACCTTCTCGATGCCGGTGACTGCCACATGTACGCGCGGCATGACCGTGCACATGCCTTCATTGCCTTCGTTGGTGACCACCGCCACCGAACCGGTCTCGGCAATGATGAAGTTGCCGCCGGTCACGCCCATGTCGGCGGACAGGAATTCGGGGCGCAGCACTTCGCGGGCTTCGCGCGTCATTTCCGGGATATCGGTCAGGCGAGGCTTGTGGTGGACCTTCGCGAACAGGTCGGCGATCTCGTCCTTGTCCTTGTGCACCACCGGCGCAATGATGTGCGACGGCGGCTCGGAGTCATTGATCTGCAGGATGTATTCGCCGAGATCGGTCTCGATGCTCTGCACGCCCATCTCGCCGAGCACCTGGTTCAGCCGCATCTCCTCGGTCACCATCGACTTGCTCTTGATGACCTTCTTCACGCCGTGCTTCTGCGCGATCTCCGCGACCAGGCGCGCCGCATCGGCCGTGGTTTCGGCAAACAGCACCGTGGCGCCGCGGCGCGTGGCGTTTTCCTCGAAGGTGGCAAGCCAGACATCCAGGTTTTCCAGCGCGCGGTTGCGGCGCTCCTTGAGCGCGGCGCGCGTGGCGTCGAAATCGATGTCGCGGATGGCATCCGCGCGCGCCGTGACGAACTTGGTGGAGAGCTTCTTGAGGTTCTGCTGCAGGCGCTGGTCGGCCAGCTTCTGGCCGGCGCGCGCCTTGAATTCCATGCTGTGGACTTCCATCGTCGCGTCTCCGTTGCTCAGGCGTCGCCAGCCAGGACCTGTGCGATATGCAGCACGCGGGTCTGCGTATCGCCGCTGCGGCGCAGGCGGCCTTCGATATTGAGCATGCAGCCCAGGTCGCCCAGCACCACCGCATCGGCGCCGCTGGCCTTGATGTTGGCGCACTTCTCGTCGACGATGGCCGTCGAGATATTGCCGTACTTGACCGAAAAGGTGCCGCCGAAGCCGCAGCAGGCCTCGCAGTCCTTCATTTCGGTGAGCTGCACGCCGGGCAGCTTGCCCAGCAGTTCACGCGGCTGCGCCTTGACGCCCAGCTCGCGCAGGCCCGCGCACGAATCGTGATAGGTGACGTGGCCGGCGAATGTCGAATCGAGGTGTTCGATCTTTGCGACGTTGACGAGAAAATCCGTCAGCTCGAACACGCGTTCGCGCAGGCGTTCGTAGCGGCCGTTAAGTTCAGGATCATCGCGCAGCAGGTCGGCGTAATGCTGACGGATCATGCCACCGCAGCTACCGGACGGCACCACCACGTAGTCGAACATCTCGAACTCGCGCAGGAATTTCTCCGCCAGGTCGCGCGACACCGCGCGCTCGCCCGAGTTGTAGCTCGGCTGGCCGCAGCAGGTCTGGGCTTCGGGCACCATCACCTCGTAGCCGGCGCCTTCCAGCAGCTTCAGCACGGAGAAGCCGATCTCCGGGCGCATGAGGTCCACCAGGCAGGTGGCGAACAGGCCGACTCGCATTTGCTTTCTTTCTCCAGACCCCGAAACCCCGCAATTATGCGCGTTTTGCGCTGCCGGGTGGCGCACAAACCATTCAGGCATGCTGTGAATGCAGTCCAGGCCGCGTCACATCTCTTCGGACCTCCGACTAGAGGATTCTTACCGGAATGTCATTTCACCTATTGAAATTTTCACGATGCGAGATAGAATCAGGCAAACGCTTAATTTGCCGCAGGGCAACATTTTCCTATGTCAGACGCAGACAAGTCGCCTGGAAAGACATCGATCCAGGTCATTGAACGCATGATGACGCTGCTGGACGCACTCGCCCAGCACGCCGATCCGGTCAGCCTGAAAGAGCTATCGATATCTACCGGACTGCACCCTTCCACGGCCCACCGCATCCTCAATGACATGGTCGCGTGCCGCTTTGTCGACCGCTCCGACCCTGGCAGCTACCGGCTTGGCATGCGCCTGCTGGAACTTGGGAACCTGGTCAAGGCACGCCTGTCGGTTCGCGACGCGGCACTGGCGCCGATGCGAGCGCTGCACCGCGTGACCGGGCAGACGGTCAACCTGTCGGTGCGCCAGGGCGACGAGATCGTGTATATCGAGCGCGCCTACAGCGAGCGTTCCGGCATGCAGGTCGTGCGTGCCATCGGCGGCCGTGCGCCGCTGCACCTGACTTCGGTCGGCAAGCTGTTCCTGGCCGCAGACGAGTCCACGCGCGTGCGCAACTATGCCACGCGCACCGGCCTGGCCGGGCATACGCGCACCTCGATCACCGACCTGCCCAAGCTCGAGCGCGAACTCAGCTGGGTACGCACCAACGGCTACGCGCGCGACAACGAAGAACTGGAACTGGGCGTGCGCTGCATCGCCGCCGGCATCTACGATGATTCGCGCCGCCTGGTAGCGGGCCTGTCGCTGTCGGCGCCCGCCGACCGCCTGCAGGACAGCTGGTTGCAGAACCTGAAGGACACTGCGCTGCAGATTTCGCGCGGAATGGGCTACGTGGTCGAGTCCGAAGCCGCCTGATCCGGTTGTTACTGGCGGCGGGGCAATCCAGGCTCCGCCGCCGGGCTGGCCAATCACGGGCAACGACTTCAAGGGTTTACGCTTAGTTTTCAGATAACCTGCAAACTCTATAATCGGGCCGCCATGCGAACCCGAGCGATCACCCTGACCGAACAGGTCACCCGACAGTTGCGTACCGACATCGAGAACGGTATCTATTCCGTGGGCAATCGCCTGCCCACTGGGAGGCAACTGGCCGATCAGTATGGCGTCAGCGCCGCCGTGATCCGTGAAGTGACGGAGCATTTGCGCTCGCAGGGGTTCGTGCAGACACGCCAGGGCGTGGGCTGCACCGTGATTTCACGCACCGGCTCCGCCGGCTTCCAGCTGCCGCGCGAGCCCGACCTGGGCCGGACCGAGTTGGCCGACCTGTATGACCTGCGTATCGACCTGGAAAGCGCAGCCGCAGCGCTAGCCGCCACGCGGCGTAGCGCCGCCGACGTCGAAACCCTTTCCGCCCTACTGCAACGTCTGAAGGCGCATCTCTATGATGCCCAGCCGGCGGTCGACCTCGATGCTGCGTTCCATATCGGCATTGCCAGTGCCACGCATAACCCGTATTACCGGCAATTGCTGCAGTACATGAACCTGCAGCTCCATGAGGCTGTCGCCACCGCGCGCGCCAATACGCTGCTGCAAGCGCGCCTGCCCGAAGCCGTGCACAAGGAACACGAAGCCATCTTCGAAGCGATTCGCGAAGGCGATGCCAACGCAGCGCGCCAGGCGACCATCGTCCACCTGCAATGTGCGGCGCAGCGCCTGGGCCTGGCCCTGCGCCCCCGCGCAGTCCATCCCCGCCCTGAAAGCTGAAAGCGATCCATCCATGCAAGCCGCCAACCTGCCCCAGCGCCTCACCGAAGCCCTTGGTCCCGACACCGTGCTCACGCAGCCCGACGACATTGCACCGTGGTTGTCCGATTGGCGGGGCATCTACCGCGGCCAGGCCCAGGCGGTGGTCCGCCCGCGCACGGTCGACGAGGTCTCGCGCTGCCTGGCGTTATGCCAGCAGGCCGCGGCACCGGTCGTGCCGCGCGGTGGCAACACTGGCCTGTGCGGCGCGGCCACGCCTGACAACGGGGCGCAGAACGTTGTCCTGAGCCTGGATCGCATGCATGCGATCCGCTCGCTCGACACGATCGCCAACACCATGGTGGCGGAAGCCGGCTGCATCCTCGGCAACCTGCGGCGCGCCGCCGCCGACGCCAACCGCCTGCTGCCGCTGAGCCTGGCGGCAGAGGACTCGTGCCAGATCGGTGGCAACCTGGCCACGAATGCCGGCGGCGTCAATGTCGTGCGTTATGGCATGACGCGCGAACTGGTGCTCGGCGTCGAGGCCGTCATGCCCAACGGCGAGGTCTTCCATGGGCTGCGCACGCTGCGCAAGGACAACACTGGCTACGACCTCAAGCAGCTGCTGATCGGTTCGGAAGGCACGCTTGGCGTCATCACGGCCGCCGCACTGCGATTGTTCCCACGCACCGACACGCGCAGCGTCGTGCTGGCCGCAGTGGCATCACCGCAGCAGGCGCTGGAGCTGTACGCACTGCTGTTCGAGCAGTGCGGCGCGCGGCTGCAGGCTTTCGAATTCTTCACCGGCGCATGCCTGGACCTGGTCCTCGCGCATGCTGAAGGCGTACAGGAGCCTTTTGTCCAGCGCTATCCCGCCTATGTGCTGGTGGAACTGGCCGACACCGCGGAGGAAGACGCGCTCAACGCGCTGCTGGAACGCGTCATCGGCGAGGCGCTCGAGCGCGGCCTGTGCCTCGACGCCGCGGTGTCCGCCTCGCTGGCACAACTGCAGGCGCTGTGGAAACTGCGCGAAGAAATCTCCGAAGCGCAGCGTGCGGACGGGCCGCACCTGAAGCACGACGTATCGCTGCCGATCGAACAGATCCCGGCGTTCATGGTGTCGATGGAAGCGCGCCTGCGTACGCTGGATCCGGCCATCCGGCCGTTCGTCTTCGGGCACTTCGGCGATGGCAACCTGCACTACAACCTGTCGCGCCCGGCAGGCGCACCTAAGGACTGGGCGGCGGCGCACGAAGACACCGTGACCGGTACCGTGCTCGATGAAGTCATGCGCTACGGCGGCAGCATCAGCGCCGAACATGGCATCGGCCAGCTCAAGCGACATGCGTTCCTGCAGTACAAGGATCCCCTGGAACTGCGGCTGATGCGCGAGATCAAGCGCGCCTTTGACCCGGCCGGTATCATGAATCCGGGCAAGCTGCTCTGACGCGGCAAAACCCGTAAGAAGGTAAAGCCCCATAAAAAACGCGCCATGATTGGCGCGTTTTATTGTTGAGCGGGCGAAGTTCAGGTTCCGCGCGACGGCTGCGAAGCCAGGATCGCGCGTGCCCCGCCAGGCGTTTGCGTCATGTTCGGCGAGGGCGGGAAAGCGTGCGGCTGGGGCGCCGATGGCGGCGAGGTATGCTCCAGCCAGTCCCGGACGCGCGTGGCGTCAGCAAAGCGCGACAGCTTGCCTACGGAATCCAGGAACACCATCACCACATTGCGGCCGTTGACCTTGGCCTGCATGACCAGGCATTGGCCAGCCTCGGAAATGAAGCCGGTCTTCTGCAGGCCGATATCCCAGTTGCCACCGCGCACGAGGCGGTTGGTACTGACGTAGTGCTGCGTACGGCCCATCACACTGACTTCGTGCTCGGCCTGCGTCGAAAACTCGCGGATGGTTGGGTTGCGGTAGGCCGCATTGACCATGCGCGCGAGATCCATGGCGCTCGACACATTGCTGCTCGACAGGCCATTCGAGTCCACGAAGTGGCTGTCGTTCATGCCCAGTTCACGGGCCTTGCGGTTCATGGCCTGGACAAAGGCGGGAAGACCACCCGGATAGTTGCGGCCCAGCGCCGAAGCGGCGCGGTTCTCGGACGACATCAGCGCCAGCAGCAGCATTTCCTGGCGTGTGAGCTGCGTCCCGAAGCGCAGGCGCGAGCTGCTGTGCTTCTCGGTGTCCCTGTCTTCTTCCGTGATAGTCAGCGGCTCGTCCATCGGCAAGCGAGCATCCATCACCACCAGCGCGGTCATCAGCTTGGTGATCGACGCGATCGGCAGCACCGCGGTCGGATTCTTCTGGAACAGGACCTCATTCGTGTTTTGGTCCATCACGAGCGCGACGCTCGAGCGCAGGGCAAGCGCGTCTTCGGTATCGCGCAACCCCATGGCTTCACCCAGAGACGGCTTGGCCGGCGTGTAAACGGCACGCACCGGCGCGGCCCGATGCGAGGCCACGACCTGGCGTTTGCCGTTCTTCAGCACGATCACCTTGCGCGAAGAGGCTTCGGCCGTCGTGCTCTTACCACTTGCACTGGTTTTGGACGATTTTGCATGCTTTTTGGCAGGCTTCTCGGCAGATGTCGACTTGGTAGCCGCTTCAACCACGGGGGCGGCCAGCATCGAGGCAGATGCCAGCACGGCAACGGCCATGGCACTCATGGGCGTAAAGCCGAAAATTCTCGAAAAAATGGAATCAGACCGAAACATGATTCATTCAGCGCATCAGGATGGCGCTAGTTTAGGAAATTAAGAAATTGTTAGCAAGATTAAAGACTTACGGACGCAAGTTAAAGTTCGATTTGCAATCATTTCCACATGGCGGAATGATTGATCGAATTGTTGATCTTTCGTCACTCGCGTCATCACAGACGCCCCGCAAGCCACTACACTGCCGAGGCAGTGCCGCAAGCGGCAATCTTCCTTCGTATATCGGCGCGTATCGTTACACATTGATACACCTCTAACTATGAGAGGAAACGCGCAAACCCACTAACTGGTTCACGTTCCGTGCTAAGTCGGTTTTCAATCGCCTCCGGATCCGCATAGCCAAGCGACATCCCGCACACCACCATCTCCTCGCCGGGCAGACGCAGGTGATCGCCAATGATCTTGTGAAACTGCGTGAACGCGGCCTGCGGGCAGGTGTCGAGTCCGCGCGCCCTGGCGGCAACCATGATGCTCTGCAGAAACATGCCGTAGTCGAGCCAGCTACCGAGTTCCATAATCCGGTCGATCGTGAAGATCATGCCGACCGGTGCGTCGAAGAAGCGGAAATTGCGCGCATGCTGTTCATGCATGCGCGCCTTGTCCTCGCGGCTGATCTCAAGCAGGCCGTAGAGATCCCAGCCCACCTTGCGGCGCCGATCCAGGTAGGGGTTCACCCATGAGCGCGGGTAGTACGGATACTCTTCCAGGTACTTGCTGTCGCGCTCGGGGTCTTCATAGGCGGTCAGCAGGTCGGCGCACAGCCGGGCCTTGGCGTCACCCGCCAGCACATAGACGCGCCATGGTTGCGTGTTGGTGCCTGACGGCGCGCGGCTGGCGACGGCGAGTATCTCTTCCACCATCTCGCGCGGCACCGGCGTTTCCAGGAACGCCCGGACCGAACGGCGCGTGAGGATAGCACGGTCGACGCAGTCAACCGCCTGCTGCGAAGCAGCCCCGGCGGCCACTTGCATGCCAGCTTGCGTGTCCTGCGACATCTTGCCTACCTCCAATCACGCCTCGCCCTGCGCTTGCGCGCCAGGCACCGTCAGGGGCTGCAGCGCGCGGCGCAGCGGCTCGGGCAGGGGCACCGGGCGACGCGTGACGCGATCGACATAGACGTGGACAAAATGCCCCTGTGCCGCCGCGATCTCGCTGTCCCCGCTGAACAGCCCTACCTCATAGCGTACGCTGCTCGTTCCCAGCCGCGCCACGCGCAAGCCCGCCGTGACCGTGTCCGGAAAGCTCAGTGATGAGAAGTAGTTGCACTGCGTCTCGATCACCAGCCCGATCGTGCTGCCTGCTTCAAAGTCGAGCACGCCTTGCCGGATCAGGTACGAATTCACGACGGTATCAAAATAACTGTAGTAGACAACGTTGTTCACGTGGCCATAGACATCGTTATCCATCCAACGCGTTGTGATGGCCAGGAAGTGCGGATAGGCACTGCGGTGCTCGGCTTGCGGTTTCATGGGCACGTTGCGGAACAGGAATGAAGGAAATACGCGAAACGGCTAGCGCCGGATGACCAGGGCGACACCCGCCGCTGCCAGGGCCATGCCGGAGGCCGCCAGCGGCGGAAAGTGCTCACCGAACAGCAGCCATGCCATCACGGCCGTGGTGGGCGGTGTCAGGTACATGAGGCTGGAGACGCGCGTGGCGGCGCCCTGCCGGATCAGCAGGAACAGCAGCGAGATGGCTCCGATCGACAGCGCGACCACAGACCAGGCGAGCGCGCCGGCCATCTCGGCATTCCAGTCCACGTGGCGGGTCTCGAACAGGAACATGAACGGCACGCAAGCCAGCGCCGATGCCGCGAACTGGATCACCGAGCCCATGCGCAGATCGAACACCGCGCAGAAGCGCTTCTGGTACAGCGTGCCGAAGGTGATGCTGAGCAACGCTCCACCCGCGAGCAGCACGCTGGCCGTGGACAGTCCGCTGGTGCTGAGCTTGTTCGCCACCACGAGCCCGACTCCCACTATGCCAAGCAGCAGCCCCAGCCACTGGCGCATGCTGATGCGCTCACCCAGGCGCGCGGATATCAGCGCGGTCAGGATGGGTTGCATCCCGACGATCAGTGCCGACATGCCGGCTGGCATGCCCAGCTTGACGGCAGCCCATACGCCGCCGAGATAACCCGTCTGCAGGAACAGCCCCGCTATCGCGATATGGCCGACCATGCGCCGGTCGGTACGCCCGTCCCGTTGCGGCAACGGCACGCGGGCCAGCCACACGAAGGGCACCATGAGCGCCAGCACGCCAACGAAGCGCAGGAACAGGAACGTCATCGGCTCGGCATGCGGCATGCCATACCTGGCAACAATAAATCCGGTGCTCCAGATCAGCACAAAGAGCCAGGGCATGCTGGCCGTCCAGAGCGCCCGCCGCGCGCTTGCCCCCATCTCTCCCGCCGCCATGCTCATGACGCCACCACGCGCGCCGCCGCGGCGCCATCCAGTGCGTAGCGCGCGTGATAGCGGGCAGCCAGGCCGACAGTCTGCGCATGCACCGCGACCGTATCTTCAATCCGGTTGCCGTAGCCGCCGGCCATGGCCACTGCGACCGGAAGCCGACGGGACAGCGCCGCCTCGAACACCATGGCATCGCGCCGGGCCAGGCCTGCCATGGACAGCTTCAGACGCCCGAGACGGTCGCCCTCATGCGGGTCCGCACCGGCCAGGTAGATCAGCAGGTCCGGAGCAAAGCGATCGAAAAGCTTGTCCAGCGCCGCCTGCAGTGCTGCGGCATAGGCATCGTCGCCGCAGCCATCCGGCAGCCCGACGTCGAGGTCGCTCGCCTCCTTGCGAAACGGATAGTTCTTCTCCCCATGCAGCGACAGGGTGAAGACGGTCGGATCCGCCTGCAGGATGGAAGCCGTGCCATTTCCCTGGTGCACGTCGAGATCGATCACCGCCACATGCCGCACCCGGCCGTCGCGCTGCAATACGCGCGCGGCAATGGCGGCGTCATTGAAGACGCAGAAACCGCCGCCTTTATCGGCATAGGCATGATGGGTGCCCCCCGCCAGGTTCACGGCAATGCTCTCGCCCATTGCCGCGCGGCAGGCTTCGATGGTCGCCCCGGCGGAGCGGCGCGAGCGCTCGACCATCGCCGCTGACCAGGGGAACCCGATCTCGCGCTGGCGCGCCGCGTCAAGCGTGCCGGCGGATGCATCGGCCACGTACGCGGCCGTATGGGCGAGAAGCAGCGCGTCGTCCCCCGCACGTGGCGCTTCGCGAAACTCCAGGCCCGGTACGCCGGCCACGGCTTCACGCAGCATGCTGTACTTGCGCATCGGGAAGCGATGGTCCGGCGGCAGAGGCAGCACGAAGTGGTCAGCGTAGTAGGCAAGCATGGGTGGAGCGAGAAGTTCGTTCTTGTTGTCGGCGCGACCCTTGCTTAGTCAAGCGTCGGCAGCTTGCGATGGTAGCACTGCTGGAAACCCATGTGCTGGGGCCTGGGTCATGGCGATTTCTGCACATTTCCAGATGACTGCACACTCATTTTGTGCGACGCACAAAAACTTCTTGACACAGGCCTGGCTTTCCCTAGAATTGCAATTGTTGCGGCGCACCAAAGCGACAGCACAAGCGCCCTGACCTTAATCCCTACGCCTGGGCCAGCCGACACGGAACGGTTTTCCGTCACGGTCCTGACATCTAGGCGGCTTAATTTGCTTGACCTTGAAGTTCACCACTGGAGACCAGCAATGATCCTCACCCCGGAACAAGTCGCAGCAGCGCAAAAAGCCAACCTGGAAACGCTGTTTGGCCTGACCACCAAGGCTTTTGAAGGCGTCGAGAAGCTCGTCGAACTGAACCTGCAGGTCGTCAAGACCACCTTCGCCGAAAACGTCGACAACGCCAAGAAGGCACTGTCCGCCAAGGATGCCCAGGAACTGCTGGCCATCCAGGCTTCGCTGGTGCAGCCGGTCGCTGAAAAGACCCTGGCCTACACCCGCCACCTGTACGAAATCGCTTCGGAAACCCAGAGCGAATTCACCAAGGTCGCCGAAGCCCAGCTGGCTGAAGGCTCGAAGAAGGTGCAGGCCCTGGTCGACAACTTCGCCAAGAACGCACCGGCCGGTTCGGAATCGACCGTGGCTATCGTGAAGTCGGCCATCTCGGCTGCCAACAACGCCTACGAGTCGGTCCAGAAGGCCACCAAGCAGGCTGTTGAAATCGCCGAAAGCAACTTCCAGGCTGCCGCCAGCGCCGCCAGCAAGGCTGCCCAGCAGGCCAGCGCCACGGCCCGCAGCGCCGCCGCCAAGAAGACGACCGCTGCCTGATAGCAAGCACGTCTGAAAGGTAGTACCAACGACCGGCTCTGCGCCGGTCCGTTGGCAAAGCGCACCGCCGCACGGCGCGCTTTGCCAACGATGATGGCGGCAACACACAACGCAGATTTGCCGCATCGCGTACCAGTGTCTCCTCGGTACCGCGGTCTCCTTGTCCAAAGGTATCGTTAAGCCCGGCCCTCGAGGTCGGGTTTTTTTTGCCCCTCTCCACCGACCTCTGACCTGCGCGAACGCCCGATAAAGGTCACGCCGCAGCGTTCTCCTTGCCCAATGCCGGAGCGGGCGACTATCGTTACGAAGGTGCAGCCCGCGGCATTCTGGCCTGCCAGGCCTGCGCGGCGCAGCGCTTGCGCAACGCAACAGCGTCAAGGAGAACCCATGAAGACGCAGCGCCACATCACGACCTATATCGTCATCGCGATGATCCTTGGCGGCGTGGTCGGCTACGCCTGTCATGTCGCGTTTCCCGATCCCAAGCTGGCGAAAGAGATCGCGGGCTACATCTCGATCATCACCGACGTATTCCTGCGGCTGATCAAGATGATCATCGCTCCGCTCGTCTTCTCGACGCTGGTCATGGGCATTGCGCATATGGGCGATGCCAGTACAGTCGGCCGCGTCGGCATCAAGGCGATGGCGTGGTTCATCACGGCCTCGCTTGTATCGCTGACGCTGGGACTGATCATGGCCACCATGCTCCAGCCGGGCGTCAACATCGGCCTGCCGCTGCCCGATGTCGGCTCCGCGACCAATCTCAAGACCAATGCCTTCACGCTGAAGGATTTCATCGCCCACCTGGTGCCCAAGTCCGTGGCCGAGGCCATGGCCAACAACGAGATCCTGCAGATCGTGGTGTTCTCGATCTTCTTTGGCACCGCCATTGCCACGCTGGGCGAACACGGCAAGCGCATGGCCGGCGTGATCGAGGACCTCGCGCAGATCATGCTCAAGATCACCGGTGCGGTGATGTGGCTGGCGCCGATTGCCGTGTTCGCCGCCATTGCGTCGACGGTGACGACGCAAGGCCTTGGCATCCTCCTGACCTTCGCCAAGTTCATGGGCAGCTTCTATCTTGCCCTGTTCGTGCTCTGGGCATTGCTGGCGCTCGCCGGCTTCGTGTTCCTGGGCAGGCGGATCGTCACGCTGATCAAGCTGATCCGCGAGCCGTTCCTGCTGTCGTTCTCTACCGCAAGCTCCGAAGCCGCATACCCGAAGCTGCTCGACGCGCTCGACAAGTTCGGCGTCAACCGGAAGATCTCCAGCTTCGTGCTGCCGCTGGGCTACTCCTTCAACCTGGACGGGTCGATGATGTACTGCACGTTCGCCGTGCTGTTCATTGCACAGGCCTATGACATCCACTTGCCGCTGGGCACGCAGATCACGATGCTCTTGCTGCTGATGCTCACGTCCAAGGGCATGGCCGGCGTGCCGCGTGCATCGCTTGTGGTGATTGCGGCGACGCTGAACCAGTTCAATATTCCGGAAGCCGGCCTGCTGCTGATCATGGGGGTGGACCAGTTCCTCGACATGGGCCGTTCGGCGACCAATGCGGTGGGTAATTCGATCGCCTCCGCCGTCGTTGCCAAGTGGGAAGGCCAGCTCGCCAGCGAATCGACGCTCGATACCGACGACCAGGGCGGCGTCGGTGGCATGGACGGAGAACGCGAGCCGGTGCCCAAGCCAGAGACCGCGCGTGCGTAAGCGGTGGTTCGCTGACCGAGAGGAGCGACACATGTCTAGCACTCTTGCCCGGCACGGGCGCAACGCGTGGTGGCGGATCGTGGCGCTATGCCTGGCGCTGTCGGCCGGCGTTGTGCTGGCCCAGGAGCCGATCGCCCTGTCTGGCACGCTGAAGAAGGCCAAGGAAACCGGCACGCTCACCATCGGCTACCGGGAATCGTCCCTTCCCTTCTCGTACCTGAACCAGGCTCGGCGACCGATCGGCTATTCGATCGACATCTGCACGGCCATCGTGACGGCCGCGGGCAATGAGGTAGGCCGAGACCTCGCCATCAGCTGGGTGCCGGTAACTTCCGAAAACCGGTTCGAAGCCATGATTTCCGGCAAGATCGACCTCGAATGCGGATCCACGACGCGTAATGCCGAGCGGCAGCAGCGTGTGGCGTTCTCGCCAGTGATCTTCGTCGCCGGTACCAAGCTGTTGGTGCCGCACGGCTCCCCGATCCGCACGTTCCGGGATCTCAAGGGCAAGACCGTGGTGGCGACCGCCGGCACGACCAACGCGGACGCGATCGAGCGCCTGTCCGCTCGCTTCGATCTCGGCCTGACCCTGATCCGCGCCCGTGACCACGCCGATGCCTTCGAGGTGTTGCGCCACGGCGGCGCCGATGCGTACGCCGGCGACGACGTGCTGCTGTACGGCTTCCTGGCCAAGTACGGGCTGGGCAAGAAATATGACGTGACGCGCGACTTCCTGTCGTACGACCCCTACGGCATCATGCTGCGCAAGGGCGACCCGCAGTTTGCCGCCGTCGTCGACAAGGCGGTTCGCGACCTGATCACCACGGGCGAGCTTGAGCGCCTGTACAAGCAATGGTTCATCAACCGCCTGCCCACTGGCGAACGCCTTGGCATTCCCATGAGTGCCCAGCTCGAAGACATTATCGAATCCACACCTCAACAGCCGGAATGACCCCTTCTGGCGGCCCGGCCCTCCCGTGCCAGCCGAATTGGCGGACGTCGCAAATTCCCGTCGGTTAATTGCGTTAATGAGCGAAAAGAAACCCGCCACGCGGGCGGGTTTCGTTGCCATCCGGTTGCTTGCTCTCAGCGTTTGCGCGGCGGCGGTACGTCGGTGCAGGTACCTTCGTAGATTTCCGCGGCCATGCCGATCGATTCGCCCAGCGTCGGGTGCGGGTGGATGGTCTTGCCGATATCCACCGCGTCCGCGCCCATCTCGATCGCCAGGCACACTTCGCTGATCAGGTCGCCGGCAAGCGTGCCGACGATGCCGCCGCCGATGACGCGGTGGGTTTCCTCGTCGAAGATCAGCTTGGTGAAACCTTCGTCGCGGCCGTTGGCAATCGCACGGCCCGAAGCAGCCCACGGGAACACGCCCTTGCTGTACTTGATGCCCTGCTCCTTGCACTGGTCCTCGGTCAGGCCGGCCCAGGCCACTTCCGGATCGGTGAAGGCCACCGACGGGATCTGCTTGGCATCGAAGTAGGCCTTCTCGCCGTGCGCGGCTTCCGCGGCCACGTGGGCCTCGTGCACCGCCTTGTGCGCCAGCATCGGCTGGCCGACCACGTCGCCGATCGCGAAGATGTGCGGCACATTGGTGCGCATCTGCTGGTCGACGTTGATAAAGCCGCGATCGGTCACGGCCACGCCGGCCTTCTCGGCGCCGATGCGCTTGCCATTGGGCGAACGGCCCACCGACACCAGCACCAGGTCGTAGCGCTGCGGCTCGGCCGGGGCCTGCTCGCCTTCGAACTTCACGTAGATGCCGTCCGGCTTCGCTTCCACGGCGACCGTCTTCGTGTTCAGCATGACCTTGCCGAAACGGTCCTTGTTCTTCTTTTCCCAGACCTTGACCAGGTCGCGGTCGGCGCCGTTCATCAGGCCCGGCAACATTTCGACGACGTCGATGTCCGCGCCCAGCGTGCTGTACACCGTGGCCATTTCCAGGCCGATGATGCCGCCGCCGATGACCAGCATCTTGTTGGGCACCTCGGGCAGTTCCAGCGCGCCGGTCGAATCGACGATACGCGGGTCTTCCGGGATGAACGGCAGCTTCACCGCCTGGCTGCCGGCGGCGATGATGGCCTTCTCGAAACGGATCACGGTCTTCTTGCCCGTGGTCTGCTTGCCCTCGCCCTCGGTCGCATCCACTTCCAGGTGATGCGGATCGAGGAAGGTGCCGATGCCGCGCACCACCTGCACCTTGCGTGCCTTGGCCATGCCGGCCAGGCCGCCGGTCAGCTTGCCGACCACCTGGTTCTTGTAGTGGCGCAGGCCGTCGAGGTCGATCTTGGCTTCGCCGAACAGGATGCCGTGGGCGGCCAGCGCCTTGGCCTCGTCGATCACCGCGGCGTTGTGCAGCAGCGCCTTGGACGGGATGCAGCCTACGTTCAGGCAGACGCCGCCGAGCGTGGCATAGCGTTCCACCAGCACGGTGTTCATGCCAAGGTCGGCAGAGCGGAAGGCAGCCGAGTAGCCTCCGGGACCGGCGCCCAGCACCAGCACGTCGCACTGGATGTCGGCGCCACCGGCGTGGCTGGCGGCAACCGGAGCCGGAGCCGGGGCGGCCGAAGGCGCCGCGGCGGCGGGTGCGGGTGCGGGGGCAGCGGCGGCCGGAGCCGGCGCGGCCGCGGCTTGCGCTTCCACCGTGCAGATCACGGCGCCCTCACCGATCTTGTCGCCCACCTTCACGCGCACCTCGACCACCTTGCCGGCAGCCGACGACGGCACTTCCATGCTGGCCTTGTCCGACTCCAGCACGATCAGCGACTGTTCCTGCTCGATCATGTCGCCCGGCTTGACCAGGACCTCGATCACTTCCACCGCGTCGAAATCGCCGATATCCGGCACCTTGACTTCGATCACACTCATGTTTGCTCCTCAATGGGCGCCTGCCTGCGTGGCCTCAGGGCGCGCCGTCGTTGTTGGTTGCCGCTGCGCCGGCGGCGCCGGCATCGTGCAGCCTTACGGTATGGACTTCAATCGGGCCTGCCGAACTCTTGTCGAACTCGATGCCGGCATCGACACCGATGCGCGCAATGGCGCCAGCATCCAGGTCGGGCTTGTCGTAGACCGCATGCATGGCCCCCAGCGCATAGTTGCGGCCTGAGCCGATGCCCCAGAAACGGTCGAACGAAAACACCTCGCGGTACGAGTAGACGCCGAAGATCCCGGCCGGGTTGGCGATCAGGCATACGATCTGCGACGACTCGTACGGATCATCCTCATCTTCCTTGGTGTTGATGAAGTACTCCGACTTGAGCCTTTCATGCACCTTCAGGAAGGTCCGGAACACGTCGTCGCGCGAACCGAGCCGGCACTCCTCGCCCATGCCCGCCAGCAAGGCGCGCATGACCGGGAAGTGCGCCGTGGTGCCGGCCAGCGCGACAAAGCTGTCGCCGATCGGAAACACCTTCTGGTTGCGCTCGTAGGCGCGCGACAGGCGCGTGTCACCGAACGTGACCAGCGCATCGGCCGCAATCGCCACCTCTGCATCCTTCCTGACGACGACACAGGTAGTCATGACTCGCCTCCCTGAGCGGCAGGCGCCATGGCCATGCCCGTCACGGACATGGCCGCGGCCGCCTTACAGCAGGATGCGGCGGAAATCCGCCAGCAGCTGCCCGAAGTACGTATTGAAGCGGGCCGCCTCGGCACCATCGATCACGCGGTGGTCCCACGACAGCGACAGCGGCAGCGTCAGGCGCGGCGCGAACTGCTTGCCGTCCCAGACCGGCTTCTGGTACGACTTGCACACGCCCATGATGGCCACTTCCGGCGCATTGATGATCGGCGTGAAGTACGTACCGCCGATGCCGCCCAGCGACGAAATCGAGAAGCAGCCGCCCTGCATCTGGTCGGGCTTGAGCTTGCCGTCGCGCGCCAGCTTGGCCAGCTCGCTCATTTCCTGGCTGATCTCGATCACGCCCTTCTTGTCGGCGTCCTTGATCACCGGCACGACCAGGCCATTCGGCGTATCGGCCGCGAAACCGATGTTGAAATACTTCTTCAGCACCAGGTTGTCGCCGTCGAGCGAGGCGTTGAAGTTCGGGAACTTCTTGAGCGCCGCCACGGTGGCCTTGATCATAAACGCCAGCATCGTCACCTTGACGCCGGACTTCTCGTTTTCCTTGTTCAGCTGCAGGCGGAACGCCTCCAGGTCGGTGATGTCCGCTTCGTCATGGTTGGTGACGTGCGGGATCATGACCCAGTTGCGGTGCAGGTTGGCGCCCGAGATCTTCTTGATGCGCGACAGGGCCTTGTTTTCGACCTCGCCGAAGCGCGTGAAATCGACCTTCGGCCACGGCAGCAGGCCGAGTTCGCCGCCACCGCCGCCAGCCGCGGCAGCCTGTGCCGGCGCGGCGGCCTGGCCGGTCATCACGCCCTTGACGTAGCGCTGCACGTCTTCCTGGGTGATGCGGTTCTTCGGGCCCGTTCCCGGCACGCGGGAAACATCCACGCCCAGCTCGCGCGCGAACTTGCGCACCGACGGCGATGCATGCGCGACCTTGCCGGTTACGCCGACCGGGGCTGCGGCAGCCGCTGCCGGAGCCGGTGCAGCGGCGACGGGCGCCGGGGCCGGGGCCTGGGCAGGCGCCGCAGCGGGAGCCGGGGCTGGTGCCGCGGCGGCCGGTGCCGGTGCGGCTGCGCCTGCGGCGCCTTCCAGCAAGATCAGCAGCGTGCCTTCGGACACGTTGTCGCCCACCTTGACCTTGACTTCCTTGACCACGCCGCCTTGCGGGGATGGCACGTCCATGGTGGCCTTGTCCGATTCCAGCGTGACGACAGCGTCTTCGGCGTTGATGGTGTCGCCCGGCTTGACGTGGACTTCGATCACGGGGACTGCGTCGTAGTCACCGATATCGGGAACCTTGACTTCAATCGTGCCGCCGCTCGCGGCCGGAGCAGGCGCCGGGGCGGCAGCCGGAGCGGGCGCGGGCGCCGCAGCCTGGGCCGGCGCGGGAGCCGGTGCTGCGGCGGCTGGAGCCGGGGCCGGCGCGGATGTGCCGGCGGCTTCCAGCATCACCAGGACGGAGCCTTCGGACACGTTGTCGCCCACCTTGATGCGGACGTCCTTGACCACGCCGGCCTGCGGCGAGGGCACGTCCATGGTGGCCTTGTCCGATTCCAGCGTGACCAGCGCGTCTTCCGCGTTGATGCTGTCGCCGGGTTTCACATGCACTTCAATGACGGGAACGGCGTCATAGTCGCCGATGTCCGGCACCTTGATTTCAATCGCTTGACTCATTCAGTGTCTCCTGGGCAGGCCGGCACGCGCGACTTCCGCAAGCGGCGAGATTACCCTCGCCGCCCGCTTCTGTCACGCCGCTGTGCCGCAAGGCGCCCGGGCTTACCCCGGGGCGCCCGCGGCACGGCATCGCCGTACTGCGGGGGGTTGGTGCAGGAAGCCGGTCAGACCGACATCGGGTTCGGCTTGCTCGGGTCGAGGTTGTACTTCTTGATCGCTTCGGCCACCTTGTCGCGGCTGATGGCGCCCTCGTCGGCCAGCGCCTTCAGCGCGGCCAGCGTGACCCAGTGGCGATCCACCTCGAAGAAGTGGCGCAGCTTTTCGCGGGTGTCCGAGCGGCCGAAGCCGTCGGTGCCCAGCACCACGTAGCGACGCGGCACGAACGGACGGATCTGTTCGGCGAACGCGCGCACATAGTCGGTCGAGGCAATGACCGGGCCACGGGCCGACTTGAGCTTTTGCGCGACGAAGGACTCGCGCTGCGGCTCGGACGGGTGCAACAGGTTGAAGCGCTCGGCGGCCTGGCCTTCGCGGGCCAGCTCGGTGAAGCTCGGGCAGCTCCACAGGTCGGATTCGACGCCCCAGTCCTGCTTCAGCAGCTCGGCGGCGGCGATCACCTCGCGGAAGATCGTGCCCGAGCCCAGCAACTGCACGCGCGGCGCGTTGCTGTTCTCGACGCCCTTGCGGAACTGGTACATGCCCTTGACGATGTCCTTCTCTACGCCAGCCGGCATTTCCGGATGCTCGTAGTTCTCATTCATCACCGTCAGGTAGTAGTAGACGTCTTCCTGTTCGGCGTACATGCGGCGCAGGCCGTCCTGCATGATCACTGCCAGTTCGTACTGGAAGGTCGGGTCGTACGACATGCAGTTCGGGATCACCGAGTGGAACACGTGCGAGTGGCCGTCCTCGTGCTGCAGGCCTTCGCCGTTCAGCGTGGTGCGGCCGGCGGTGCCTCCCAGCAGGAAGCCGCGCGAACGCATGTCGGCAGCGGCCCAGCACAGGTCGCCGATACGCTGGATGCCGAACATCGAGTAGTAGATGTAGAACGGGATCATCTGCACGCCGTGCGTCGAGTACGACGTCGCGGCCGCGATCCAGTCGCACATGGCGCCGGCTTCGTTGATGCCTTCCTGCAGCACCTGGCCAGTCTGCGATTCCTTGTAGAACATCAGCTGGTCATGGTCTTCCGGCACGTACTTCTGGCCTTCCTGGTTCCAGATGCCGACCTGGCGGAACAGGCCTTCCATGCCGAAGGTGCGCGACTCGTCCGGCACGATGGGCACCACGTGCTTGCCGATCTGCTTGTCTTTCAGCAGCGTGTTCAGGATACGGACGAAGGCCATGGTGGTGGACACTTCGCGGCCTTCGCCGGTGGCCTTCAGCAGTGCGTCGAACGCGGACAGCTGCGGCACCGGCAGGGCTTCGGCCTTCTGGCGGCGGGCTGGCAGGTAGCCGCCCAGGTTCAGGCGCGCCTGGCGCATGTATTCCAGTTCCTTCGAGCCTTCCGGGAAGGTGATGTACGGCACCTCTTCCAGCTTGTCGTCGGCAACCGGGATGTTGAACTGGTCGCGGAACTTGCGGATCGCGTCCACCGGCATCTTCTTCTGCTGGTGGGCCACGTTCATGGCCTGGCCGGCTTCGCTCATGCCATAGCCCTTGATGGTCTTGGCCAGGATCAGCGTCGGCTGGCCCTTGTGCTCGCTGGCGGCCTTGTAGGCGGCGTAGATCTTGTGCGGATCGTGGCCGCCGCGGTTCAGGCGCCAGATGTCGTCGTCGGACCAGTCGGCCACCATCGCCTTCAGTTCAGGCGTGTTGAAGAAGTGCTCGCGGACGTAAGCGCCGTCCTTGGCCTTCATGGTCTGGTACTCGCCATCCACGCAATCCATCATGCGCTTCATCAGCAGGCCCTTGGTGTCGCGCGCCAGCAGGGAGTCCCACTTGCTGCCCCAGACCACCTTGATCACGTTCCAGCCGGCACCGCGGAACTCGGATTCCAGCTCCTGGATGATCTTGCCATTGCCGCGCACCGGGCCATCGAGGCGCTGCAGGTTGCAGTTGATGACGAAGACCAGGTTGTCCAGCTTCTCGCGGCCGGCCATGCCGATCGCGCCCAGCGATTCCGGCTCGTCGGTCTCGCCGTCGCCCAGGAAGGCCCAGACCTTGCGGTCGCCGGCCTTGGCCAGGCCGCGGCTGTCCAGGTACTTCATGAAGCGGGCCTGGTAGATGGCCATGATCGGGCCCAGGCCCATCGACACGGTCGGGAACTGCCAGAAGTCCGGCATCAGCCACGGGTGCGGGTACGACGAGATGCCCTTGCCATCCACTTCCTGGCGGAAGCTGTCGAGCTGGTCGGGCGTCAGGCGGCCCAGCAGGAACGCGCGCGAGTACACGCCCGGCGCCGAGTGGCCCTGCACGAAGACCAGGTCGCCGCCGCTTTGTTCGGACGGAGCGCGCCAGAAGTGGTTGTAGCCGACGTCGTACAGGGTCGCGGCCGAAGCGAACGACGAGATGTGGCCGCCGACGTTGGTGTGCTTGTTGGCGCGCAACACCATCGCCATGGCGTTCCAGCGGGTGTACGAGCGGATACGGTGCTCGATGTCCTGGTCGCCGGGAATGCGGGCCTGCTGCTCGACCGGAATCGTGTTGATGTATTGCGTCTCGGCATGGAACGGCTGGGTAACGCCGTTTACGCGTGCGTACTCGATCTGCTTGTCGATCAGGAAGGCCGCGCGCGAAGGGCCTTCAGCGGCGAGAACGCCTTGCAGGGCGTCCAGCCATTCATGGGTTTCCTGGGGATCGGCGTCGTTGGCGCTGGATGCGCCGAGAATCTGCTCGGGTACGGCGGACATGGCTGTCTCCTGGTGAATTCCTGCTCCGGAGACCCTGGCTTTTGGCATTCGGGTCCGGGGTGACGGGGTATGACTTGCGGATGCGTCGCCGCAGCGCCTTGCATCGGAAGCCGCCGCCAGGGGTCCTGTTCCGGACCCTCCGCGCGGCAGGCGCATGGTTACCGCCCGCGTTTCTGGTCGAAGCGATTCTATGGAAGCAGAAAGGGCAACACAAGTGAAATTTTCAAATTGCGATATCGTTTTTTACAATGTGGAATCTTGTCGCGGCGCACCAAATGCCACATGGCCAGCGGGCGCCGGCGCGGGGCAAGCCCCGCCGCCTCGTCAGGTTTTTACTTGAATTCATTGGCGCTTTCCCCAAGCGACGCACCGCAGTATTCCCGCTACACTGGCCGGTCAGCCGTCAATCCCTGTCATGTCGTTTTTCAATCGTTTCCTGTCCAGCCTGCGCGCAGCCATCCTCCCCCCTTCCGCCGCCGATACGGCCAGGGCAACCGGTGGTGACGGCACGCACGCCGCGCCGCCGGCCAGCACGCTGGGGGCCCTCGACACGATGGCACAGGTCGATGACGGCGGCACCGTCGCCGCGCCGACGCGCGGACTGTGGTGGCTGCGCTGGCGCAACCTGGTCGCCACGAGCTGGTTCATGTTCATCCCGCTGGTGGCCATCGTGCTGTTCAGCGCGGCGATGGGCGTGATTCTCTGGTCCCTGCACGAGACCGAGCGCCAGCAGCAGCGCGATGCCCTGTATCGCGACGCGGCCTGGGCGCAGCAGCGCGTGCGCCTGTCCCTGCTGAGCAACCAGGACCAGCTGGCCTCGCTCGCGCGAGACATTGCCGCCGCGCAGCTCGAACAGGGCGCATACCGGACCGCGGCGCAGGAGATCCTGCGCGAGAACCCCGAGATTGTCTTCATCAACTGGCTCGACGCCACGCGCCGCGGGCGCTGGTCGCTGCCGTCCACCTCGGAGTTTGCGGCGCGGCTGCGCGAGAACCAGGAGCAGCCGCTCGAACCCGAGGTGCTCGACACCTTCGACGCCGCGCGCGAAACCCAGCGCGTGGTCTACTCGCGCCCGCTCACCAATGACCGCGGCGACAGCTTCATGCTGATGGAGGTGCCGATCGTGCGGGACAACGAGTTCCTCGGCACGCTGGGCGCGCTCTATTCCATCAACGGCATCCTCACTCACCTGCTGCCGCCGGAACTGACCGAGCGCTACCGCTTCTCGTTGATCGACAAGAACAACCAGACGCGCGCCAGCACCTCGCTGCGCCCGGTGCCGGGCAATGCGCTGTCGTACGAGGTGCTGCTCGACCCACCCGGGCACTCGCTGTCGCTGCGCGCCGATGCCTACCCGCCGCCGTCCAACCTGCCCAACAACATGCTGCTGTGGCTGGTGGTCGGGCTGTCCTGCTTCCTGCTGTGGAGCCTGTGGAGCATGTGGCGGCACACCAGCCGCCGCTCCGAAGCGCAGCGCGCGCTGCTGGCCGAAACGTCGTTCCGCCGCGCTATGGAGAACTCCATGCTGATCGGCCTGCGCGCGCTCGACCTGAACGGCCGCATCACCTATGTCAACCCGGCGTTCTGCCGCATGACCGGCTGGCAGGAAAACGACCTGGTTGGCCGCCTGCCGCCCTTTCCCTACTGGCCGCCGAATGACCAGCAGGAGATGCAGAAGCAGATCGACCTCACGCTGCAGGGCAAGTCGCCGGCCGGCGGCTACGAGATGCGCGTGATGCGCCGCGACGGCAGCAGCTTCTTCTCGCGCATGTATGTGTCGCCGCTGGTGGACAGCCGCGGCCGCCACACGGGCTGGATGAGTTCAATGACGGACATCACCGAGCCCAAGCGCGCGCGCGAGGAGCTTGCCGCCGCGCACGACCGTTTCACCACCGTGCTGGAGAGCCTGGACGCCGCCGTTTCGGTGCTGGCCACCGACAAGGCCGAACTGCTGTTCGCCAACCGCTATTACCGCCAGTTGTTCGGCTGGGAGGCCGATGGCCACCTGAAGCTGGCCGGCGATGACGTCGACAAGGACCAGGTCTCGAGCGACAACACCGACTATGTCGACGCGTACGCCGGCCTGCCCGCCTCCGAACTGATGCCGTACACGTCGGACGCGCGCGAAGTGTTCGTGCCCGACATGCAGAAGTGGTTCGAGGTGCGCCGCCGCTATATCCAGTGGGTGGATGGCCACCTCGCGCAGATGCAGATCGCCACCGACATCACGGTGCGCAAGGCCGCCGAGGAAATGACGCGCCAGCATGAGGAACGCCTGCAGTTCACCAGCCGCCTGACCACCATGGGCGAGATGGCATCGTCGCTCGCGCATGAGCTCAACCAGCCGCTGGCCGCCATCAACAACTATTGCATGGGCGCGGTGGCGCGGCTGCATTCGGGCCGCAGCACCCCCGAGGACCTGATCCCCGTGCTGGAAAAGACCTCGGCGCAGGCCGTGCGCGCCGGCACCATCATCAGCCGCATCCGCGGCTTCGTGAAGCGCAGCCAGCCGCAGCGGCGCGAGGCCTCGCTGCACGACATCGTCGCCGACGCCGTGGGCCTGGCCGACCTCGAGGCCACGCGCCGCCGCGTGACCATCCTGACGCGCCTGCCCGCACCGCCCGTGATGATCTACGTGGACCCCGTGCTGATCGAACAGGTGCTGGTGAACCTGCTAAAGAACGCCGTGGAAGCCATGGCCGGCATGCCGGCCCCGCGCGCCGGGGGCGTCGTGCGCCTGCATGCGCGCGTGGAGCCGGGCGAGTTCGGCAACAACGTCCGTATCGACGTGATCGACCAGGGCCCCGGCGTCGACGAAGCCACCAAGGAACGGCTGTTCGAACCGTTCTTCAGCACCAAGTCCGACGGCATGGGCATGGGCCTGAACATCTGCCGCTCCATCATCGAATCCCACCAGGGCAGGTTGTGGGTCGAGAACAATGCCGATGGCATCGGCTGTACGTTTAAAATCATGCTGCCGCTGCAGCCGGCGATGGCCGACCAATAACGACGCGCACCCGATCGTGGCACGCCCCGCCCCCCGCGCTGGTGGGGTGCGGGATCTGTTACATAGCGCCGCTGCCGGTTACACTGCTGCCGCAAACGAATGGTTGTCCCAGGAGACTTCATGACCGCAACGCCAAACCCTGCCCCTCACCGCGGCGAGACCGTCTTTATCGTCGATGACGATGAAGCGATGCGCGACTCGCTGACCTGGCTGCTGGAAGGCAATGGCTACCAGGTGCGCAGCTTCAGCAGCGCCGAGCAGTTCCTGGCGGCCTATGACGCCAGCCAGGTTTCCTGCCTGATCCTCGATGTGCGAATGCCCGGCATGAGCGGCCCGGAACTGCAGGAACGCATGATTGCCGAGAACATCGATATCCCCATCGTCTTCATCACCGGCCACGGCGATGTGCCGATGGCGGTTTCCACGATGAAGCGCGGCGCCATCGACTTCATCGAGAAGCCGTTCGACGAATCGGAACTGCGCGCGCTGGTCGAGCGCATGCTGCAGAAGGCCCGCACGGACCACTCGGCCGCGCGCGAGCAGCGTGCCGCCAAGGACCTGCTGGGCAAGCTGACCACGCGCGAGCAGCAGGTGCTGGAGCGCATCGTCGCCGGCCGCCTGAACAAGCAGATCGCCGACGACCTGGGCATTTCCATCAAGACCGTGGAGGCGCACCGCGCCAACATCATGGAAAAGCTCAACGTCAATACCGTGGCCGACCTGCTGCGCCTGGCGCTGTCGCGCAACAGCTGATCCGGCAGGCTGCCCCGGCGCCCGCCGGGGCAGGCAATCGACGCCACTTCCCCGTCGCCCCCGCCTCAGTCGCTCAAGTACTCCTCATCCCGGAACGTCACCACCCATTGTGGCCGGTAGACCACAAAAATCGCGACCAGCATGCCGGTGAGGAACGCCTCGCCAAACGCGAGGATGACAATGGCTGCGAGCGTATCGGCGGTGCTGAACGGAAGCCCTGGAGCCATCCAGTGCCGCCAGGCGGCCTCCGCCGCCCCCGCGCCCATGGCCGCCAGGCCCGCGCAGAAGTAGCCATGGCCGAGGATGAACACGAATGGATGGCGCGGCAGCGTGTGGCGCATGATGCCCTGCAGCCCGGCCGAGATCAGCGCCGGCAGCAGCGCCAGCCAGACATAGCGTATCCAGAGCGACGGCCAGTCGAACAAGGCCCAGCTGTGACCGGCCAGGTATTCGAGGCCAAGCATGGACACCACGTCGACCACGAACAGCGATACCAGCGCCAGCGGCAACCCGAACAGCGTGACCATCAGCGTCGCGCCGAGGAGCTGGATCACCAGGCCGCCGACCAGCGTGGCACGCACCGTCCACAACAGCGCCACCAACACCATCGCGCCCAGCCAGGCATGCTGCAGGGAACCGCGCCGCAGCAAGTGCCAGGGGCGGCGGCTCAGCGCCCAGCCAAACCCGGCAATGGACACGAAGACGAGCAGCGGATCGGACAACAGGGATGGGAGCGCGGTGTGCATGTGACGATGCTACCAGCGTGGCCGGGCATCCCGGCTTGCCAGCGGTCAAACGGCAACGCGGCCGTCGCGGGGCGGAATGCCCGCCCGTCACCCCGTATAATTCGCCTTTAAGCTCTGCCGGCCGGGCGCCGCCCCGCGACGGCGCCTTCACTCCCGGCCATAAACCCGCCCTGTCCCCCATGTCTGCACAACTGATCGACGGCAACGCACTTGCCAAACATATCCGTTCCGAAGCCGCCGTGCGCGCCGCCCGCCTGACCGAACGCGGGCACCAGCCCGGCCTGGCCGTGGTCCTGGTCGGCGAGGACCCGGCCAGCCAGGTCTATGTGCGCAACAAGGTCAAGGCCTGCGAGGACAACGGCTTCCACTCGTCGCTGGACCGCTACCCGGCCGACCTGTCCGAAGCCGACCTGCTGGCCCGTATCGACGCGCTGAACAAGGATCCCAAGATCCACGGCATCCTGGTGCAACTGCCGCTGCCCAAGCACATCGACAGCCACAAGGTGCTTGAGGCCATCGCCCCGGAAAAGGACGTCGACGGCTTCCATGTGGCCAATGCCGGCGCACTCATGACCGGCGCCCCGCTGTTCCGCCCGTGCACGCCATACGGCTGCATGAAGATGCTGGAATCGATCAACTACCCGCTGCGCGGCGCCCGTGCGGTGGTGGTCGGCGCCTCGAATATCGTCGGCAAGCCGATGGCCATGCTGCTGCTGCAGGCTGGCGCCACGGTCACCATCTGCAACAGCAAGACGCGCGACATCGGCGCCCATACCCGCGACGCCGACGTGATCGTTGCCGCCGTGGGCAAGCGCAACCTGATTACCGCCGACATGGTCAAGCCCGGTGCGGTCGTGATCGACGTGGGCATGAACCGCGACGACAACGGCAAGCTGTGCGGTGACGTGGACTTCGCCGGCGTGCGCGAAGTGGCCGGCCATATCACGCCGGTCCCGGGCGGCGTCGGCCCGATGACCATCACCATGTTGCTGATCAATACGCTGGAAGCCGCCGAGCGCGTCGCCGGCTAAGCCTGCCGGCCGTTGCGGCGGAGGCCGCAACGGCACTGGAAAAGCCGCGGCGCTGCCCCCATCTGCAAGCCATTGCCTCTTCAGGCCAGACAACCGAGAACCGCCATGGACCAAGCCCTCAACAATCCACTGCTGGACTTCACCGACCTGCCGCGCTTCTCCGAGATCCGCCCCGAGCACATCAGCCCGGCGCTCGACGTGCTGCTCGAGCGTGCGCAGGCAGCCGTGGCGCGCGCCGAAGATCCGGCCACGCCGTCCGACTGGGCCAGTGCCGTGGAAGCGCTGGAAGCCGTCACCGAGCCGCTGGGCCGCGCCTGGGGCGTGGTCGGGCACCTGAGCGCGGTCGCCGATACGCCGGAGCTGCGCAAGGCGCACGCCGAGAACCTGCCGCGCATGACGGAGTTCTGGTCGTCGCTGGGCCAAAGCCTGGCGCTCTATGAAAAGTACAAGGCGCTCGCAGCCAGCCCCGAATTTGCCGGCATGAGCGCCGCGCGCCACCAGCTCATCGAGAACGAGCTGCGCGGCTTCCGTCTGGGCGGCGCCGAACTGCCCGAGGACAAGAAACCGCGCTTTGCCGAAATCCAGGAACAGCAGGCGCAGTTGTCCAAGGCATTCTCCGACCACGTGCTCGACGCCACCAACGCCTACGCGCTGATCATCGAAGATCCGGCACGGCTATCCGGATTGCCCGAGGACGCACAGGAGGCTGCCCGCCACGCGGCGGAGAAGGACGGCAAGGCCGGCTGGAAATTCACGCTGCACTTCCCCTCCTACTTCCCCGTGCTGCAGTACGCGGACGACCGAGCGCTGCGCCAGACCCTGTACGAGGCCAACGTGACCCGTGCATCGGAACATGGCGCCCAGTACGGCAGCGGCCAGGCCGACTGGGACAACACGGCCAATATGCGTGAACAGCTCGCACTGCGCCGCGAGGAAGCGCAGATGCTCGGCTACCAGTGCTACGGCGAAGTGTCGCTGGTGCCGAAGATGGCCGAGTCGCCAGCCGAGGTGCTGAAGTTCCTCGACGAACTCGCGGTCAAGGCACGTCCGTATGCCGAGCAGGACTGGGCTGAACTCAAGGCCTATGCCGCGGCCGAGCTGGGGCTGGCCGAACTGGCGCCGTGGGACGTTGCCTATGCCTCCGAAAAGCTGCGGGAGCAACGCTATGCGTTCTCGGAGAACGAGGTGAAGCAATACTTCCCCGAGCCCAAGGTGCTGCAGGGTCTGTTCGGGGCCGTCGAGCGGCTGTTCTCGGTGAAGATCCAGTCCGATACATCGCAGACCTGGCACAAGGACGTGCGCTTCTTCCGCGTGAATGCGGCCGACGGCACGCTGCTGGCCCAGTTCTACATCGACCTCTATGCGCGCGAAGGCAAGCGCGGCGGCGCGTGGATGGATGATGCGCGCGGCCGCAAGATCCTGGCCAATGGCAAGGTGCAGACGCCGGTGGCCTACCTCACCTGCAATTTCTCGGCACCGGTCGGCGACAAGCCGGCACTGTTCACGCACGACGAAGTCATCACGCTGTTCCATGAATTCGGCCACGGCCTGCACCACATGCTGACGCAGGTGGGCGAGCTGGGCGTGTCCGGCATCAACGGCGTGGAATGGGATGCGGTGGAACTGCCGTCCCAGTTCATGGAGAACTTCTGCTGGGAATATGAGGTGCTGACCGGCATGACCCAGCACGTCGACAGCGGCGAGCCGCTGCCGCGCCCGCTGTTCGACCGCATGCTGGCGGCCAAGAATTTCCAGAACGGCATGATGACGCTGCGCCAGATCGTGTTCTCGTCGTTCGACATGCACCTGCACACCGACTTCGACCCGCAGGGCGCGAAGAGCGTGCTGGACCTGTCGCGCGAGATCAACGACCGCGTGCACGTGGTACCGCAGTACCCGCTGTCGCGCTGGCCCAATACCTTCAGCCACATCTTCGCGGGCGGCTATGCCGCGGGCTACTACAGCTACAAGTGGGCCGAAGTGCTGTCGGCCGACGTGTACGCCGCCTTCGAGGAAGCCGCGCAGTTGTCGGGCACCGTGCTCGACAGCGAAACCGGCGCGCGCTACCAGCGCGAGATCCTGTCGGTCGGCGGCAGCCGCCCCGCCATGGATTCCTTCGTCGCGTTCCGCGGCCGCGCGCCGCAGATCGACGCGCTGCTGCGTCACGGAGGCATGGCAGCATGAGCGCGGCGCTGCCTGTCTCCGGCCCGCTGCGCATCGCAAGCTGGAACGTCAACTCGCTCAAGGTGCGCCTGCCGCAGGTGCTGCAATGGCTGGCGGAACAGGAGCAGGCCGGCGCGCCGATCGACGCGCTGTGCCTGCAGGAACTGAAGCTGCCTGACGACAAGTACCCGCTCGCGGAACTGGAAAACGCCGGTTTCCACAGCGTCTACACGGGCCAGAAGACCTACAACGGCGTTGCCATCCTCGCGCGCGATGCCAGCATGCCGGGCCCGACCGATGTGGTGCGCAATATCCCGGGCTTTGAAGATGCGCAGCAACGCGTCGTGGCCGCGACCTATGGCGACGTCCGGCTGGTCTGCGCCTATTTCCCGAACGGGCAGGCGCTGGACTCGGACAAGTTCGTCTACAAGCTGAAGTGGCTCGAAGCCATGACGGCGTGGCTGCGCGAAGAGCTGGTGAAGTATCCGCGGCTCGCGCTGCTCGGCGACTTCAACATCGCGCCGGAAGACCGCGACGTGCACGACCCCGCCAAATGGGAAGGCCAGAACCTGGTCTCGCCCCAGGAGCGCGCGGCCTTTGCCGCGCTGGTCGAACTGGGACTGGCCGATGTCTTCCGCAAGTTCGAGCAGCCAGAGAAGGCCTTCTCCTGGTGGGATTACCGCATGTTCGCGTTCCGGCGCAATGCGGGCTTGCGCATCGACCACATCCTGCTGTCGCCAGCCCTGGCCAGCAATTGCTCCGCCTGTGTGATTGACCGCGTGCCGCGCACCTGGGAGCAGCCGTCCGACCACACGCCGGTCGTCGCCACGCTCAACTGCGGCTGACCCGCTCGCCACGCGCACGCAAGTCCGGGCAAGCCCGGCTCGCGGCGCATGGCGGGGGGCGGATACACTGCCGCCATGAACCTGGCACGCCCCCGCCATCCTCACCTTCCCTTCATGCCCTGGCCGACCAGCTCACGGCGCCGCACGCCCCCGCCGCCAGCAGGCAAACCCCAACCTGACCAATGACTGCCACCGCAACCAGCCCAGCCGACCGGCTGCAGCGCCTGCTTCCCTGGACTCAACGCGTGTCCCGTGCCACCTTGCGCGCGGACGTGGTCGCGGGACTGCTCGGCGCCGTGCTGGTGTTGCCGCAGGGCGTGGCCTTTGCCACGCTGGCGGGGCTGCCGCCGGAGTACGGCATCTACACGGCCGTGGTGCCATGCATCATCGCCGCGCTGTTCGGGTCGAGCTGGCACGTAATGTCCGGTCCGACCAATGCCAATTCGCTGGCGCTGTTCGCCATGCTGAGTCCCGTGGCCTTCGCGGGCAGCCCGGCTTATATCGGCCTGGCGCTGTCGGTCACCATCCTGGTCGGCTTGATGCAGTTTGCGGTCGGCACGCTGCGGCTGGGCACGCTGGCCAACTTCATCTCCCCTTCCGTGCTGCTCGGCTTCACCTGCGGCGCAGCCACGCTGATCGGCCTCTATGCGCTCAAGGACCTGCTCGGCCTGGCGGTGCCCACGGGCACCAGCGCATTCGGCGTGCTGCGCTTCCTGTTCGACAACCTGGACGCCATCAACTGGGGCGCAGCCACCGTGGGCGCTGTCACGCTCGGCGCGACGCTGGTGTTCAAGCGCCTGGGCAAGCGGCTGCCGTTCATGCTGCTTGGTCTCATGGCCGGCTACGGCGTGGCTTTGGTGCTGAACCGGACCGGATGGGGGGGCGAACACCATGTCAATGTGGTCGGACCGATCTCCTCGGCAATTCCGAGCTTCCGTGTGCCGGATGTTTCCTGGCGCAGCGTGCCGGACCTGTTCGGCATCGCCTCGGCGCTGACCATCGTCGCACTGGGCCAGTCGATCTCGATTGCCAAGGCGGTAGCGTTGCGTTCCGGCCAGCATATCGATGCCAACCGCGAATTCATTGGCCAGGGGCTGTCGAATATTGCCGGCGGCCTGTTCTCCGGCTACATCTCGTGCGGTTCGCTCAACCGCTCGGTGCCGAATTTGGAGGCCGGTGCGAAGACGCCGCTGGCCAGCGTGTTCTCGGCCCTGTGGCTAGTCCTGCTGGTGGCCGTCAGCGCGCCGCTGCTCGCGCAGATTCCGCTGGCCGCGATCGCGGCCATGCTGCTGCTCGTCGCCTGGGGCTTGTTCGACTTTGCCCGCCTGCGCCGCATTGCCGCCCTGAGCCGCACCGAGTTCGCTATCGCCGTGGGCACCTTCGCCGCCACCCTGGTGATCCGGCTGGAGATGGCGGTGCTGCTCGGTACCATTCTTTCGCTGGTCGCCTACCTGTACCGCACATCACGACCGGCGGTGCGCAGCCTCGTGCCCGACGCCGACGACCCGGGCCGCCGCTTCACGCCGCTGGACGAATTGCAGCGGCCGCAGCCGGAGTGCCCCCAACTCAAGCTGCTGCGCATGGAAGGCGCCATCTATTTCGGCGCCGTGCAGTACGTGACGGATCGGCTGCACTGGCTGCGCACGGTCAATGCCAGCCAGAAGCATCTGCTGGCCATGACCAAGAGCATGAACTTCATCGACCTGGCCGGCGCGGAGATGTGGGAAGCCGAACTGACCGAACGGCGCGCCGTCGGCGGCGACCTGTACTTCCACCGTCCGCGCACGCAAGTGCTGCAGACCTGGGAACAAACGGGGTTCACCACCAAGCTCCGCACGGACCACATCTTTTCCACCAAGCGTCAGGCGCTGCACACGATCATCGGGCAACTCTCTCCCGATATCTGCGCGCAGTGCCAAGTGCGCATCTTCGAAGAGTGCGCGCAGCGCCCCGGCGCGCAAACGCACGCGGAAGCGCTGTGACAGCCGCGTCAGAATGACAGGTCCGAATGATTGAAGCGGGAGACTGGCATCGGAGATAACCGGATGCCGCACGGTAAGACGGATTGGCAGCGGCGGAGTATTGCGCTACCGGAAAGAGGCTGATGCGAGATGGGCGCCCGCGGCTTGCCTGCGGCTGGCCGGGGCATCCATCCGGATCAGACCGGCGCCACGTGTGCGCGCTTGACGACGACCGGTTGCGGGACGCCTTGTTCAATCAGCACCACCGCTGCGCGCTCGATCGTGTCGCGCCCGGCGCGGAAGGCTTCTTCCAGCGACAGGACCTGGTCCGCGCTGAATCCTTCCCATAGTGCTTCGCGTGTCACGACGCACGTTACCTTTTCGCCATTGACGATGGCGTGGAACAGCAAGCCTTCGTTATTGATGTCGTAGCGCTCTTGCTCTTGGAACTTGATATCCATCGGTGCAGCCCTCCATATGCAAGTGGAGAAACATCCTAACATGGCCGGAGCAATATCGTATGCGCGGACCTTCGTTGATCCACTCAATCGAATGACCTCCGGACAGGCGCGCCGGTTCCCTCCACATTCGGAGCGATGCCAACGCCGCAGGCGCTGCGCGAGTTCGGCCCGAACTCGTTTGATGTACGCGGGTGTTTGACAAACTCCGAAATCATGTTAGAATCTTGTTCTTCGTTGGGGCGTTAGCTCAGTTGGTAGAGCAGCGGACTCTTAATCCGTAGGTCGAGTGTTCGAGTCACTCACGCCCCACCATCGAATACAAGGCAAAAGGCCGGAAGCATCTGCTTCCGGCTTTTTGCTTTTTGCTTTTTGCTTTTGGGCTGCGCCTGCAGGCGGCAGGCGCAGCAACACACTCAGGCGCCGCTGTCGCGTGCGCGCTCGAACAGCGTGCGCGCGAGCTGGCGGTGCCGCGACAACACGACCGGCAAGTCGGCCGTCAGCAGTTCACCGTCACGAACCACCACGCGTCCGTTGATCACGCTGGTGACCACATTGGCGGGCGCGCAGAACACCAGCGCGGCAACCGGGTCATGCCCGCCCCCGGCAAAGCCGACAGCCGACATATCGAAGGCCACGAAGTCGGCAGACATGCCGGGGGCCAACGCACCGATGTCATCCCGATTGAGCACGCGCGCACCGCCGAGCGTGGCAATCTCCAGTGCCTCGCGCGCGCTCATCGCCGCCGGCCCAAACCCGACGCGCTGCAGCAGCATGGCCTGGCGCGCCTCGCCAAGCATATGCGCGCCATCGTTCGAGGCACTGCCGTCCACGCCGAGGCCAACTTTGACGCCGGCATCGCGCATGGCGCGCACCGGGGCGATGCCTGACGCCAGCCGCATATTGGAGCACGGGCAATGCGCAACACCCGTACCCGTACGCGCAAACAGGGCGATCCCCTCCTCGTCGAGCTTCACGCAGTGGGCATGCCAGACATCGCGGCCGACCCAGCCGAGATCCTCGGCGTACTGTGCAGGCGTCAGCCCGAACTTCTCGCGCGAATAGGCGATGTCGTTGTCGTTCTCGGCCAGGTGCGTATGCAGCGACACGCCATAGTGGCGAGCCATGAGCGCCGATTCGCGCATCAGGTCGCGCGACACTGAAAACGGCGAACAGGGCGCCAGCACCATGCGCAGCATCGCGTGACGAGAACTATCGTGATACTGCTCGACCAGGCGCTGGCTGTCGCGCAGGATGGCGGCCTCCTCTTCCACCACTACATCCGGCGGCAGGCCACCCTTGCTGCGGCCGACGCTCATCGAGCCGCGCGCCGCGTGGAAGCGCATGCCCATTTCCTGCGCGGCGGCAATGGAGTCGTCGAGGCGCGATCCGTTTGGATAGAGATAGAGGTGATCGCTCGTGGTCGTGCAGCCCGACAGCATCAACTCGGCCATCGCGGTCTTCGTCGAGATGCCGATCATCTCCGGTGTCAGGTGCGACCACAGCATGTAGAGATTGGTCAGCCACGCAAACAGCTCGGCATCCTGTGCCGCGGGCACGGCGCGGGTCAGGCTCTGGTACATGTGATGGTGCGTATTGACCAGGCCGGGAATCACTACACGGCCGCGCATGTCGATGACCTGCGCCGTGCCATCGTCGATCATGCGGCGATACTGCGGCGGCAAATCCGCCGTCGCCCCGACCCATTGCACCGCGGGGCCGTCGGCAACCAGTGCGCCATCGGGTATTTCTCGCCGTTGCGCATCCATGGTGACAAGCACATCGGCGTTCAGGGCAATCAGGGTCATATCGGCAAGTCTCTGGCGGTTGGCATGACGCGAGTCTAAGACCCGCTCCGTCAATCCCAAAGCACAGAATTTCGCCAACCATGTCCACAAAATGTGGACACACAATAACGCCCGCAAAAACGCAGGCGTTAGCGCCCTTGCGCGAACAGCGCCGCCAGCGTTGCGCCGATACTCCCGGCCATCAGCTCAGCCGCCGGGCTTAGCGTGCCGTGCGCACGCGCCACCAGGGCGAGGGTCTGGCGCCGCAGGTAGCGGTCGCGCAGCGGCACCAGCACCAGCGCGCCGCGCGCGCGTTCCTCCATGATGTCGAGCGGATTGAGCAAGGCGACGCCGCTGCCCAGCATGACCAGGCGCTGGATCAGCGCCATCGAGGTCGACTCGGCGGCCGGCGTCACGTCGATGGCATTGCGCGCAAAGGCGTCATCGAGGATGGCTCGGATCGACAGCGATGGCGCCGGCAGGACCAGCGGATAGCCGACGCACTCGCTGAGCAGCACGGAGGGTTGCTCAGCGAGTGCGTGGTCTGGCGGCACCACGGCGCCAATCTGCCAGTCGCTGGTCGCGAGCACGCGCAGCGCTGGCGCGGCGGGCAGGTCGTAGCCGAGACCGAGGTCGGCCTCGCCCTGCTCCACGGCGGTGGCAATCTCCGCCACAGGCAGATCCACCACGCGCAGGATGATGCCCGGATACCGCTGGCGGAAATCATGCACCAGCGATGGCAGCAACGACCCCGCGAGCCCGGCGGTTGCAGCCACCGTGACCTCACCGCGCCGGGCGCCCTTGAAGTCCTCGATCCGCTCGCGCAATGCCTCGTGCTCGCGCAAGGTCTGCCGGACGTGAGCGAGGACCATCTCGCCAAGCGGTGTCAGGCGCAGGCGCCGGTTGATGCGCTCGAATACAGGAGCGCCGAGCTCGGCTTCCAGGTCCAGAATCTGCCGGTTGATCGCAGTCGGCGCCACATGGAGATGCTCCGCGGCCTTGCGGATCGAACCGCGGCGTACCACCTCGTCTAGATAGCGCAGGATCCGGGCATGCATGGAGTTGTCTGGTCGTCACGGCTTTCGGCGTGACTGACCGCATCAGGAAGCTCGGCATTGTAGCCGCGAGTGCCGGAAAAGAAAGTTCGCCTCACCTATTGCGTCTTACTAGATACCTTGCTACAATCTTTTTCTTCGTTGGGGCGTTAGCTCAGTTGGTAGAGCAGCGGACTCTTAATCCGTAGGTCGAGTGTTCGAGTCACTCACGCCCCACCAGCGAATTCCCAGAAAAGGCCAGCCGCAAGGTTGGCCTTTTTGCTTTGATGCGCTTCTGCTGTCTTTGCTGGGATGCCCTCTTGCCCGCGCACGGCAGCACCTGCCATTTCTTGATACGCGGGTTCTCCCTGATACCACTCACCGACCTTTCCCTGTTGAATGGCCACCGGCGCACAACGCGGAACGTAGTTCCGTATCGCGGAACCAAATTTCTGTGGGTTGTTGGCTGGTTTCGCACAACGAGGACCAGCCTGCCGAGTCAGGACCGGACGATTCACCGACAAGCGCAGGCGACCCAGAATCGCCATGAAGAACGCCCCAGGTATCCGGCCCGGCGACAATCAGTGAATGAAGAACGGAGGCACTCCTTGAAAGCAGTTCTCAAAGCAGGCGCTGCAGCCTGCATCGCGGCCCTCGGCCTGTTCCACGGCGGCGCCCAGGCGCAAAGCTACCCGACCAAGCCGATCCGCCTGATCGTGCCGTTCGCGGCCGGCGGCACCACCGACATCGTGGCACGCGCCGTTTCCGACGCGCTCGGCCGCGAACTGGGCCAGCCCGTCGTGGTGGAAAACCGCGGCGGCGGCGGCGGCGCCATCGGTGCCGATGCCCTGGCCAAGTCCACTCCGGACGGCTATACGCTGGGCATCGCTACCGTAAGCACGATGGCCACCAACCCGGCCACCAATGCCCGCAATCCGTATGACCCGATCAAGGATTTCGCGCCCATCACCAACCTGGTGAACGTGCCGAACGTGCTGACGGTCAACCCGAAGGTCCCGGCCAAGACGCTGAAGGAATTCGTCGCGCTGCTCAAGTCCAACCCGGGCAAGTACAGCTACGCGTCGGCTGGCAAGGGCAGCATTTCCCATCTGGATGGCGAGCTGTTCAAGGACATCACCAAGACCGATATGGTCCATATCCCGTACCGCGGATCGGGCCCGGCGCTGAATGACACGCTGGCCGGCCAGGTCAATGTCCAGTTCGACAACCTGCCGTCCTCGATGCCGTTCATCCAGGCCGGCAAGCTGCGCGCGCTGGCCGTGGCCGCGCCCAAGCGCGTGGAAGGTTTGCCCGACGTGCCGACCTTCGCCGAAGCCGGCATGAAGGATATGAACAACATGGCATGGTATGGCCTGGTCGCCCCGGCCAACACGCCGGCCGCCATCGTCGCGCGCGTGCACGATGCCGCCGTCAAGGCCCTGCAGGACCCGGCCGTGAAGCGCCGCCTGGCGGATAGCGGCGCCTACCCCGACGGCAATACGTCGGCCCAGTACGCGGCCCAGATCAAGCGTGAACTGGACCTGCGCAAGAAGATTGCGCACGACCAGAACATCACGCTCGAATAAGGGCATCTGCCCTGCAAGAAGAAAGCCGGCTGCATACCAGCCGGCTTTTTTTTGGCTCTTCGCCGGATTGCGGGGAATGGGCGAATAGGCGAAAAGGGAGAAGCACCGCGCCAGCGCCGTTGATGCCCTGCGCATACCGAATTGGACGCGCGCGCTGCGCAGCCATAGGCGTCCTACCACTGACGCTATTGGAACGCTGTACCCGAGCCCTACATGGGGATCGTACAAGAGCCGGTTATCGCAGGCACTGGTTCTGAATCACTATGCGTAGCAGGCTCGAACGGGCACCCAAGCATCGCGAGACCAAAGCCGCTTGAACACAAAAAGCGCATCGTTGATGGCCAGCCGCCAGGCGACGCGCTTTTCTGCTTACTCTTTTGTCGCTCGGACAAAAAGTGGCTCGCCGGCTACGCCGGCGAAACAGCGGCGCCTGCAAAGCACGACAACCCATCCCCGCATCCGGCGAAGAACCCTTTTTTGTGCCTGATCGCACACTATTGCGCACCACCAGGAGATGTCGATCCTTATTCTGCATCAACTTTGACTTTGCACAGGTCGTTGCCGGACAAGAAAGCGTTCAATGCAACTAGAAGAAAGTTTCACTATGCGGACCAGCGCCGACCTCGGTACAGTAGCCGGGGATGATCCGCCAAACTCGGCCCCAACCGGATCGCGCAGGCGCTGCGCGACCGCCACTCGCGAGGATGAAGATGCTCAAGAAGACCGTTCCGACCCTGATCGTTGCCGCACTGGCGGCCTTCGGTGCAACGCAGCTTGCGTATGCGCAGAAGAACTACACGGAGGGCGGCGACCTGTACGGCGGCAGCCACGCCAAGAAGAAGGCGAGTCCGAACCAGAACGCAGCCAAGTCGGGCAAATTCGATCCATACACGGACGGCGCAAAGCAGTCGACCAAGGCCGACCTCGCTGGCAAGAAGACCGATCCATACACCGACGGCGCCAAGGCCGGCAAGCCCGACCCGTACACCGACGGTGCCAAGGCCGGCAAGTTCGATCCGTACACCGACGGCGCCAAGTCCGGCAAGTACGACCCGTACACCGATGGCGCCAAGGCACCCGCGGCGAAGTCGCAGTAAGACTTCTGCGTCGCCTGCTCTGCGGAGCAGGCTGCAAACAAAACAGCCCGCATCTGCGGGCTGTTTGCTTTCGATGCCAGCGATCAGGCAGCCATCGCGTGCTGCGGCACGGAGGCGCGCATGGTGCCTAGGTCGCGGTAGCGCACATGCCAGGACAACGCTTCCTCCAGCAGGTGTGGCGTCTGCCCGCCAAGCCGGCTGGCGCGGCGGAAATAGTCGTTCAGCACGTCGCGATAGGCCGGATCCGCGCAGTTGTCGATGACCTGCCTGGCGCGTTCGCGTGGCGCCAGGCCGCGCAGGTCGGCCAGACCGTGCTCGGTCACGATGATGTCGACATCGTGCTCGGTGTGGTCCACATGCGCCACCATCGGCACGATGCTGGAAATATCGCCGCCCTTTGCCACGGACTTGGTCACGAATACCGACAGATGCGCATTGCGTGCGAAATCGCCCGAGCCGCCGATGCCGTTCATCATGTGCGTGCCTCCGACATGCGTCGAATTGACATTGCCGTAGATGTCGCACTCCAGCGCGGTATTGATGGTGATGAGCCCGAGCCGGCGCAGGATCTCCGGATGGTTGCTGATCTCCTGCGGCCGCAGCACCAGCCGCGACCGGTACCGCTCCAGGTTCGCGATGAAGTGCTGGTAGACCGGGCGCGACAGCGTCACCGACGACGCCGAGGCAAACGCGAGCCGCCCCGAGTCGAGCAACTCGATCGTGCTGTCCTGCAGGACCTCGGAGTACATCTTGAGATCGTGGAACGGCGAGTCGATCAGCCCATGCAGCACGGCATTTGAAATCGTGCCGATGCCGGCCTGCAGCGGCTGCAGCGACGGCGACAGCCGCCCGGCGCGGACTTCGCGCCCGAGAAACTCGCTCAAGTGCCCCGCGATCTGGCGCGTGCCTTCATCGGGCGGCAGCGCGTTGGATGGACTGTCGTCCTTGCCAGTGATGACAATCGCGGCAATCTTTTCCGGATCGATCGGGATATACGGCAAGCCGATGCGCTGCTCGGCGGAAATCAGGGGGATCGGCTGCCGGTATGGGCGCTGCACCGGGAAGTAAATGTCGTGGAAGCCCTCGAGCGCCAGCGGCATGTTCATGTTGATCTCGACGATCACCTTGCGCGCAAGCATGGCAAAGCTGGCCGAGTTGCCGACCGAAGTGCTCGGCACGATGCCGCCCTGCTCCGTGATCGCGACCGCTTCCACCACGGCCACGTCCACCGGCGCAATCTGGCCGGAGCGCAACTGCTCAACCGTCTCGGACAGATGCTGGTCGATGAACATGACTTCGCCGGCGTTGATCTTGCGCCGCAGGGTCTCATCGGACTGGAAAGGCAGGCGGCGCGCGATCACGTCGGCCTGCGCCAGCACCTTGTCGATATCGTTGCCGAGCGACGCGCCGGTCATCAGCGTGATGCGCAGCGGCTCAGTAGCGGCGCGGCGCGCCAGTGCGAATGGCACTTCCTTGCAGTCGCCCGCACGGGTAAAGCCGCTCATGCCCACCGTCATGCCGTCGCGGATGAGCTCGGCTGCCGTATCGGCCGAGACCACCTTGTCCAGCAGCCTCGGCAGGCGAATGCGTTCCTTGTACATCTTCATCTCCGGTTGCCGGGCGGTTCCGGTCCACCCGTGCGCCCCCGGAAGTCATGGCGTCGGGGGTTGGAAAGGCAGTGTAGTCACGTCGCCGCATTCCAACATGGATTTAAATTCATAAAAACAAGTCGCTTTTTTCATAAGCCTAAAACAAGGGCGAAGTGCCGGCCATGCCCCCTCCATTTGGGCAGAAAAGGGCCTTCCGGCGACGGCGGGACAAACCCTAGGAAACATACAAAAAGCCTTGGCTTCTGGTAGTGTCTGCCGCATCAGGAAAGACCGCCCCGATTTGACCCTGGAGTCGAGGCGCGGCGCCTGTGCCGCCCGGGCCGGCCAAGCTCCGGCCCAAGAGCGTTGCAATGTCGGCGACAGACATGAGGAGACGCCAAAACATGCATAGCAAACCACTCGAACCCAACGAGCCGGTTGTCCTTGCCCTGATGGACGCGGTCACCGCCTGGCAAGGTGCTTTGGAACAGACCCTTTCGGCCTCCGGGCTCAACTATGGCAAATGGCTCTTGCTGCGAGCCATCATGCAGAACGCATTCGTGCGCCACGAGCCGCTTGCGGGCGTCATGCCGATCGACGCCGCACGCGCCGAACACATGCTGGGTGAGTTACAGCGCGACGGCTGGATCGAGTATTCAGACTCCGGCGCACCGCGGATCAGCGCTGCGGCTGAGGGCCGCGTCGAACGCGTGTGGCAGGCGGTCAAAGCCCTGCACTCGGTCTCGGTATCGCCATTCAGTTCGCACGAGCGCGTGGCACTCGGCGCGCTGTTGCAGCGCATGAAGCTGACTTTGAGCGATCACTCCGCGCGCCGTAGCCGCAACCCGGCTAACGAGCCGGTGACGCTGCACACCGCGGCAGGGCGTGTGGCGGCTGGTGGCGCCGGCGCAGCGCAGCCGATGTCCGCCTGATTTACCCCCTCGAAGGCGCTGTCCGGCGCCGTGCTGGCGGGCAAGTTCGCCCCCCACGACTTTCCCCTCGCAACGTGCTGTTTTTTCCTAAAGTATGAGCATGCGCCGGCACATGCATCGTCTGAGTCCAGACGCGCTGCATGGGCCGCCCCCCGCGCCCCATACCGCAAGGAGGCACCATGCCGCAGGAGAACGAAGAAAAAGTCGCACACCTGCAGGAAGAAATGCTGGCGTTCGCGCGGGAGCGACTGCCCGCGGCGGGGTTCGAGCTGCTCGGACCGATTCTGCGGCATTACTACGACCAGACCGACGCCGATGACCTGATCCACCGGGACGTCGCGGACATGTATGGCGCCGTGATGGCGCATTGGCAGACGGCGCAGAAGTTCGTGCCTGGCACCGCGCGCATCCGCGTGTACAACCCGAACCTGGAAGAGCACGGCTGGCACTCCGACCATACCGTGGTCGAGATCGTCAACGACGACATGCCCTTCCTGGTCGACTCCGTGACCATGGAGATCAACCGCCTGGGACTGGTGCTGCACTCGGCGATTCACCCGGTATTCCGCGTATGGCGCGGTGTCAAAGGCAGCATCGAGAAGATCGAACTCGGCGGCGCCGGCAGCGACGCCGAATCGCACCTGGAATCCTTCATCCACTTCGAGGTGGACCGCACCGGAGAGCCGGCGCGGCTGGAGGCGCTGCGCAGCGGCATTGCACGCGTGCTCGGCGACTTGCGCGCCGCGGTCGAAGACTGGCAACGCATGCGCGAGATCACCGAGACCACCATTGGCACGATGGCGCAGGCCCCGGACGCCGCCAGCGCCGACAGCACGGAAGGCCGGGCCGTCCTGCAATGGATGCTCGACGACCACTTCACTTTCCTCGGCCAGCGCGACTATGAGCTCATCTCGCAGGACCAGCGCTATTTCCTGCGCGGCGTTCCGGGCACCGGGCTTGGCATCCTGCGCGAAAGCCTGCGTGCGCCCGAAGCCGAAGACCTGACGCCGCTGCCCGCCGCAGCCACGTCCATCATCCAGGGCAGTTCGCCGATTTTCCTGACCAAGGCCAATTCGCGCTCCACCGTGCACCGCCCCGGCTACCTGGATTACATCGGCGTCAAGCTGCTCGATGCCAACGGCAAGCTGTTCGGCGAACGCCGCTTCGTGGGCCTGTACACGTCCACGGCGTACACCTCGCCGATTGCCGAGATACCGCTGGTACGGCGCAAGTGCGCGAATATCCTGGCCCGTGCCGGGTTCCTGGCCAAGGGTCACCTGTACAAGTCGCTGGTGACCATCCTCGAGCAGTATCCGCGCGACGAACTGTTCCAGATCGACGAAGACGAGTTGTTCGACATTGCGATCGGCATCCTGCGGCTGCAGGAACACCAGCGCACGCGGCTGTTCGTGCGGCGCGACCGCTTCGACCGCTTCGTGTCCTGCCTGGTGTTCGTGCCACGCGACAAGTACAACACCGACCTGCGCCAGAAGATCCAGAAGATCCTGATGAGTGCCTTCCACGGCAACGCGTGCGAGTTCACGCCGCTGCTGTCGGAATCGCCGCTGGCGCGCATCCAGCTGACTGTGCGCGGCGAGCCCGGCAGCATGCCGCAAGTCGACACGCAGGAACTGGAAGCGCGCATCGTCCAGGCCAGCCGCCGCTGGCAGGACGACCTGGCCGAAGCGCTGCACGAGAGCCGCGGCGAGGAACAGGGCAACCGCATGCTGCGCCAGTACGGCGGCTCCTTCCCGGCCGGCTATCGCGAAGACTACCCGGCTCGCACCGCCGTGCGCGACATCGAACTGATGGAACATGCGCTGCGGGGCAACGGCATCGCCATGAACCTGTACCGCCCGATCGAGGCGGTACCGGGCGCTTTCCGCTTCAAGGTCTATCGTGCCGGCGAGCCGATCGCGCTGTCGCACAGCCTGCCGATGCTCGAACACCTTGGCGTGCGCGTCGACGAAGAGCGGCCCTACCTGATCGAGCCGGACAGCGGCGCGCCGTTCTGGATCCATGACTTCGGGCTGGAGATCGCGGACAGCGCCGGCGGTGCCGATTTCGATATCGAACGCATCAAGGCGCTGTTCGAAGACGCCTTCGCGCGCGCGTGGAACGGGGAGATCGAGAACGACGACCTCAACCGGCTGGTTTTGCGCGCCGAGCTGGCGGCGCGCGATGTGACGATCCTGCGCGCGTACGCGAAGTACCTGCGCCAGGTCGGCTCGACCTTCAGCGATGCGTACATCGAACGCGCACTAACCGGCAATCCCGCCATTGCAGCCAGGCTGGTGGCGCTGTTCGTCGCACGCTTCGACCCGGCCGCGGCCGCCACGCGCGATGCGCGTTGCCAGCAATTGCTGGCCGACATCGAGACCGCGCTGGACCAGGTTCCGAACCTCGATGAGGACCGCATCCTGCGCCTGTTCCTCGGGGTGGTCAACGCGACTGTACGCACCAACTACTTCCACCGCGATACCGGCGGACAGCCGCGCCCCTACGTTTCGTTCAAGTTCAATCCCTCCCAGGTTCCCGGCCTGCCCGAGCCGCGCCCGATGTTCGAGATCTGGGTCTACTCCCCGCGCGTGGAAGGCGTGCACCTGCGGGGCGGGCGCGTGGCCCGGGGCGGCCTGCGCTGGTCGGACCGGCGCGAAGATTTCCGTACGGAGGTGCTGGGCCTGATGAAGGCGCAGATGGTGAAGAACACCGTGATCGTGCCGGTCGGCTCCAAGGGCGGCTTCGTCGTCAAGCGGCCACCGCCGCCCACCGACCGCGATGCCTTCCTGCAGGAAGGCATCGCCTGCTACCAGACGTTCCTGCGCGGCCTGCTCGACCTGACCGACAACCTGGTTGCCGGTGCCCTCGTGCCCCCGCCGGACGTGGTCCGCCTCGATGACAACGATCCTTACCTCGTGGTTGCTGCCGACAAGGGCACCGCCACCTTCTCCGATTTTGCCAACGCGATCTCGGGCGAGTACGGGTTTTGGCTCGGCGATGCCTTCGCCTCGGGCGGCTCGGTCGGCTATGACCACAAGAAGATGGGCATCACCGCGCGTGGCGCATGGGAATCGGTCAAGCGGCATTTCCGCGAAATGGGCATCGACACGCAGACCACCGACTTCACCGTGGCCGGCGTCGGCGATATGTCGGGCGACGTGTTCGGCAACGGCATGCTGCTGTCACCCCATATCCGGCTGGTGGCTGCGTTCGACCACCGCCATATCTTCCTGGATCCGGATCCGGACCCCGTGTCCAGCCTGCAGGAACGCGTGCGCATGTTCGCGCTGCCACGCTCGAGCTGGGCCGACTACGACAGCAAGCTCATCTCCGCGGGGGGCGGCGTGTTCCCGCGCACGGCCAAGACCATCGCGCTGTCGCCGCAGGTGCAGGCCGTGCTCGGCGTCACCGCGAGCACGCTGTCGCCTGCCGAGCTGATCCACGCGATCCTGATGGCGCCTGTGGACCTGCTCTACAACGGCGGCATCGGCACCTATGTCAAGTCCAGCCAGGAAACCCACCAGCAGGCCGGCGACCGCACCAACGACGCCGTGCGCGTCAACGGCGCCGAGCTGCGCTGCAAGGTCGTCGGCGAAGGCGGCAATCTCGGCTTCACGCAGCTTGGCCGCATCGAGTTCGCGCGCCGTGGCGGACGCATCAATACCGATGCCATCGACAATTCGGCCGGCGTCGATTGCTCGGACCATGAGGTCAACATCAAGATCCTGCTCGGCCAGGTCGTGGCCGAAGGCGAGATGACCGAGAAACAGCGCAACAAGCTGCTGGCCGAGATGACCGATGAAGTCGGCCTGCTGGTGCTGCAGGACAACTACTACCAGACCCAGGCCTTGTCGGTGGCAGGCCGCAACAGCGCCGCACTGCTCGATGGCGAAGCGCGCCAGATCCGCTGGCTTGAACGCGCCGGCCGCCTCAACCGCGCGCTGGAATTCCTGCCCGGCGATGAAGAGATTGTCGAACGCAAGGCCGCCGGCGAAGGCCTGACTTCGCCCGAGCGCGCCGTATTGCTCGCGTACAGCAAGATGTGGCTCTACGACGAACTGCTCGCCTCGGATGTGCCCGAAGACAAGCTGGTGGCCGACCTGCTGGTCGACTACTTCCCGGTGCCGCTGCGCCAGCGCTATGGCGATGCCATGCAGCGGCACCCGCTGCGCCGCGAGATCCTGGCCACGCACCTGACCAACCTGCTCGTGAACCGGATCGGCGCGACGTTCGTGCATCGCATGATGGAGGAAACGGATGCCGGGCCTGCCGAAATCGTGCGCGCCTGCCTGCTCGCACGCGATGTATTCGGGCTGACGGCGCTGTGGCAGGAGATCGATGCACTGGACAACCGCTTGGCCGATGCCGAGCAGGCACGCATGTTCAGCGCCGTCGGCCAGTTGCTGGAGCGGGCCTGCCTCTGGTTCATCCGCTACCTGCGCACCGGTGGCACCGCCGAAGCGGGTATGGCGCGCTTCGCGCAATCGGCCCAGTGGCTTACGCCGCAGTTGCCGGCCCTGCTGCCGCAGGCCGATGCGGCGGCACTGGCCGAGCGTGCGCAGGCCCTGACGGAGGCTGGCGTAGAGCCCGCGCTGGCCCAGAAGGTCGCCAGCCGCGACATCGCCGCGGCTGCGCTCGATATCGCGGAAGTGGCAGCTTCCTGCAACCGTCCGCTGGAGCTGGTGGCGGGGGTCTACTTCGCACTCGATACGCAGCTCAGCTTCAACTGGCTGCGGGAGCGTGCGCAGGCGCTGCCCGCCGATACGCATTGGGACTTGCTGGCGCGCACCACCACGCTCGACGACCTCGGGCGCCTCAAGCGCGCCCTGATGACCAGCGTGCTGGCGCAGTCCGGCGACTATGACACGGCCGAAGCACTGATCGACGCCTGGCGCGCCAACCGGCAAGCCGCGCTCGAACGATTCACGCGCATGCTGACCGACCAGCGTGCATCGGGCGCCACGGGACTGTCGATGCTGTCGGTGGCCATCCGCGAGATCGGCATGCTGGAACGCAGCTGAGGCGCGCCGGGCCGGTCCGCTCAGTCCTCTTCCGCGTCCGGCTCGCGGGGGCGGAACTCGAGCCCGAGCAGGACCAGCAGCTCGAAGGCATCCGCGAGCAGGTGCGTCTGCCTTGGTAGCAGGCTGGCATACGGCATGTCATAGATCGACTGATGCGCCGCACGCTGGCCCTTCAGGCCACGGTCCCGGGCGATATCCGACAGCAGCGCCGCAAAGCCGGACAGATCCTGGGCGGACAACGCAGAATTCAGCACCCTGGCAATCACCTGGGGCGACGCGCCTGCCCAGCCGATCAGTTCGGCGTTTGAGGCTGAATTGGGAGGGAGATGGGAAATTTCCATGCGCTGTCTAACGGTCTGTACCGCAGCTCCTTAAGCCGGAAGTAACGTAGCAATTACCCTACATGCGAGGGGGTTCAACCCACATCAGCCATTGCGTTGCACCCACTGGCGCGCCCACGCGATGGCCGCCACGCGTGCTTCATCCGGGGTGGGATAAGTGGCCGGCGGCCCACCACCCTCCAGCACGACGGCTCCGGCCTCCCAGATATCGCACACGGCCTTGAAGCGATCGATACTCAGCGCGTGGCAGAACACGTGGACCATAAAGCCACGGTATTCGACGATGTCGGTGGCCGCTTCGGGCAATGGCTTCGGGTCTACCGCCTGCTCCGGTGCGGCGGGCATGGATTCGGTGGCGCCCGCCTCCGCATGCCGGCGCGCGCTTTTCGCCGCCCACGCGCAGAGGCACGCCAGCGCGACGCCGGTCAGCAAGCCCATCCCAAACCAGCACGCCCTGCTTTGACAATGCGCCATGGCAGCCCCCTCGGACACGTAGAGCGAAGCGCAGCGGCATTCCTGCCGGTATCTGGTTCAGGTTATACCAAGGGCGGTCATGCCGGCGGCGCGACTGCAGGGTCAGTCGCACCGGCACATGCCGTCTCGACAGATGACGCGGGCACGCCAGGCATTTATACTGTACATTCATACAGTACTTATACGCGCACTGCCATGCCGCTCTATCTGTCTGACTCCATCTTGCTGGAAGCACACTATTTCGGTGACGATGCGGAGTACGTGCGCCTGCCCTGCGCGCAGGTCAGCGTCGGCAGCGGCGCCATCGTCGTGCAGGGCATCGAGCTGCGGCACCTCCAAGCTCTACGCTGGACACCCGATTTCCTCTCTTTTGACGCCAGCGGCGATCATCACCGGTACCCCGTCGGCCGACCGGCCTTCATCGGCCCCGACCGCGCGCAGTTTGCCCTGCTCTGACCGCCCCTGACCGTCCCGACAAGCGCCAGCCACGCCAAGCCATGCAAGCCGACACCACCGCCGACCGACTGATTCACGAACTGGGCCTGCAGCCTCATCCCGAAGGCGGCCATTTCCGCGAGACCTACCGGAGCACCGAGAGCGTCCGATGCAGCGATGGCCGGATTCGCAGCGCATCGACCGCCATCTACTACCTGCTGCGCGGCGGGGATTACTCCGCCTGGCACCGCATTCGCTCGGACGAGCTGTGGCACTTCCATGCCGGCACGCCGCTCGATGTGCATGTACTGACTGATGACGGCAAGCTCGTCACGCATCGGCTTGGCAATCCGCTCGAATATCCGGACGCGGTATTCCAGGCCATGGTGCCCGCCAACCATTGGTTTGCCGCCGAACGCGTATCGTCAGGACCCGAGGCTTTCTCCCTGCTTGGCTGCACGGTTGCGCCCGGGTTCGAGTTCAGCGAATTCGAACTCGCGCAGGCCTCCGACCTTGCCAGCGCGTTTCCAGCGCATGCCGCGAAGATCCTGGGGTTCGCGCGCCGACCCGCATGAGCGCTCGCTGTGCGCTGGCTGGAAACCCCGTGCCCGCATGCTAGGATGGCTCAAAGAGTCCGGGAGACATCCATGGTCCAGAAGCGCTACCACGAACTGCCCACCGGGGAACGCGACGCATTCGAAGCCGCCTGTGCCCGGCACGGCTTTGTCCCCGAGGACTTCGAAGTCAGCGTGCAAGAGCATGCTGCCAATGCGCAAAGGACCATCAGCATCGGACGCGTCGTCGGTAGCCAGTTCGAGCAGTATGCGACAGCGGATGGAATCGACTGGGTGGCCTTGTTCGAGCGGGATCTGGCCGGCGACGTATTTGGGTTTCCCTTGGCGGATTGAGGCAAGCCCCGGGTGTCGAGCGCTTTAGATACCTTATCGATTTGCGAGGGTGCTGAGGAGCCTTGGCCCGCTGCGCTCTCCGACAAGGATTGCAGTGGCCGGCCGCGTGATATTGGAAGACTTCCAATATGAACCGCGCACGCGCTACCGTACGCTACAAATAAAAAACCCGCTTGGCCTTATACCAAGCGGGTTCTGTCTGGTCGGGGCGAGAGGATTTGAACCTCCGACCACCTGCACCCCATGCAGGTACGCTACCAGGCTGCGCTACGCCCCGAAGAAGAAGATTATAGCAGAGGCATTTCCCAGATGACCAGCGGTTCTACTGAAATTTATGCCCGCCGCGCGATCTGCTGAAGCTGGGCAAGCAGGTGCTGCACCTCCACGAGTTCGCCACGCAGATTGGCGATATCCACCGATGGTACCGAGGTTTCGGCCGCAGCTTGCGCAGGCGATTCTTCCGGCTCAGCCATCGCCTGGTGATGAGCCTGCCGACCTTCGTCGAGACGATTGCGCGCACCGTTGATAGTGAAGCCCTGCTCGTACAGCAACTCGCGAATACGCCGGATCAGCAGGACTTCGTGGTGCTGGTAATAGCGCCGGTTGCCCCGGCGCTTGACCGGCTTGAGCTGGGTGAATTCCTGCTCCCAGTAGCGCAGCACGTGCGGTTTCACCGCGCACAGTTCGCTGACTTCGCCAATGGTGAAGTAACGCTTGGCAGGAATGGGCGGCAGCGCAACGCGCTCGCTGGATTTGTCCGACATGAGAGGTGTAGACAGGCGTCAGGCCATGCCGGCCGGTTTGGGTTGGCGCTTCGATCAGCGCGCCCTGAAGCATACAGACGCCCGCTGCGGCAAGCAATCCGCCGTTCGGGTGGTCTCTGCGGTCAACCGGGAACACTCAGGCCGGCGCGCTCTTCCACCTGGCTCTTGAGCTTCTGGCTGGCATGGAACGTCACCACGCGGCGCGCGGTGATCGGAATCACCTCGCCGGTCTTCGGATTACGGCCCGGCCGCTGGGGCTTGTCACGCAACTGGAAGTTGCCGAAGCCGGACAGCTTGACACTGTCACCCTGCTCCAGGGCCTCACGAATAACGTCGAAGAAGGCTTCGACCATGTCCTTCGATTCGCGCTTGTTCAGGCCCACCTGGTCGAACAGCATCTCGGCAAGTTCCGCCTTGGTCAGTGTCGGCACTTCCGTGCCACGGATGTCCGGCATGGAGTCGTCGTCGCGGGAGGAAGCCTGCCGGTCGCTCATCTCGCCCAAAGCTGCTGCGGTCATGGAGTTCGCGTCTCGATCATTCATTTCGATCGCTCAAGGAATTCTGTCTGGCGATCCGCCCGGGTGCACTGCCCGGGCGCCCTGTCTAGTGTGCGTGCTGGGGGCTGGTGGTCAGCCGCGCAGGCGGGCCTGGAAGGCTTCGCCCAATGCGTCGACCATGCAGCGCACCGCGCTGTCGACGGTCTCGTCCTGCAGGGTCGACCCAGTATCTTGCAAGGTCACCCGGAACGCAAGGCTTTTCTCGTCGGCCCCAATGGAGGCCGATGCAGCCTTCGGACGGAACTCGTCGAACAGCACCAGGCTCTGGCAATAGCGGCCATAACCCTGCTTGTCGAGCGCTGCGTGCATGGCATCCAGCATGTCCTGCACGCGCACCGACTGCTTCACCACCACGGCCAGGTCGCGCACGGCGGCCGGGAACTTCGAGATCTCGGTGTAGGCCGGCAGACCCGTTTCACGCAGCGCATCGAGTTGCAGCTCGAACAGCACCGGAGCTTGCGTCAACTCATACTCCTGCAGCCAACGCGGATGCAGTTCGCCGACCACGCCGACCAGCTTGCCATCGACCAGCACGCGCGCAGCGCGGCCCGGATGCAAGGCCGGATGCGCAACCGGCTCGAAGCGCGCCACGCGCGGGTGGAACAGCGCTTCCACGTCGCCCTTGACATCGAAGAAATCGACATTGCGCGTGGCGATGCCCCACTGCTCTTCAAATGCGGGACCGTAGGCGATGCCGGCAGCCACCATGGGCTGATGATAGCCGGCCACGGTCAGGCCGCCGTCCTTCACATCGGCGTCTCGATGGAACACGCGGCCGACCTCGAACAGGCGCACGCGTGCGGCCTTGCGGTTCAGGTTGTAGCGAACCTTGTCGAGCAGACCGCCGATCAGCGAGGAACGCATCACCGCGAGCTGGCTGGCGATGGGATTGAGCAGTCGGATCGGATTGTCATTGGCGGCGAAGTCGCGCTCCCACTTCTCTTCGACGAAGGCGAAGTTGATGACTTCCTGGTAGTCGCGCGCAGCGAGCGCGTGGCGCACGACGTGCGTCGAGCGGCGGCCTTCGTTGGTCGGGCGCATTTCGCTTTCCGCGATGGGCGGGCGCGCAGGAATGCGCTCGAAGCCGTAGATGCGCGCGACTTCCTCGATCAGGTCTTCTTCGATCTCGATGTCGAATCGGTAGCTCGGCGGCGTCACCTCGAAGACTTCGCCCTCGGCGCCTTGCGTACGCGTGAACGGCAATTGCAGGCGCTGGAACACGTCGGCTACCACAGCCGACGACAGTTCGATGCCAAGCACGCGCTCGGCGCGCGCCAGGCGCAGGCTCACGGGCTTGCGCTGCGGCAGGTTGACGACGTGGTCGTCGACCGGACCGGCCTGTCCGCCGCAGATCTCGAGGATCAGCGCCGTGATGCGCTCGATATGCTCGACCGTCGTGGCATAGTCCACGCCGCGCTCGAAGCGGTGCGCGGCATCGGTCGAGAAGTTATAGCGGCGCGCACGGCCCTGGATGGCCGACGGCCACCAGAACGCGGCTTCCAGGTAGATATTGGTCGTGTCCAGCGTCACGGCGGTGCTGTCGCCACCCATGATGCCGGCCAGGCTCTCGATCTCCTTGTCGTCCGCGATCACGCCGACCTGCTCGTCGACCTCGACGGTGTTGCCGTTCAGCAGCTTGATCTGTTCGCCCTTGCGGCCCCAGCGCACGTCGAGCCCACCGTGGATCTTGTCCAGGTCGAACACGTGCGACGGGCGACCCAGCTCGAGCATGACGAAGTTGGAGATGTCCACCAGCGCCGAGATGCTGCGCTGGCCCGAGCGCTCCAGGCGCTGCACCATCCAGGCCGGCGTGGCGGCGTGGGCGTTCACGCCGCGGATCACGCGGCCCGAGAAGCGGCCACACAGGTCGGGCGCCGACACCTTCACCGGCAGCTTGTCATCGATGGTCACCGCGACCGGCTTCATGTCCGGCAGCGTCAGCGCGGCGCCCGTCAGCGCCGCGACTTCGCGCGCCACGCCGTGGATCGACAGGCAGTCGGCCTTGTTCGGGGTCAGCTTGATGACGAAGACCTGGTCGTCGAGGTCCAGGTATTCGCGGATGCTCTGGCCGACCGGTGCGTCTTCCGGCAGCACCAGCAGGCCGCCGTGTTCTTCCGACAGCTTCAGCTCGCGCGCCGAGCACAGCATGCCGTAGCTTTCCACACCACGCAGCTTGCCAACCTTGATTTCGAACGGCTTGCCGTCGGGCTCCGACGGCGGCAGGACGGCGCCGACCAGCGCGCACGGCACCTTGATGCCGGGCTTGACGTTGGGCGCGCCGCAGACGATCTGCAGCGTCTCGCCGGTGCCGGCGTCGACCTGGCACACGTTGAGGCGGTCTGCGTTGGGATGGCGCTCGGTCGACAGCACGTGCGCAACCACCACCTTGTCAAACGGCGGCGCGACCGGGCCGACCTCTTCCACTTCGAGCCCGGCCATGGTCAGGCTGTGCGACAGCGCGTCGGTGGAAATCTTTTCAGGGTTGGCGAAGGTGCGAAGCCAGGATTCCGAGAATTGCATGGCGCTTCTGATCCGGTAAGTATTCTGTGATGTCTGGGATGGGCTGGGCGCGGCCGCGCCGCATCAGGCGAACTGGCGCAGGAAGCGCACGTCGCCTTCGAAGAACAGGCGCAGGTCGTTGATGCCATAGCGCAGCATCGTCAGGCGCTCCAGGCCAGAGCCGAACGCGAAGCCGATGTAGCGCTCCGGATCCAGGCCCATATTGCGCAGCACGTTCGGGTGCACCTGGCCGGAGCCGGAGATCTCCAGCCACTTGCCATTGCCGAACGCCATGTCGATCTCGGCCGACGGCTCGGTGAACGGGAAGTACGACGGGCGGAAACGCACCTGGATATCGTCGCGCTCGAAGAACTTGCGCAGGAAGTCGGTGTACACGCCCTTCAGGTCCGCAAAGCTCACGTCCTCGCCGATCCACAGGCCCTCGACCTGGTTGAACATCGGCGAGTGCGTGGCATCGCTGTCGACGCGGTAGGTGCGGCCCGGGCAGATCACCTTGATTGGCGGCATCGGCTTGCCGGCATACTTCTCCACGTGCATCTTGGCGTAGCGCACCTGCATCGGGCTGGTGTGCGTGCGCAGCAGCAGGAGCTTGTCGTCGCTGTCGCGGCCGTCGATATAGAACGTGTCCTGCATCGAGCGCGCCGGATGGTTGTCCGGGTTGTTCAGCGCCGTGAAGTTCATCCAGTCGGTTTCGATCTCGGGGCCGTCGGCCACATCGAAGCCGATCGAGCCGAAGATCTGTTCCACGCGCTCCCACGTGCGCATGACCGGGTGCAGGCTGCCGCGGCTGACCGCACGGCCCGGCAAGGTCACGTCGATGGCTTCGGCGGACAGGCGCGCGTTCATCAGCGCATCGGCCAGCGCCTGGCGGCGCGCCGTCAGCGCGGCCTCGACCTGCTGCTTGACCTGGTTGATACGCGCGCCTTCGCTCTTGCGCGTTTCCGGGTCGAGCTTGCCGAGGCCCTTGAGCAGCTCGGTCAGCGCACCGGTCTTGCCGAGGAACCTGGCTTTCTCGTTTTCGAGCGTGGCGTTGTCGTTGGCGGCGGCGAAAGCGGCCTGGGCTTCGGCGACGATTTGATCCAGATCCTGGGACATGGCGGTCGTGGAAATAGCTTGGCGCCGTGACACGACATCTGCCGCGGCGAGGGTTGGGGTTCGTTTCGAATGGCGTTTCGGCACTGCCCGTGCGTAGTGGCGGGACAATCGCCGAAACGGCATTCGAAAATGAAAACGGGGCCCCGTGAGAGCCCCGTTTCAGCAGACCTTGCGGTCGGTGCTTGCCCGGCAACCTTTACAGGTTGCCGCAGCCGGCATCAGGCAACGGTGGCTTTCACCTGGTTGACGATGGCGGCAAAGGCAGGCTTGTCGTGAATAGCCATGTCCGACAGCACCTTGCGGTCCAGTTCAATCGAGGCCTTCTTCAGACCGTTCATGAACACGCTGTAGGTCATGCCATGCTCACGCGTCGCGGCATTGATACGCGCAATCCAGAGCGCACGGAACACGCGCTTCTTGTTGCGGCGATCGCGGTATGCGTACTGGCCAGCACGCATGACCGCCTGCTTGGCGATGCGATAGACATTATTGCGACGGCCGCGGTAACCCTTGGCAGCGTCGATGACTTTCTTGTGGCGGGCCCGTGCAGTAACCCCACGCTTAACTCGAGGCATTGAATACTCCTTTCGCTGTCGTTAGAGGTTATGCGTACGGCATCATTGCGCGCACCGACTTCAGGTTCGTCTCATGGACGTCCTGGGTACCACGCAGGTGACGCTTGTTCTTGGTGGTCTTCTTGGTCAGGATGTGACGCTTGAAGGCCTGGCCACGCTTGAACGAACCGTTCGGACGGGCAGTAAAGCGCTTGGAGGCGCTTTTCTTCGTCTTCATCTTCGGCATGAAAAACTCCAGCTCTATGACATGCATGCAGGTGGACGGCTGACGCCGACGCTTGCAAGACCCGCATCCACTTGTTGTTGCACGGTTCCCCGAAAGGGTTCCGCGCCACTTCCACGCGACACGATGCCGGAATGCCTTGGCATCCCGGCCGCCGCATCGCGCAAAAATTACTTCTTCTTCTTGGGGGCGAGCACCATCACCATCTGGCGCCCTTCCATCTTCGGCATCTGCTCGACCTGGCCGATTTCCTCCAGGTCCGCCTTCAGGCGTTCGAGCACGCGCGCGCCGATTTCCTGGTGCGCCATCTCACGGCCACGGAAGCGCAGCGTGATCTTGGTCTTGTCGCCGTCTTCCAGGAATCGCTTCAGGTTGCGCAGCTTGACGTTGTAGTCGCCGTCATCCGTGCCAGGGCGGAACTTCACTTCCTTGACCTGGATGATCTTCTGCTTCAGCTTCGCCTCGTGCGCGCGCTTGGCTTCTTCGTACTTGAACTTCCCGTAATCCATGATACGGGCGACGGGCGGAGTCGCGTTCGGGGCGATCTCCACCAAATCCAAGTCCTTATCCTCAGCCAGGCGAAGCGCGTCCATGAACTTGACGATGCCAAGCTGCTCGTTATCAACCCCTACCAGGCGCAGTTCGGGCGCACTGATCTCCCGGTTGATGCGGTGACCTTTGTCCGTAGCGATGTTCCGTTACCTCAAGAAGACAAAAAAACAAGCCGTGCTTCCGACCCATCAGGCTTTGCTGGCGACGTCCTGTTGCAGACGCTCCACAAACGCGGAGACGGGCATCACACCCAGATCCACATTGCCTCGGGCACGCACGGCCACTTGATTGGCATCCCGCTCCTTGTCGCCCACCACCAGCAGGTAGGGAATCTTCTGAAGCGAATGCTCGCGGATTTTATACGTAATTTTCTCGTTACGCAAATCGGCCTTCACCCTAAACCCTTGTTTTAGCAGCGATTGCACGACGTTTTCGGCATATTCAGCCTGCGATTCCGCGATATTCATGACCACCACCTGCTCTGGCGCCAGCCAGGCGGGCAGCGCACCTGCGTGATTCTCGAGCAAGATACCCAGGAAGCGCTCGAACGACCCGAGGATCGCCCGGTGCAGCATAACCGGACGTTTGCGCGAATTGTCCTCGGAGACGTATTCGGCATCCAGGCGCTCCGGCAGCACCAGATCAAGTTGCAGCGTGCCGCACTGCCATGAGCGGCCAATCGCATCCTTGATGTGGTACTCGACCTTCGGGCCATAAAAGGCACCCTCGCCCGGCAGCTCTTCCCATTCCACACCACATGCGCGCAGGGCCAGGCGCAGGCCTTCCTCCGCATGATCCCAGACTTCGTCCGAGCCGGCACGCTGGTCCGGTCGCAAGGACAGCTTGACCGCCACATCCTTGAAGCCGAAGTCGTCGTACACCGAGAACGCCAGTTCGTTGAACGCCTTGGCCTCGGCCACGATCTGCTCTTCCGTGCAGAAGATATGCGCATCATCCTGCACAAAACCGCGCACGCGCATCAGCCCATGCAGCGCGCCTGACGGCTCGTTGCGGTGGCAGGCACCGAACTCGGCCAGGCGCAACGGCAGGTCGCGGTAGGAGCGCAGACCGTGATTGAAGATCTGCACATGACCCGGGCAGTTCATCGGCTTGATCGCGTAGTCGCGCTTCTCCGACTCCGTGACAAACATGTTCTCCTTGTAGTTCTGCCAGTGGCCGGACTTTTCCCAAAGCGAACGGTCCATCACCTGCGGCGTACGCACTTCGTCGTAGCCAGCCTCCGTCAGGCGGCCGCGCATGTACTGCTCGACGGCCTGCCACACCAGCCAGCCCTTCGGATGCCAGAACACCATGCCGGGCGCCTCTTCCTGCAGATGGAACAGGTCAAGCGACTTGCCGAGCTTGCGATGGTCGCGCTTCTCGGCCTCTTCGAGCATATGCAGATAGGCTTCCTGGTCTTCCTTCTTGGCCCAGGCCGTGCCGTAGATGCGCTGGAGCATCTCGTTGTTGGCATCGCCGCGCCAGTAGGCGCCGGCCACCTTCATCAGCTTGAAGACCTTGAGCTTGCCCGTGGACGGCACGTGCGGGCCGCGGCACAGGTCGACAAACTTGCCTTCTCGGTACAGCCCGATCTCCTGGTCAGCCGGAATCGAGGCGATGATCTCGGCCTTGTACTTTTCGCCCATCGACTCGAACAGCGCCACCGCTTCGTCACGGTTCCACACCTCGCGCGTGACCTTCTCGTCCTTGCGTGACAGCTCCGTCATCTTCTTCTCGATGGCGGCGAGGTCTTCCGGCGTGAAGGGGCGCTTGTAGGCGAAGTCGTAGTAGAAGCCGTTCTCGATCACCGGCCCGATCGTCACCTGCGCTTCCGGGTAGAGTTCCTTGACCGCATAAGCCAGCAAGTGGGCCGTGGAGTGGCGGATGACATCAACGCCGTCGGCGTCCTTGTCCGTGATAATGGCCAGCGCCACATCGCGATCGATCGAGTAGCTCGTGTCGACGAGGTTGCCATCCACCTTGCCAGCCAGCGCGGCCTTGGCCAGGCCCGTGCCGATGCTTTGCGCCACTTCGGCAACCGTCACCGGGCCGGGAAACTCGCGACGGGACCCATCCGGCAGCGTGATTGCGATCATTTCGACTCTCCAGGATTCCACCCCGGCGCCTGGCGCTCGGCGGGCGGATCAAACTGCATCTTTTGTAGCACCGGCCCACCGCTAAAAAAGCGGCGCGCCGGCAACGTTCTTGGTGCTTGCGCACGGCAGGCGGCAAGCTTATCAGGCAGCTGGCAGGCGACAGACGAAAAAAAACGCGGCCAAGGCCGCGTTTCTCTTTGTCAAATCCGGACTCAACCGGGACGGAGGCGCACCTCGACTACTGTCGCATACCAGCGGTAGTAGTTCGCGGTGTCATGAACATGATGCCCTTCCGTTCCTTGTGAGATTGAATCGGACTTGCCGCACTGTGTTGTTGTACTGCTCTTGTACAGCTTTACTGCAATTCGTTGGTAGGCTCGATTGGACTCGAACCAACGACCCCCACCATGTCAAGGTGGTGCTCTAACCAGCTGAGCTACGAGCCTAGCGAAGCAGCAATTATAGCCTTACTTTCTCCGCGCTTGCAATACCCCCTGCACATCTTCGATCAGCGACAGCGCGCGCTGCAGTTGCGTGGCCTCCGACACCTCGGCCGTGAACTGCATGCGCGCCACGCCCTTGCTCGACAGCGTCTTCACGCCGGTGACGTTGATCTTCTCGCGCGACAGCACTTCGGAGATATCGCGCAGCAGCCCCTGGCGGTCGATGGCCTCGACGTGGATATCGACCGGATACACCGCATCACTCTTCTTGCCCCATTCGGTCTGGATCACGCGCTCGGGCGCACGCGCCGAAAGCTGCTGGAACGTGTGGCAGTTGCGCCGATGGATCGATACCCCGCGCCCGCGCGTGACGAAGCCCACGATCTCGTCGGGCGGCGCCGGCTTGCAGCAGCGCGACATCTGCGTCATCAGCGAGTCCACCCCGACCACGAGCACGCCGGTCTTGGCCCCGCGCGCCACGCTGGTGGCACGGCTCTTCTTGGTGACGGCATCCTCTTCGCTGACTGGCGCCTGCACCTCCCCTTCCGGGTGCCGCAGCGCGTGCTCCACATGGCGCAGGCTGAACTCTTCCTTCGCCACCGCGGCAAACAGCTCGTCCGGCGACTTGAAGCCGAGCCGCGTAGCCAGGTCTTCGAGCTTGACCGCGGTCTTGCCTTCGCGCTGAAGGGTCTTGTCGATCAGCACGCGCCCCTGCGCGATGGTCTCCTGCGAGTCCAGCGCGTTGAACCACGCGCGCACCTTGGCCCGCGCGCGGCTGCTGGCCAGGTAGCCCAGCTCCGGGTTGAGCCAGTCACGCGATGGCCCGCCCTGCTTCACCGCGATGATCTCGACCGTCTGGCCATTCTTCAGCGGCGTATTCAGCGGCACCATGGTGCCATCTACGCGCGCGCCGCGGCAGCGGTGGCCAAGGTCGCTGTGCAGGTAGTAGGCAAAGTCCAGCGGCGTGGCGCCCTGCGGCAGCGCGATGACGCGCGCCTGCGGCGTCAGCACATAGATGTGATCGTCGATCGCCGCATGCTTGAGCTGCTCCCACGGCGATTCATCGTGGGCCACGCTGTGGTCGGCGTCGTCTTTCCACGCCAGCAGCTGGCGCAGCCACGCGATCCTCTCGTCGTAGCTGTCGCTTGCGGCGAACTGTCCGCTATAGCCCTTGCTGCCCGCTTCCTTGTAGCGCCAGTGCGCCGCCACGCCGTACTCGGCGAAGTGGTGCATTTCATGCGTGCGGATCTGAACCTCGAACGCCCGGCCGTCGTCGCCGATCACCACCGTGTGCAGCGACTTGTAGCCATTCGACTTGGGCCGCGAGATGTAGTCGTCGAACTCGCGCGGGATCGGCTGCCAGATGTGGTGGACGATACCAAGCACCGTATAGCAGTCCTTGATGTCGTCCACGATTACGCGAAAGGCCCGCACATCGTACAGGTCAGCAAAGTCCAGCTCCTTGCCGCGCATCTTCTTCCAGATGCTGTAGATATGCTTGGGCCGCCCGCTCACCTCGGCGCGGATGCCGGCCTCGGCCAGCTCCGACTGCAGGCGCGCGATGGCGCTGGCGATATAGCCTTCGCGTTCGATGCGCTTTTCGTCGAGCAGCTTCGCGATGCGCTTGTAGGTATCGGGCTGTTCGAAGCGGAACGCCAGGTCTTCCAGCTCCCACTTCATCTGCCAGATGCCCAGGCGGTTGGCGAGCGGCGCGTAGATGTCGAGCGTCTCGCGCGCGAGACCGGGCAGCGGCTCGCGCTTGTGCTGCGCCATCCAGCGCAGCGACTGCAGCCGCGACGCCAGGCGCACCAGCACCACGCGGATATCCTGCGCGAATGCCAGCAGCATCTTGCGCAGCGCCTCCACCTGTTCGTGCCGGGCCTGCGCCACGTTGCGCGAATCCTCCTGCACGTCGTGTCCGCCCGCGATGGCGCCGATGCGCAGCAGCTGCCGCACGCCCTTCACCATCCTGCAGACATCCTCACCGAAGCGCGCCTCGATGTCCGCCTCGGTCGCGGGCGCGAACTCGGCCAGCGGAAACAGGCAGCAGGCGGCGCGTGCGGCATCGTCGACGCGCAGGCCGTCGAGGATGCGCAGCATCCCTTCCGCATGCGAGAGCACCGGCTCGCCGGTTGGCAGCAGCGCATCGCCCGCATGATCGCGCACGTACGCCAGCGCACGCTCGACCATGTCGGCGTCCGGTACACCGGCAACCTGGCCTGCCAGGTCGGTGGACGTCACCATAGAGTCACCATGTCACCACGCCGTGTTCAGTTGAGCGCAGCGGTCACCACCACTTCGATCAGGTAATCGGGATTGGCCAGCTTCGCTTCGACGGTGGCACGCGGCGGCGTGTTGCCCTGCGCCACCCACGCGTCCCATACCTCGTTCATCGCGCCGATCAGGGCGATGTCGGTCAGGAAGATCTGGCACGACAGGATGCGCGTCTTGTCGCTGCCGGCCTCTGCCAGCAGGCGATCGATGTGGCCCAGCACTTCGCGGGTCTGGCCATGGATGTCGGCCTTCGGGTCGACTTCGGGCACCTGCCCGGCCAGGTAGACCACGCCGTTGTACACCGCGTATTCGGACAGGCGCTTGCCCACGTGGGCGCGCTTCAGTTCGTTGCTGCTCATGACATTTAAAACGAGTTCTGGTTGATACGAACGATCCGGCCCCGCGCCGCTCAGGCACCGCCCAGGAAAAACTGGCGCGCCACGGCAATCTGCGCCGGATCGACAAAAGTCGGTGCATGCCCCACATCCGGGATTTCCACCGAACTGACATGCTTGCCGCGGGCCACCATGTCCGCCACGGTGTCGCGCAGCAGCAGGTCCGATTGCGCACCACGCACGACCAGCACCGGCGCCGTGATGGCTTCAAACATCTGCCACATGGCGGCCTCGCCCGCGGCGAGCTGCTCCGGCGTGGCACCGCGGAACGGCACGGCCAGCGCCGGATCGTAATGCAAGCCCCATTCCAGGCCCTGCGCTCCCTGCACGGGCTTGAGGATCGCGGCATTGAGCTCGCGCCACTGTTCCGGCGTATGGCGTCCGAACGAGGCGCTGATGGTCTGCAAGTAGGCCAGCCCTTCCTCAAAGGTCTTGAAGCGCACCGGCAGCCCGACGTAGGAACCGATCCGCTCCACGGCCGAGGCCGTGATGCGCGGACCCACGTCGTTGAGCAGCAGCTTGCGCACCGGCGAATTGGGCAGCCCCGCCAGGCCCATGCCGATCAGCCCGCCCATCGAGGTGCCGAACCAGTCGACCTTCTCCACGTTCAGCCTGGCGATCAGCGTGACCATGTCCGCCATGTACTTCGGCACTACATATCCGTTCGGATCGCCCAGCCAGTCGGAACGCCCGCGGCCCGCCACGTCGGGGCACACCACGCGGTAATCGCCGCACAGCGACTGGGCCAGCGCGTCAAAGTCACGGCCCGTGCGCGTCAGGCCGTGCACGCACATCAGCACGCGCGGATTGGCCGGATCGCCCCATTCGTGGTAAGCCATGCGGTGCAGGCCCGCCGGACTGATGCACTGAACAAAGCCGAGGCGCGGACTGACAGACATCTGAACTCCCTGACGAACCGGCCGCCGCACGGGCGTTGCCGGAGGTTGAGCAAAGCAGGATTGTACGCCGCAGCGGTTACAATGCCACTGCACAAGTCCACTGCGTCGGCCGCAGCACTGCGGCGATCGCGACGCGATTCGGCCGGACGCATCCGGCCACCCATTCTCTCGACTCTCGATCTCGACGGAGGCTTACATGCTCAAAGGCAAGACGGCACTGGTAACTGGCTCGACCAGCGGCATCGGACTCGGCATCGCGCAGGCACTCGCGGCACAAGGCGCCAACATTATCGCCAACGGCTTTGGTGACGTGGAGGACGCAAAGCGCGAGATCGCGCAGGCCGGCGCCGGCATCAAGGTGGGCTACCACGGCGCGGACATGAGCAAGTCGTCCGAGATCGAGGACATGATGCGCTATGCCGAGACCGAGTTCGGCGGCGCCGATATCCTCGTCAATAACGCGGGGATCCAGTTCGTGGCGAATATCGAGGACTTCCCGACCGACCGCTGGGACGCGATCATCGCCATTAACCTGACCTCGGCCTTTCACACCACGCGCCTGGCATTGCCCGGCATGAAGCAGAAGAACTGGGGCCGCATCATCAATGTCGCTTCGACCCACGGGCTGGTGGCGTCGGCGCAGAAATCCGCCTATGTGGCGGCCAAGCACGGCATCGTCGGCCTGACCAAGGTCACCGCGTTGGAAACCGCGCAGACCGGTGTCACGGCCAATGCCATCTGCCCGGGCTGGGTGCTGACGCCGCTGGTACAGAAGCAGGTCGATGCGCGCGCGCAGAAGGAAGGCATCCCGGTCGAGCAGGCCAAGCGCGAGCTGGTGATCGAGAAGCAGCCGTCGGGCCAGTTCGTCACGCCCGAGGAACTCGGCGCGCTGGCGGTGTTCCTGTCTTCGGAGGCGGCACGCCAGGTGCGCGGCGCAATCTGGAACATGGACGGCGGCTGGGTCGCGCAGTAGCCTGACACCGCGCAACGCAAAAAGCCCCGCTTCGCAGCGGGGCTTTTTGCATCCGGCTGAGGCGCTTACAGCAGCGGCGCGCCGGTCTTGCTCTGGATTTCCTCGCGGCTCACGCCCGGGGCGGTTTCCACCAGCTTCAGGCCGTCGGCCGTCACATCGATGACGCCCAGGTCGGTGATGATGCGGTTGACCACGCCCACGCCGGTCAGCGGCAGGTTGCATTCCTTCAGGATCTTGATGTCCTCGGTGCCGTCCTTCTTCTTGGCGGTGTGTTCCATCAGCACCACCACGCGGCCGACGCCGGCGACCAGGTCCATCGCGCCGCCCATGCCCTTGACCATCTTGCCCGGGATCATCCAGTTGGCCAGGTCGCCCTTCTCGCTGACCTGCATCGCGCCCAGGATGGCCAGGTTGATATGGCCGCCGCGGATCATCGCGAAGGAATCGGCCGACGAGAAGATCGACGAGCCCGGCAGCGTCGTCACGGTCTGCTTGCCGGCGTTGATCATGTCGGCGTCGACTTCGTCCTCGGTCGGGAACGGGCCGATGCCAAGCAGGCCATTTTCCGACTGCAGCCACACCTCCATGCCTTCCGGGACCCAGTTGGCCACCAGGGTCGGCAGGCCGATACCCAGGTTGACGTAGAAACCGTCCTGCAGCTCGCTCGCCGCGCGAGCGGCCATTTCGTCACGTGTCCATGCCATGATGTCTCTCCCTCTTACTTGGCGGCACGCACGGTGCGCTGCTCGATGCGTTTCTCGGGGGTGGTGTTCAGCACCAGGCGCTTGACGAAGATACCAGCCAGATGGATCTCGTCCGGGTCCAGTTCGCCGGTTTCGACGATGTGCTCGACCTCGGCAATGGTGAATTTGCCAGCCATGGCGCACATCGGGTTGAAGTTGCGCGCGGTGCGGCGGAACACCAGGTTGCCGGCCTTGTCGGCCTTGTACGCCTTGACCAGCGCCACGTCGGCGGTCAGCGAACGCTCCATCACGTACTTTTCGCCGTCGAATTCGCGGATTTCCTTGCCTTCGGCCACGACCGTGCCCACGCCGGTCTTGGTGAAGAAGGCCGGGATGCCCGAGCCGCCGGCGCGCAGCTTCTCGGCCAGCGTGCCCTGCGGCGTGAATTCGAGCTCGAGTTCGCCGGCCAGGTACTGGCGCTCGAACTCCTTGTTCTCGCCCACGTAGGACGAAATCATCTTCTTGATCTGGCGCGTGGCCAGCAGCTGGCCCAGGCCGAAGCCGTCCACGCCGGCGTTGTTGGAGATGCAGGTCAGCTGTTTGACACCGGTGTCGCGCAGCGCGGCGATCAGTGCCTCGGGAATGCCGCACAGGCCGAAACCGCCCACGGCGATCGTCTGGCCGTCGCGGACGACGCCTGCAAGCGCCTCCGCGGCGCTGGCGTAGACCTTGTTCATGCTTCGCTCCTTCCTCGGTAGTCCCCTGTCGCCTGACCCGCCGCCGGGTTGTGCGGCGGACGACGCAAGGAAATTGTAACGGTACAATCGGCGGCGGGCGCCGCGTTCTCGTCCGACCGAAAGGATACGCAAGCCGCGCCACCTACGCCATTACGTAAAAATACATAAGTAGATGCCCGCCATCGATTACCAGACCGCTTTCCAGCTCGCCCCCGTGGGCCTGGTGCTGTCCCGCGAGCGCATGATCGAGGACTGCAACGACGAAGTCTGCCGCATCTTCGGCACCACGCGGCAGGCGCTGATCGGCGAATCATTCCAGGTGCTCTACCCTACGGCCGACGAATTCGAGCGCACCGGCGCGCGCATCGTGCCGATCATGAACAAGCGCGGCATGTATTCGGACGAACGGATCATGAAGCGCGCCGGCGGCGAGCTGTTCTGGTGCCACGTCACCGGCCGCTCGCTGGACCGCTCGCAGCCGCTCGGCGCCGGCATCTGGACGTTCGAGGACCTGTCGCAGAAGCGCCAGGTCACGGCCGAGCTGACCGCGCGCGAGCGCGATATTGCAGCGCAACTCGTGGAAGGCAAGACCAGCAAGCAAATAGGCAAGCTGCTGGCAATCAGCCCGCGTACGGTCGATATTTATCGGGCGCGGCTGATGAAGAAATATGGGGCCAGTACGTCGGTCGATCTGGTGCAGCGGTTGGTGAACCACTGAGACCGGATTCGGGGAGGGTCTCTCCCCGGCAAACTTCAGCACATCATGCTTCGATGATCGCCCGGATCTCCGCAGGCACCGGCACTGACTTCTCCGCCGCATAGTCGCACCACACCACCTTGGCGCCACCTTCGGCCCATATGACATCGGGCATGTCGGTACGCACGATCTCCATGCGCGTCTCGAAGCTCGTGCGCCCAAGCTGCCCCGCATAAACGCGGCATTCGATCGTGCCCGGATAGCGCAACTGCTTCAGGAACGTCATGTGGGCATTGATGATGACCGGCCCCTGCCCGGTCGCATCCTTGCCGCCGCGACCGAGTGATGCAAACCACTCGATGCGCGCCTGCTCCATGTACTGGAAATACACGGTGTTGTTGACATGGCCCATCGCGTCCATGTCGCCCCAGCGGATCGGCATGACCGCCTTATAGACGTGCTTCATCACGGTCTCCAAAGCAACAGGCCCGCCGTTGCCGGCGGGCCTGTCCGTTGATTTAGCGCTTGGCGATCGAGGCTTCCGCCTTGGTCACCAGGTCCGCGCCAATCTGCTTTTTCCACTTGTCGTAGACCTTGGCGGTCGCCTTGCGGAAGGCATCGTGCTCGGCCGGGGTCAGGTGCGTGACCTTGACGCCATGACCTTCCATGTCCTTCCACGCCGGCGCGCCCGGCTCGGCCAGGCCCTTGCGGGCCAGCGCGATTTCCTGCTTGCCGGCGTCGATGGCGGCTTGCCTGACGATCTCGCGGTCAGCCGGCGTCCAGCTTTCCCAGATCTGCTTGTTGACCACGAAGATCAGCGGGTCGGCCACATAGCCCCAGGTGGTCACGAACTTCTGGCCCACCGTGTACAGCTTGGCCGCCGCGAACACCGACTGCGGGTTTTCCTGGCCATCCACGGCGCCCGAGGCCATGGCCGGCTGCGCATCGGCCCAGCTCATCTGGGTCGGGTTGGCGCCCAGCGCGTTGAAGGTCTCGATGTACAGCGGCGAACCTACCACGCGCAGCTTCATGCCCTTGAGGTCGTCCGGCTTGCGGATTTCCTTCTTGGAATTGGAGACCTCGCGGAAACCGTTCTCGCCCCAGGCCAGCGGCACCACGCCGGCCTTTTCCAGCGTCGTGAAGATCTGCTTGCCGACTTCGCCCTGGGTCAGGGCATCGAGCGCCTTGTAGTCGGGCATCAGGAATGGCAGCGAGAACAGGTTCAGTTCCTTGACCTGCGGCGACCAGTTGATGGTCGAGCCCACGGCCATGTCGATCACGCCCTGGCGGATCGCCGAGAACTCGCGCGTCTGGTCGCCGGCCACCAGCGAGGTGCCAGGGTACAGCTTGATGTTGATGCGGCCGTTGGTGCGCTGCTTGACCAGGTCAGCCCAGATCTCGCCGCCCTTGCCCCACGGGAAGGCCGGGCCGAGCACCAGCGACATCTTGTACTCCGGCTTGTAGGTCTGGGCCATGGTGGCGGCGGGCGCAAAGGCGGAGGCAGCGATCGTGGCTGCGATCGACAGAATCAGGGCACGGCGTTTCATCAGGTCTCTCCTCTTGGGAATCGTTGCTTGTTATTTGTCGCAGGTTTGTCGTAGCAAAAATCAGTAGCCAAGGTAGTCCGGCAGCCAGGTGGCCAGCGGCGGGTAGGCCAGCACCATCAGCATGGCGATGAACATCGCCAGCAGCATCCAGATCACCCAGGGCACGGTCTCTTCCATGCGCACGCGGGCAATCCGGCACGACACCATCAGGTTCACGGCCAGTGGCGGCGTGAACTGGCCCAGCGCCACCTTCAGCGTCAGCACCACGCCGAACCATACCGGGTTCCAGTGGAAGGCGTTGGCGATCGGCAGCAGCAGCGGCACGAAGATCAGGAAGATCGAGATGCCATCGAGGAACATGCCCACCGTCATCAGCAGCAGCACGATCAGCGCCAGCACGCCGTACTCGCCCAGCCCGGAGTTGGCGATGGCGTTCGCGAGCGGATCGATCACCCCCAGTGTGGAGAGCGCATAAGCGAAGATGCCCGCCAGCGCGACCACCAGCAGGATCACAGCCGAGGTCTCGGCCGCCTCCTGGAAGATCACGAACAGGTCCTTCATGCCGATGCTGCGGTAGATCACCATGCCCACGAACAGGCCGTAGACCACCGCCACCACCGCGGCCTCGGTCGGCGTGAACCAGCCGGCGCGCATGCCGCCCAGGATCAGGAACGGCGCCACCAGGCCCCAGGCCGCCTCGCGCAGGCTCTTCCAGAACGGCGGGCGCGGCAGCGCGGCTTCGATCGCGCCCATATTGTGCTTGCGTGCGAGCCACACCGCCGGCACGATCAGCGCCACGCCGGCCAGCACGCCAGGGACCATGCCGGCCGCGAACAGCGCCGGCACCGAGGCGCCCGGCACCAGCACGCTGTAGATGATGAAGGCCACCGAGGGCGGTATCAGGATATCGGTCGCCGCGGCAGCGCCAACCACCGCCGCGCTGTATGAGCCCGGGTAGCCGGCCCGCGACATCGCCGCGATCATCACGCCGCCGACCGCCGCCGCGTTGGCGGGACCAGAGCCCGAAATGCCACCCAGAAACATCGCCACCAGGATCGCCACCAGCGGCAGCATGCCCGGACCGCGGCCGACGATGGCGATGGCGAACGTCACCAGCCGCTGCGCCACGCCGGAGCGATCGAAAATCGAGCCGACCAGCACGAACATGGGGATGGCCAGCAGCGGATACTTGGCCAGGCCCGCGTAGAAGTTCTGCGGCACGGCCAGAAGGCCGAACATCTGGGTATCGAGATTGGACAGGCCGATGGCAACCAGGCCGCCCAGCCCCAGCGACACGCCGATGGGCACGCCCAGCAGCATCAGGCCGATAAAGACCACGAACAGGATGATGGCGATCAGCGTCATTGCACTTGCCCCACCTGTTCGTTGCGGGCGGCATGCAGCGCCTTGAGCGCGCGCACATTGCGCGCCATCAGCCCGAACGCGCGCAGCGCGATCCCCGCCGACAGCACGGGCAGCCAGACCGAATACCACCAGCTCGGCACGCCGATGCCCGGCGAGGTTTCGCCGAAGGTGTACTCATCCCACGTAATGCGGGCGCCCAATATGGCCAGCGCGATGAACATCACGGCGACGGCCAGCGCCGACAGGATGGCCAGCCGCTTCTGCCGCGCCTGGCTGCCGCGCTCGAAGAAGAATTCGATGCGGATATTGCGGTCGCGCGCCACGGCCGCGCTGCCGGCGACGAGCGCCAGCACGATCATCAGGAAAACCGAAAATTCCTCGGTCCAGGCAAAGGACTCGTCGGTGAAGTAGCGGACCACCACGTTGGCGAAGGTGATGCAGACCAGCAGCACCATCACGATCACGCCGATCCAGTCCTCGACGCGGGGCGAAACCCGGAATTCGGCGTCCTGCGCCTCGTCTGCCGCCTGCGGGATGACCGCGGAATCGACGACGTGTTGCGGCACGGCGTCGCGCCGTGCCTGCTCTTGTTGCTCCATCTCCCCGGCCTCCGGTCCGGGCTGCTCGGGCCAGACGGCCACCGCAGCTTATTTGTATGTAAAGACTTAATCAGAAAACATGGCGGATTATGCCAAGACTGGCCCGCGCTTTGTCGGGTTTTATTGCCACGGGTATGGAAGCCGCGCTCGAATATCGCCCAAGGGGACCGGATAAGCCCTGGATAATCGAAACCCTTTCACTGCCCTTCGGCTTTTGGCCGAGGGCAGCGCAGCCGCAGTGCAGCGGCAGTGCGGCGCCTGGGCGCGCTCAGACCATGCCGTCGTCGGCGGTGATCACGGCGCCGTTGATGAACTGCGACTGGTCCGAAGACAGCAGCAACAGCAGGCCGTCGAGATCTTCGGGCTTGCCCAGGCGCTTGCGCGGCAGCATCTGGATCAGTTTCTGGCCGGCATCGGTGTCCCAGTGGTGGTGGTTGATGTCGGTATCGATATAGCCGGGGCAGATCGCGTTGACATTGATGCCATGGCGCGCCCATTCGAGCGCCATGGCCTTGGTCATATGCACCACCGCCGCCTTGCTCATGCAGTAGATGCCGATCTGCGACAACACCTTCAGGCCCGCCACCGAGGCGACATTGATGATGCGCGCCTGCGGCAGCGGGTTGCCGTTCTTCTCGGCACCCTTGGCACGCGCCATCATGCGCTTGGCCACTTCCTGCGCGACGAAGAAAGCGCCGCGGGTGTTGGTGTTGAAGACGAAATCGAAGTCTTCGGCGGTGACATCCGTCAGCTTCTGCGTCGTGGAGACACCGGAATTATTGACGAGGATATCGATGGCGCCCGCTTCGGTTTCCGCATGTGCCACGGCCGCCCGGATGCTGGCCGGATCGGTCACGTCCAGGCGCACCACATGGGCGCTGCCGCCATCGGCCTCGATCGATGCGCGCAGCTCCTTCAGGCGTTCCGTGCGGCGCGAAGCCAGCACCACCTTGGCGCCGGCAGCGGCAAGAACGGTTGCAAAACGCGAGCCCAGCCCGCTCGAGGCACCGGTCACGAGCGCGACCTTGCCTTCCAGATTGATCGACAAACCCATATCTACCCCGCGTGCTGGCCTGACCGTAGACCGTGGTGACCGTGTGGCGTACCCTGCCTAATGAGGACCGGAAGGCAGAATACCAAAAAAAAGAACGACCGTTCCAAAAAAATCCTTGCCTGAGGGTGACGAGTCCCGGACAATGCCGGAGATTCTAAGAACTTGGCCCGTAAAGGGAAAGAGGGAAAACGCGCGGAACTGCGTGTCCTGGCGTCCTTTGCAAGCAGCCGGTTCCATACGAACAGACAAGGCAGTTTCCACAATTGCAGGCAAGGCGCCAAGAAACAGAGGGTTAGAGACAATGGATCAGCAGCAACTCCTGGAGCAGTTCGGGCCACGCGAGGCCATGGAATACGATGTGGTCATCGTCGGCGGCGGCCCCGCCGGCCTGGCCACGGCCATCCGCCTGAAGCAACTTGCGCAGGAGAAAGGCAACGACGTCAACGTGTGCGTGCTCGAGAAGGGCTCCGAGCCTGGCGCGCACATCCTGTCGGGCGCCATCATGGACCCGCGCGCGCTCAATGAACTGTTCCCGGACTGGAAGGAACTGGGCGCGCCGCTGAACCAGCCTGTCACCGAGGACAAGTTCCTGTTCCTCAACGAATCGGGCTCCAAGGGCACCCCGAACGCGCTGTTGCCGGAATGCTTCCACAACCACGGCAACTACATTGTCAGCCTGTCCAACGTCACGCGCTGGCTCGGCCAGCAGGCCGAAGCGCTCGGCGTGGAAATCTTCCCCGGCTTCCCGGCCGCCGAAGTGCTCTACAACGAAGACGGCTCGGTCAAGGGCGTGGCGACCGGCAATATGGGCATCGGCAAGGACGGCGAGCCCACCGATAACTTCCAGCTCGGCATGGAACTGCATGCCAAGTACACCATCTTCGCCGAAGGCGCGCGCGGCCACCTCGGCAAGCAGCTGATCGCGAAGTACAAGCTCGACACCGGCAAGGATCCGCAGAGCTACGGCATCGGCATCAAGGAACTGTGGGAGATCGACCCGGCCAAGCACCAGCCCGGCCTGGTGGTCCACACGGCCGGCTGGCCGCTGGATCCGGCGACCTACGGCGGCTCCTTCCTGTACCACATGGAAGACAACAAGGTCGCGGTCGGCTTCGTCGTCGGCCTGGACTACACCAATCCGTGGCTGTCCCCGTTCGAGGAATTCCAGCGCTTCAAGACGCATCCGGAGATCCGCAAGTACTTCGAAGGCGGCAAGCGCCTCAGCTACGGCGCGCGCGCCATCACCGCCGGCGGCCTGCTGTCGCTGCCCAAGACCGTGTTCCCGGGCGGCGCGCTGGTCGGCTGCGACGCCGGCTACCTGAACGCCTCGCGCATCAAGGGCAGCCACGCCGCCATCAAGACCGGCATGCTGGCCGCCGAAGCCGCCTATGACGCGCTGCAGGCCGGCCGCCAGGGCGACGAGCTGAGCGCCTACCCGGCTGCCTTCGAACAGAGCTGGCTGTACAAGGAATTGCTGCAGGCCAAGAACTTCAAGCAGTGGTTCAAGAAGGGCCGCACCACGGCCACGCTGATGACCGGCATCGAGCAGTGGCTGCTGCCGAAGCTCGGCATCCGCAACCCGCCCTGGACCATCCACCGCACCAAGCCCGACCACGTCTACCTGAAGCCGGCGGCCGAGTGCGAGAAGATCGTCTACCCGAAGCCGGATGGCAAGCTGACCTTCGACCGCCTGAGCTCGGTGTTCATCAGCAACACCAACCACGAAGAGAACCAGCCGGCCCACCTGACGCTGAAGGACGCCAGCGTGCCGGTCAACGTCAACTGGGAAAAGTTCGCCGGCCCCGAAAGCCGCTACTGCCCGGCCGGCGTGTACGAGTTCGTGCAGGACGAGACCTCGGGCAAGGAACGCCTGCAGATCAATGCGCAGAACTGCGTGCACTGCAAGACCTGCGACATCAAGGACCCGACGCAGAATATCGTGTGGGTCACGCCGGAAGGCGGCGGCGGTCCGAACTACGTGAACATGTAAGAGACCTGCCCGGCCATGCGCCGGGCCGCCATGCAAAAGAGGCACCTTCGGGTGCCTCTTTTGTTTGGTTTGAAGCGGAAAAGCAGCGCCGCCCTAGACCGACAGGCCGCTGCCAAGCAGCAGTTGCTCGTAGATGAAGCACTGCAGCAGCGTCATCTCGCGCTCGCCGAGGACGTCGAAGGCAATGCCGAACGCCGGGTAGTCGGCATCCCCATGACCTTCGGCCACGACCAGGGCATCCGCAAGGATTTCGCTGTCGATCGACGCGGTGCGCAAGCGAAAGCGCAGCTGGACCCGGCTGCCGACGGCGGGTGCCGGCCCGGATGCCTGTACCAGCGCCCCGCCCGTACTGAGATCCGACACCATCACCAGGCGCGCGGCGCCGTTCGCGAGATCCACGGAAAACGTGTCGTGATCGCCGTCCTGCGACTGCGTCATGTAGGCGGCGAGCCGGGTTGGCACGCGCGCAGCCTTGCGCACCGGCATCTGGTCGAGCTGCGCCGGTGCCGACAGCACCAGGTAGCGGAACGGACTGCGGCACACCGCCGTGATGGTCGACGTAAAGCTATGGATGACACGCCCCGAGAAGCCGCGCAGCAGCAGCGTGTCGCCGGCCTGCACCACCAAGTCACGGCCACCCAGCTGCGGCCACGTCACAAACAGGCCCTGGTCGACGAAGCCGATCAGGCGGCTGGCCGCAGCGCGGCCGCTGTCCCCCGGCTGCTTGACGTGCAGCAGCGTCCCGACCTGCAGGCCCAGCGGCCCCGGCGGCGGCAGATCGGCCGGGGGATGCTCGCCCGAATCGGCCTCCTGGCGGCACAGCAGGCCATGGCGGAACACCAGTGCCAGGTCCCGGACATCGGGGATGACGTTGCCGCTGCCCAGCACGAGATTGCCTTCGCCATCCAGCAGCGACCAGGGCAACGGCGCCCCCACGGGAAGATCGTTGGGAGAGAGATCGATCATGATTGTTCCGGCATGCAATGTGGCCAGGGACTGGCCAGGGATCTGACGCCCGCCCATTGAGCAGCGTTCGTCACCCGATTCATATCGACCGATATCCGGAAAGATTGAGTCGATTTTTCAGATGGCCCACCCCTTGACGGCGGCACCGGTGATCGGCAATATTCGCCATAATCTGTCTGACAGCCTGACATCTATCATGGTGGACATCCTTCAACGCCCGGCCTCGCTGGCCAACCGCATCGCCCAGTCGCTGCGCGAAGAGATTGCCGCGGGCCGGTTCTCCGCCGGTGCGCGGCTGCCTGCCGAGTCCGCGCTCGCCACCACGTTTGGCGTCAGCCGCCCGATCGTGCGCGAGGCCATCGCCCTGCTGAAGGCGGACGGGATCCTGGTGACGCGCAAAGGCGCCGGCGCCTACGTCTCGGACACGCCGGGCGGGCAGGCGTGGCGTGTCGCGAGCGCCCCGGACGGCGGCCCCAGCCTGCCCCAGTTGTTCGAACTGCGCATGGTGGTGGAAACCGCCTGTGCCGAAATGGCGGCGGCGCGCCGTACCGACGCCGACCTGCGGCAGATTCGCGCGGCCCTTGCCGCCATGCAGGATCACGCCGGGGACTTCGCTGCCGCGGCCGCCGCCGATATCGCTTTCCACCACGCGATTGCCCAGGCCGCGCACAACCCCTGCTTCACCGGGCTTACCGATTTCGTGAGCCAGCAGATGCTGGCCGCGCGCCAGCGCGCCTGGGAAAACACGGCCCGGTTGCGGGCAGAAAGCGGCGTCGCGCGGGACGCGGATCTGGAGCATGCCGCACTGGCGGAAGCGATCGCCAGCGGCAGCCCGGCCGCCGCGCGGGAAGCAGCGCTTCAGCACCTGAGCGCCGCCGCGCAGCGGCTGGGCCTGCCCCTGGCCTGAACGTGGCCAAGCGGCAATCGGAAACGGCATCAAACTGAACTGAGGAACGAAGATGGATAACGTGGATTGCGTCGTGATCGGCGCGGGCGTCGTGGGGCTGGCGGTGGCCAGGGCGCTGGCGATGAACGGGCGCGAAGTCATCATCCTGGAGGCCGAGAACGCCTTTGGCACGATCACCAGCGCGCGCAACAGCGAGGTCATCCACGCCGGGATCTATTACCCGGCCGGCTCGCTCAAGGCCGAACTGTGCGTGCGCGGCAAGGAAATGCTGTACGAATACTGCGCGTCCCACCATGTCGCGCACCAGCGCTGCGGCAAGCTGATCGTGGCCACGAGCGAAACGCAGGTGGCCACGCTGGAAGGCATCCGCGCCAAGGCCGCGGCCAATGGCGTGCATGACCTGCGCTTCCTGACGCGCGCCGAAGCGCAGGCACTGGAACCGCAACTGCAGTGCCACGCCGCCCTGCTCTCACCTTCCACCGGCATCATCGACAGTCACGGGCTGATGACCGCCCTGCTCGGCGACGCCGAGAACGCAGGCGCGATGCTGGCGGTGCAATCACCGGTGCTGCGCGGTGCGATCACTTCCGCAGGCATCGAACTCGAGGTTGGGAATGAGGATGGCGGCAGCACCACGCTGCTGGCGAGGACGGTCGTCAACGCTGCCGGGCTGACCGCGCCAGAGCTGGCGCGACGTCTCGACGGCATGCCGGACGCCTTGATTCCACCGCAGTACTACGCCAAGGGCTGCTATTTCACGCTGGCCGGCCGCGCGCCGTTCTCGCGGCTGATCTATCCGGTGCCCGAAGCCGCAGGGCTGGGCGTCCACCTGACGCTGGACATGGGTGGCCAGGCGCGCTTTGGTCCGAACGTGCGCTGGATCGACGAGATCGAATACAGCGTCGACCCCGCCGACGCGGACAGCTTCTACGATGAGGTCCGCCGCTATTGGCCGGGCCTTGCCGACAGTGCGCTGCAGCCGGGCTATGCCGGTATCCGGCCAAAGATCAGCGGCCCGCACGAGGTCGCGGCCGACTTCCGCATCGACGGCCCGGCCGCGCACGGCGTGCCGGGACTGGTTCACCTGTTCGGCATCGAGTCGCCGGGGCTGACCTCGTCGCTGGCCATCGCGGAACGCGTGGCTGCCGAATTGGCCTGAATCGCGGCCGGCACGGCCGGACCACCGCGGAAACTCATCAAAGCGCACACCGCGCCGGCAGCTGCCGCGGCCGCCGCCAGGCCAAACGTGTGCGCGGGCGCCAGTACCTTCCAGGTCCAGCCCATCACCAGCCCGCCGAGCGTGCCGCCGACGCCATAGGAAATCCCCGTGTACAGCGCCTGCCCACGGCCTTGCAGCGGCCCGGCGAACCAGTGCTGCAAGCGTTTGAGGCTGGCGCTGTGGTGCGCGGCAAAGGTCGCTGCGTGCAGCACCTGCACAGCCGCCATCAGCCACAGGGCTTCAGGGAAGTAGCCGGTCAGGCCGAACCGCACCGTGGCCAGCACGAACGTACCGGCCAGGATCGTCCCCAGCGGCACGCGCGCGAACAGCCGCCCCTGGAAGTAGAAGAAGACGATCTCCGCCACTACGCCGATGGTCCACATCACGCCGATCGCGAACTTGCTGTAGCCCAGCCGCTCCAGGTAGAGCGAATAGAACACGTACAGCGCCGCGTGCGCGAACATCATCAGAAAGGCGGACGCGAAGAACCAGGCCACATCGGGCCGGCGCAGCAGCGGCAACGCGGGTGGCGGACGCACGCGCGGGCCTTCGTCGGGCGCATCGCGCATGCCGAACACCATCGCCATCAGGATCGCCAGCATGGTGCTGGCCACCCATGGGAAGGCCTGCATGCCGAGTTGCTGGAACAGCGCGCCGCCCGCCAGCACGGCGGCAATGAAGCCCACCGAGCCGAACATGCGGATGCGGCCGTAACGGTGGTCGAAGGCACCGTAGCGGCGCAGCGTGGAAATGGTCAGCGCATCGCCAAGCGGCGACATCGCGCTCGAGATGAAACTGATGGCGACCATCATCGCCATCATGCCGCCATAGCTGTGTACGGCCGGCAGCGCCAGAAAAGCGACCAGTGAACCGACCGCCGTCAGCCGCAGGATGCGCACGCGCGTGTGCATCATGTCCGACAGCCAGCCCCACGCGTAGGGCCCAAGAATGCGGCTGAACTGGAACGAGGCCATCAGCACGCCGATCTGCACCGGCGTAAAGCCGCGCGCGGCGAAGAACAGGCTGACGAACGGCGAGATCACGCCGACGTAGCCGTAGTACCCCAGGTAGAAGAGACCGAAGCGGCCGTAGTCAGGCCGCGCCGGAATGCCGGCGACGGTCTTGGGCGCCGCGCCCAACTCAGCCCGGCTGGCCGGGTGCCTGCGCGGGAATGCGCGGCGTGTCCACCTTGACGTCACCGCACTGGGCACGATGGCGCAGCGCGTGATCGACCAGCACCAGCGCCAGCAGCGCCTCGGCGATCGGCGTGGCGCGGATGCCCACGCACGGGTCGTGGCGGCCGAAGGTCTCGACGGTCGCCGCATTGCCGGCCTTGTCGATGGACTCGCGCGGCGTGCGGATGCTGGAAGTCGGCTTGATCGCGAGCGACACGGTGATGTCCTGGCCCGTGGAAATGCCGCCCAGAATGCCGCCCGCGTTGTTGCTGCGGAAGCCCTGTGCGGTCAGTTCGTCGCCATGCTCGCTGCCGCGCTGGGCCACGCTGCCGAAGCCGGCACCGATCTCTACGCCCTTGACCGCGTTGAGGCCCATCATGGCATGCGCGATATCGGCGTCGAGCCGGTCGAACAGCGGCTCGCCCAGGCCCACCGGCACATTGCTGGCGACCACCTCGATGCGCGCGCCGACCGAATCGCCGTCGCGGCGCAGCGCGTCCATATACGTTTCGAGTTCCGGCACGATGTCCGCATTGGCGGCGAAGAACGGGTTCTCCGGCACATGCGACCAGTCGCTGAACGGCACCTCGATCTCGCCGAGCTGCGACATATAACCGCGGATCTCCGTGCCGAAATGTTCGCGCAGCCACTTCTTGGCCACGGCCCCCGCCGCCACCACCGGCGCGGTCAGGCGCGCCGACGAGCGGCCGCCGCCGCGGTAGTCGCGGATGCCGTACTTCTGCCAGTAGGTGTAGTCGGCATGTCCCGGACGGAAGGTCTCGACGATGTTGCCGTAGTCCTTGCTGCGCTGGTCGGTGTTGCGGATCAGCAGGCAGATCGGCGTGCCGGTGGTCTTGCCTTCGAACACGCCCGAGAGGATCTCGACCTGGTCCGGTTCCTTGCGCTGCGTGACATGCCGCGACGTGCCCGGCTTGCGGCGGTCCAGGTCGCCCTGGATATCGGCCTCGGTCAGCGCCATGCCCGGCGGGCAGCCATCCACCACCGCGCCGATTGCGGGCCCGTGCGATTCGCCGAACGTGGTGACAGTGAAGAGCAGGCCAAGGGAATTGCCGGACATGATGGAAACCGCACAGGAATTGGGGACGGCCTACATTGTAAGGCCAATGCCTCCCCTTCTGCGCCCCGCCTGCCGCTCAGCGGCGCGACAGCTCGCCCTGCTGCACGGCGTCCGGTTCGAAATCCGGATAGAACTCCTCGCGCATGCGCGCCACGTAGGCGACCAGGTTGGCATGCCCCTCCGCGGCGGTGCGGATCGGCGTGTCGAACACCGGGCACAGCAGGCTGGCGGCAAACGCGAACAGCGTTGCATCGGCGCCGCACGGACGCTCGCCCATCAGGTACGGCCGATTGCCGAGGATATCCGCGATCGATGTGACCCCCTTGTTGGCCAGCGCCACCAGTTCCTCTTCGCTATGCCGGCCCAGCCCCTGGTTCCAGAGCGTGCGGCGCACCTTGTGACGCACCAGCCGCTCGACCAGCCCGCGCGCCGGTGCCGGCACGCCGCGGAAGAACTGCGCCGGGCCACGCTCGAAGTTGGCTTCGTCGAGCCAGCGTACGCGCGCCACCGCCCAGTACAGGTTGTCTTCCATCAGCTTTTCCGCCGCCCAGGCGACGCCGCATTCTGCGGGTGTCAGACCGGCGTCGAAGTCGATGTGGTACGTCTTCTCGATGTGCCAGCGGATCAGCGTCGAATCGGCCACGATGCGGCCCATGTCGTCCAGGTAGGGCAGCTTGCCCTTGGGCGCGCGCCGCAGGCTGCCGCGCCGGGTCTGGTAAGGCAGCCCGGCCAGCTTGAGCAGCATTTCGGCCTTGGTGACGAAAGGGCTGGCGTCGGGCAGGCCGAAGGCCGGGCCAAAGGTATAGAGCGTGAGCATGGCGGTGATTGCGACGGGACGGGGCGCCGGCTAGCGCCATTCGCCGCGCAGGGCGGTGACCATCTGTTGCAGGCTTTCCGGCGTGGCGAGTTCCGGCGCTACCGGTTCGCCCACGACAAGCTCCAGGCGGCTCAGGATGCCGCGCCGGAACGGCTTGGTCATGGCCGCCCCGCCCTTGCGCGAGAAGAAGCTGCCCCACAGGCCGCGCAACGCCATCGGCACCACGGGCACCGGCGTACGCTGAATGATCTGCTGCACGCCCTGCTTGAAGGCGTTGATCTCGCCCGAAGCGGTAATCTTGCCTTCCGGGAAGATGCAGACCAGGTCGCCATCCTGCAAGGCTGCAGCCACGTCATCGTAGGCCTTGGCCAGCAGCGCCGGATCTTCGTGCGCGGGCGCGATCGGAATCGCCCGGGCCTGGCGGAAGAACCACGACATCAGCGGCACCTTGAAGATGTGATGGTCCATCACGAACCGCACCGGGCGCGGACTGGCCGCCATCAGCACCACCGCGTCCGCAAAACTGACGTGGTTGCAGACCAGCACGGCCGGGCCGTCGGCCGGAATGCGCTCGGCATTCACGCGCCGCAGCCGGTACACCGTATGCACCAGGATCCAGGCCACGAAGCGCAGCAGGAACTCGGGCACCAGCGAATAGATGTAGATCGCCACCAGCGCATTGAGCAGGCCCACGACCAGGAACAGCTCGGGAATGCTGAAGCCAGCCTGGGTCAGCGCCACGCCAAGCAGCGATGCGCCGATCATGAAGAAACTATTCAGGATGTTGTTGGCGGCAATGATGCGCGCACGGTGCGTCGGCGCGCTGCGGCTCTGGATCAGCGCATACAGCGGCACGCTGTAGAAGCCGCCGAACATCGCCAGCAGCAGCAGGTCGGCCAGCACGCGCCAGTGGCGCGGATCCGCAAGGAAGCCGCCAATGCCTGTCAGCGTGCCGCTTGCCTGCCCGTGGCTGGCGAAGTACAGGTCCACCGCGAACACGGTCATGCCGATCGAGCCGAACGGCACCAGGCCGATCTCGACATGCCGGCCCGACAGCCGCTCGCACAGCAGCGAACCGATGCCGATGCCCACCGAGAACACCGCCAGCAGCAGGGTCACCACGTTCTGGTCGCCGCCCAGCACGTCCTTGGCAAAGCTGAAGAACGAGGTCAGGAAAGTCGCGCCCAGGAACCACAGCCACGAAATGCCCAGGAGGCTCAGGAAGACCGTGCGGTTCTCGCGCGCCAGCATCAGGTTGCGCCAGGTCTCCGTGAACGGGTTCCAGTTGATGCGCAGTTCAGGCTGCGGCGCGGGCGACACCGGCACGCCGCCGGACACGACGCGCCCGGCCACGGCCAGGCCGACGCAGGCCACGCCTACGTAGAGCGGCCCGATCAGCTTGCCGCCCTGCTCCAGCCCCGCCAGTTCGCCGCCGAGCAGCGTGCCGAGCAGGATGGCGACAAACGTACCCATCTCGACCAGGCCATTGCCGCCGACCAGTTCGGATTCATCGAGGTGCTGCGGCAGGTAGGCGAACTTGACCGGCCCGAACAGCGTGGAATGCAGGCCCATCAGGAACGTGCCCGTATAGAGCAGCGTGGCGCTGTGCCAGGCAAAGCCGGCGCAGCCCAGCGCCATGATGGCGATCTCGAGCGACTTCACCAGCCGGATCAGGCGCGACTTCTCGATCTTGTCGGCGATCTGCCCGCTGGTCGCGGAAAACAGCACGAACGGCGCGATGAAGATCGCCGAGATCAGGAACGCGGCGCTGCGGGCATCGACGCCCTCGAACAGCGCCGTATGATAGGTCACCAGCGAGGTGAAGGCGACCTTGAAGACGTTGTCATTCATCGCCCCCAGGAACTGGGTCCAGAAGAACGGGGCGAAACGGCGCGCGCCGAGCAAGCGGAACTGGCTGTGTTGGCTCATGTTGGCAGGCCCGCGGGCCCGGATGGGTTGGCCCCGGGATTCTGCCGGGGCGGCGTTCCGGCCGCCATCATGCCATCACCGCATGGCCGGACTGCACCTGGCCGGGGCGCGCCCGGCCAGGTGTTGCTCAGTCTGCGCGCTCTTCGGGCCAGTCGCGGATATAGGCCTTGAGCATCTTGTTTTCGAAGCTCTGGTCTTCCACCACCGCCTTGGCCACGTCGTAGAACGAAATCACGCCCATCAGCGTGCGGTTGTCGAGCACCGGCAGGTAGCGGGTGTGACGTTCCAGCATCATGCGGCGCACCTCGTTGACGTCGGTTTCCATGGTGCAGGTGAGCGGCGCGTCATCCATCACCTTGCGGATGCTGGTGGTACCGACGCTGCCGCCGTTCCTGGCCAGCGTCTCGATGATCTCGCGGAAGGTCAGCATGCCGACCAGGTCGCCGTACTCCATGACCACCAGCGAACCGATGTCGTGCTCGGCCATGGTGTTGACGGCTACCAGCAAGGCGGTGTCAGGCGTCACGGTGTAGAGCGTATTGCCCTTGATCTGGAGGATGTCGCTGACTTTCATGGTTGTCTCCGCTACCGGTGTGCCTGCGGCATGGCGCCCGACTGGGGGCCGAATGCCTGATCTTGTCTGTTCATGGGATGTCCGGGCAGGGGGCGCCCGTGCGCCGATGCTAGCCCAAATCGCCCGGATAAGTAAAGCACAGGCCGGTTTCCGGGCGGATGACCCCATCGCCGCACGCGCGGTGCTACGATGCAGCCCGGAGACAACTCTCGCCCGAATCCTCATGTCCGGTACCCGTTTCGACACGCTGGCGCTGCACGCCGGCGCCGCGCCCGACCCCGCCACCGGGGCCAGGGCCACGCCCATCCACCTGACCACCTCGTTCGTGTTCAAGGACAGCGAGCACGCGGCTTCGCTGTTCAATATGGAACGCGCCGGCCATGTGTACTCGCGCATCTCCAACCCCACCGTGGCGGTGCTGGAAGAGCGCATCGCCGCGCTGGAGAACGGCGCGGGCGCCGTCGCCACCGCCTCGGGCCAGGCCGCGCTGCACCTGGCCGTGGCCACGCTGATGGGCGCCGGCTCGCATATCGTCGCCTCCACCGCGCTGTACGGCGGCTCGCACAACCTGCTGCACTACACGCTGCGCCGCTTCGGCATCGAGACCACCTTCGTCAAGCCGCGCGATATCGACGCCTGGCGCGCCGCGATCCGCCCCAACACGCGCCTGCTGTTCGGCGAGTCGCTCGGCAACCCGGGCCTGGACGTGCTGGACATCCCGACCCTGGCGCAGCTCGGCCAGGACAACGGCATTCCGCTGCTGGTCGATTCGACCTTCACCACGCCGTACCTGCTGCGTCCGTTCGACCACGGCGCCGGCCTGCTCTACCACTCGGCCACCAAGTTCCTGGGCGGCCATGGCACCACCATCGGCGGCGTGCTGGCGGAAGGCGGCACCTTCGATTTCGAGGCCTCCGGACGCTTCCCGGAACTGTCGGAGCCGTATGAAGGCTTCCACAACATGGTCTTCACCGAGGAAAGCACGGTTGCCCCGTTCCTGCTGCGCGCGCGCCGCGAAGGCCTGCGCGACTTCGGCGCGTGCATGAACCCGATGGCCGCGTGGCAGCTGCTGCAGGGCGTGGAAACGCTGCCGCTGCGCATGGCGCGCCATGTCGACAATACCCGGCGCGTGGTGCAGTTCCTGGCCTCGAACCCGATGGTCGAGTCCGTCGCCTACCCGGAACTGGAATCGCACCCCGACTACGAACTCGCCAAGCGCCTGCTGCCGCGCGGCTGCGGCGCCGTGTTCAGCTTCAACCTGAAGGGCAACCGCGAGGCCGGCAAGCGCTTCATCGAAAGCCTGTCGCTGTTCTCGCACCTAGCCAACGTCGGCGATGCGCGCTCGCTGGTGATCCACCCGGCCTCGACCACGCACTTCCGCATGGACGCGGCGGCGCTGCAATCGGCCGGCATCACGGAAGGCACGATCCGCCTGTCGATCGGCCTGGAAGATGCCGACGACCTGATCGACGACCTCAAGCGCGGCCTGAAGTCCGCCGAAAAGGCCATGAGCGGCAAGGGAGGGCAAGCCTGATGGAACTGAAGCTCGCAGGCCAGCCGGCCTACGCCTACACCGGCGGCAAGCCGTTCGATCCCGCCCTGCCCTGCGCCGTGTTCGTGCATGGCGCGCAGAACGACCACAGCGTCTGGGCGCTGCAGACGCGCTGGTTCGCCAACCACGGCTTCTCCGTGCTGGCGGTGGACCTGCCCGGCCACAACCGCAGCAAGGGCGCACCGCTGGCCACCGTCGAAGCGATGGCCGACTGGGTCATGTCGCTGGTGGCTGCCGCTGGCGTGACGGCGCCGGTACTGGTGTTCGGCCACAGCATGGGGTCGCTGATCGCACTGGAATGCGCGGCGCGCCACCCGCAGTCCGTGCGCGGCATTGCCATGCTGGCCACGGCCTATCCGATGAAGGTATCGGATGCGCTGCTGGACGCCGCGCTCAACCGCGAAGACCAGGCCATCGCCATGGTCAATGCGTGGTCGCACTCGAGCCTCGCCAACAAGCCGTCATCGCCGGGGCCCGGCGCCTGGATGCAGGGCGGAAGCCAGCGGCTGATGGAGCGCGTCTCGCGCAACAACCCGTCGGTCCATGTCTTCCATAACGACTTCACCGCGTGCAACACCTACGCGCATGGCGAGGAAGCCGCGGCGGCACTGGCTTGCCCGGCGCTCTTCATCACCGGCAGCAAGGACATGATGACCTCGCCCAAGGCCGCGCAGGCGCTGGCCGCGAAGATGGCCAATGCCAGCATGGTCTCGGTGCCGTGCGGCCACGCCATGATGGGCGAACGACCGGACGAAGTCCTCGACGCCCTGGCCGGTTTCGCCCGCAAGTTGGCGGCGGCGCGCTGAGCGGCCGCACCGGCGGACGGCCCGCGTGGCGCCGTCCGCACCTTCCTCGCGCCTGGCGGGCTACACTGAGGCTTACCGGAACAAAGATTCGGAGACAACCATGGCCCGGGCGCACGCGCGCGAATTCGAGAGTTTTGCGGCTTTCTATCCCTTCTACCTGAACGAGCATCGTGACCGCACCTGCAGGCGGCTGCATTTTGCCGGCTCGACGCTAGCGTTGATCTGCCTGCTGATGATGGTGGTGACCGGCAATGCGTGGTGGCTGGCCGGTGCGGTGGTTTCCGGCTACGCCTTCGCGTGGGTAGGACATTTCGCGTTCGAGAAAAACCGGCCCGCCACCTTCCGCCATCCGCTCTACAGCCTGATGGGCGATTGGGTCATGTACGCGGATATCCTGCGCGGGCGGATCCCGTTCTGAATGATGGGGTCCGGCGGCTCGCGGTAAATCCGCCTGCGCCTACCCCAGCCTTCCCGGCGGCACCATCTCCAGCGTCGGCCTTGGCGCGTCCGTCGCCTCGCCGGTCTGCGGCTCGCCGGCCCCCTGCTCCCTGAACACCGCCTCCAGCGGCAGGTCCAGCTGCGGATTGAGCAGGATCGATTTGAGCGACTCCGCTCCCTGCAACTGCTGCGCCAGCGCCGTGCGCGGCAAGCGCGGCAGGTTCAGCACCAGCCGGTCATACAGCGTGCGCAGCGTCACCTGCGACGGATCGCACAGCAGCGCCCAGTGCGCCTGCCCGCGCTCCTGCTGCAGCTTGCCGATCAGGTGCATGGCCTTGAGCTTGCCGAGCAGCACGGCAAGGTAGTCGGCTTCGACACGAAGCTTGCGTCCCAGGTCCAGTTCTCCCACGCTGCGCGGCACCTCGTCGCGCGCCTTGTACAGCAGCAGCAGCACGCCCAGTGCATCGAAGAACTCGCTGCCGGCAAACGTGCGCCGGCGCCAGTGCCCCTGCCGCATCACCGGCAGGTTGGCGGCGATGGTGGCGCCAAGCAGCGTCACCAGCCAGCTCAGGTAGATCCACAGCAGGAAGATCGGCAGCGCCGCGAAGGTCCCGTAGACCGCCGTGTAGGTCGGAATATGCGTGATGAAATACCCGAAGCCGCGCTTGGCGAATTCGAATGCGATCGCCGCGACCAGTCCCGCGGCTATCGCATCGCGCCACTCGACATAGGCGTTTGGCACCGCGGTATAAAGAAACGCGAAGGCCAGCGCCGACAGTACGATCGGCGTCGCGCTAACCAGCAGCCCCACGCCGATCGGCATATTGCCGACATAGCCCGCCGAGATAGAAATCAGGTAGGAACTGATCGACAGGCTGGCCCCGATCAGCACCGGCCCGAACGTCAGCACGGCCCAGAACACCAGCACGCGCTGCGCCAGCGGACGTCGCTGCCTGACGCGCCAGATCGCATTGAGCGCGTCTTCGACCGTCAGCATGGTCAGCACCGACGTCAGCATCAGCCCGCCCAGGCCCATCGCCGTCAATCCGCGCGCGCTCTTTGAAAACTGGCCGAGATAGCGCGAGATCGATTCGCTGACGTTGCCGGGAATCAGGTTCTGGAACAGGAAGGTCTCGATGTCCGCGCGGAACTCCCGGAACACCGGGAACGCGGCCAGCAGCGCGAACGCCACCGTCAGTACCGGCACGACCGACAGGACCGTGGTGAAGGTCAGGCTGGCAGCGACCTGGGGCAGGCGGCCTTCGCCGGCGCGGCGCAGTGCATAGCGCGCGAGCGCGCGCAGTTTCTGCAGATTCCATTCCCTGCGCAGGCGGGCAACGCGGGTTCCATACATGCTGCGGCGGACTCCTGTGTGATGACGTGGCAATCGACGTGGCAATCGGACGAGTCCCGCTGAGGTGGCGGGGGCACAACTATAATACGCGGATTGCTCCGGACCTCATGCCGACCGTTTCCGGCACGGCCCGCCATCCCGCCCCATGACCGATATCCTCGTCCTGTACTACAGCCGCCACGGCAGCACCCGCAAGCTGGCGGAACTGATCGCCACCGGCATCAATAGCGTCCCCGGCGCCCAGGCGCGCCTGCGCACGGTACCGCCGGTCTCTGCCGTGTGCGAGGCCACCGCGCCCGATATCCCGGCCGACGGCCCGCCCTATGCCGAACTGCGCGACCTGGAGGAATGCGCCGGCCTCGCGCTCGGCAGCCCCACGCGCTTCGGCAATATGGCCGCGCCGGTGAAGTACTTCCTCGATGGCACGATCGCCCAGTGGCTGTCGGGTGCGCTCACCGGCAAGCCGGCCTGCGTGTTCACCGCCACCGGCAGCCTGCATGGCGGCCAGGAGACCACGCTGCTGTCGATGATGCTGCCGCTGCTCCACCACGGCATGCTGGTCATGGGCCTGCCCTATTCCGAGAAGGCGCTGATGACGACCAGGGCCGGCGGCACGCCCTACGGCCCCAGCCACCACGCGCACGGCGACAACCGCGGCCCGGTCACCGATGACGAGTCCGCCCTGGCCCTGGCCATGGGCAAGCGCCTGGCCGAGACCGCGTTGCGCCTGGCGGGAGCGCGCGCATGACCGCCGCGCCGGCCGACAGCGGCAGCGACAGCGACCTGCACAACGCCGCGCTGTACCGCCTGAGCGTGGGCAGCCTGATCGCGCTGATGCTGCTGTGCATCGCGTGGGAATGGCTCCTGGCTCCGCTGCGGCCCGGCGGGTCGTGGCTCGTGATCAAGTTCCTGCCCCTGCTGCTGCCGCTGCGCGGCGTGCTCACGCGCAACCGCTACACCATGCAGTGGTCATCGATGCTGATCCTGCTGTTCTTCACCGAAGGCATCGTGCGCGCCACCAGCGACCGCGCGCCGTCATCGACGCTGGCCTGGATCGAGGTCGCGCTGACCCTGCTGTACTTCTTCGGCACCATCTTTTACCTGCGCCCGTACAAGCGCCGCGCCAAGGCGGCCAAGAGCGCTGCGTCCGGCAAACCCGCCGGCAAGTAGCCGCATTCCAGGACACGACATGCCCGCTTCGCACCACGACTCCTTCCTCGATCTCTGCCGCGCGGCACTCGGCCCCCAGCATGTCCTGACCGACGCCGCCGACAAGGCGCCCTACCTGACGGACTGGCGCAAGCGCTACACCGGCGACGCCATCGCCGTGCTGCGCCCGGGCAATACCGAGGAAGTGGCGGCCGCTGTCCACGCCTGCCATGCGCACCAGGTCGCCGTGGTGCCGCAAGGCGGCAATACCAGCCTGTGCGGCGGCGCGACGCCGGCTACCGCGGATTGCGTGGTGATTTCGCTGCAGCGGCTGAACCGCGTGCGGCAGGTCGACCCGCTCAACAACACGGTGACCGTCGAAGCCGGCGTGGTCCTGCAGCACCTGCAGGACGTGGCGCACGAACATGGCCGGCTGTTTCCGCTGAGCCTGGCAGCCGAAGGCAGCTGCACCATCGGCGGCAACCTGTCCACGAATGCGGGCGGCACCGCGGTGCTGCGCTATGGCAACACGCGCGAGCTATGCCTGGGGCTGGAAGTCGTGACGCCCAAGGGCGAAATCTGGCATGGCCTGCGCGGACTGCGCAAGGACAACACCGGCTACGACCTGCGCGACCTGTTCATTGGCGCGGAAGGCACGCTCGGCATCATCACGGCCGCGGTCATGAAGCTGTTCCCGCTGCCACGTGCCAGTGTCACGGCGCTGGCCGCCGTGGCAAGCCCGCGCGCGGCGCTCGCGCTGCTGGCCATCGCCCAGTCGCACGCGGCAGCCATGCTGACTGGCTTCGAGCTGATGTCGGCGCTGAGCATGCAACTCGTCACCACGCATTTCCCGCAATTGCGCTATCCGTTCGCGCAGGTGCATCCGCAGCTCGTGCTGATGGAGCTTTCCGACAGCGAAGGCGAGGACCATGCGCGCGCCATCTTTGAAAAGCTGATGCAGGTCGCCTTCGACGCCGGCGTCGCCATCGACGCCGCGGTGGCGGAATCCGTGCAGCAATCGCGCGACTTCTGGAACCTGCGCGAACATATTCCGCTCGCGCAGGTTGAAGAAGGCAAGAACATCAAGCACGACATTGCCGTGCCCGTATCGCGTGTGGCGGATTTCATCGAGACCACCGATGCGCTGCTGCAGGTGTCGTTCCCCGGCGCGCGCATGGTGACCTTCGGCCACCTCGGCGACGGCAACCTGCACTACAACGTGTCGCCGCCAGCCGGCGTGGACCACGACGCGTTCCTGGCCAACCAGGACGCCGTCAACCGCATCGTCCATGACAGCGTGCATTCGCACGGCGGCTCGATCTCCGCCGAGCATGGCCTGGGCCAGCTCAAGCGCGAGGAGAACCGCCTCTACAAGAGCGAGGTGGAACTGGCCATGATGCGCGCGATCAAGCAGGCGCTGGACCCGCATGGCCTGATGAACCCGGCCAAGGTCATCTGAGCGCGGCCAGCTCGGCGCGCACGTAGGCCGCCACGGCTTCCAGCATCTGGTCGAGATGCCCGCGCAGCGTCGCAAACCCTGCGTGGCGCGTAAAGCCGGCCTCGTCCAGATAGAGCGCGCGATTGATCTCGATCTGCAGGCTGTGGCGCCCGCGCGCGGGGTCCGAGTAAGCCTGGATCAGTTCCGCGCCCTTGTAGGGCCAGTTGGCCGACACCGTATAGCCCAGCCTGTGCAGGCTGCCCGCCACGACCTTGATAAACTCCGGCGAACAGGTCTTGCCGTCGCGGTTGCTGATGACGAAGTCGGGCCGCATATTGCCGTTGTCGATATTCATCGCATTGCCGCGCGACTTCATCGAATGGCAGTCGATATGCCAGACCGCGCCGAAGCGCGCGTGCTGCGCGTCGATCAGGCCGGCCACCGCGGCGTGGTAGGGATCGTAGTATCGCTGCAGCAGTTGCTCGGCGAAGCTCGCCGGCAGCTTGCATGCATAGACCGGCACGCCCGGCAGCGCCAGCCGGCGCAACACCCCCATGCCGCGCCGCGCCCTGTCGCTGGGCCGCAGCGGATACGGCAACTGCCCTGCCAGCAGATCCGGATCGAGGTCGTCGCGCGCACGGTTGACATCGACCAGCCAGCGCGGGAAGCGCGCGTGCAGCAACGTGCCGCCCACCTGGGGCACATGGCCGAACAGCTCGTCGACATAAGCGTCCCAGCCGGTCAGCAACTCTTCGGGCGTGGCCGACATCGGCAGGATTTCGTCGTGGTCGAGGCCACTGTGGGGAGAGTCCACCACCAGCGGCAAGGCGGCGACAGCGGGTTCGATCAGGGTGTAGGGATCAGACATGGAACGGGCAGGCGGTAACAAAATGGGGGCGCATTGCGCGGCGGGTCAGAACTTGTGCTGGATGCCGACGCCGTACGTGACCACGGTGTCGCCAGGCTTGCGGTTGTTGCCGTCCTCGTAGTCGAAGAAGACATAGGGCAGCGTGCGCTTGCTGAGCCGGTAGCCATAGCCGGCCTGCGCCTTGCGCAGCCGGCCGCTGGTGCTGGTCTGCACGTCGCGCTCCATGTAGTTGACGGTCAGGCTGTGCGGCCCGTACGGGACCGTGAAGCCCGCCAGCCAGTAGCGCACGTCGGTGCGCGTGCTGGCCGTGCCGACATAGCGGTCGCGCCCGTACACGCCGTAGATATTCACGACCTGGAAGTCGTACGCAGCCGTGGCCTGGATCTTGTCGCGGAAGTCGTTCGCAACGAGCCCGCCCGTCTTGGCATCGTGCGAGTAGCCGAGACCCGCCGAAAAATTTCCGGAGGCATAGTTGAGGCCGGTGTCGTACTGGCGGAAGTCGTCCTCGGCCTTCACCGGCGACTTGACGTTCGGCGTGGCGGGGTCCGGCCCGGCCAGGTTGACGCGGGCGCGCAGCGAGAAACCGCCGAAGTCCGGCGTCACATAGCCGAGCGCATTCGATACGCGGTTGCGCGCATTCAGCACCTTGGTGCCGATGGCCGTGGCGCCGGCATCGTGAATGACGAAGTCCACGTTCTGCGTGATCTGCGAGTAGACCGGCGAGCCGACCGAAGTTGCCGAATCCAGCCGGCCCAGTGCAAAGGCCCCGAAGACCCCGCTCAGGCCCACATAGGCATTGCGGAACTGCGGATTGGTAGCGGCGCCGGTGTCAGCCAGAAAGCCCTGCTCCAGGCCGAAATCCGCGCGCAGCGAACCACCGAGATCCTCATTGCCGCGCATGCCCCAGCGCGACGCGTTGTCCACCATCTGCGCAGCGTTGCCGCTCGGGCCACGCTGGTACTCGATATCCGTGTCGACGCGGCCATAGAGCGTCAAGGTGGCCTGCGCGCCGGCCGACGCCGCAAGCAGCGCGCCACCCATGCACGCTCGCCCGATAAGACGGATTGTTTTCATGCTGTCCTCCTTCTCTTCTTCGAATCAACCCGCCGCCATGCGCCCGCGCGCCAAAAGTGCGAGCGCCGCCCTCCGCGCCGTTGACCGGAGCGGATGCCATGCGGCTATCCCGTGGAAATGCGCCGCCTCTTGGCGGCGCGCGCTCAGGCCGCCTTCATCTGGCCTGGTTCATTGAGGTGGCACGCCGACAGGCGGCCGCCACCGGTATCGCGCAACAGCGGCACCTCGGCCGCGCAACGCGCGCTCGCATGCGGGCAGCGCGGATGGAACGCGCAGCCGGACGGCGGCGCGAGCGGGCTCGGCAATTCGCCCTGGATCGGCTGGTGGCTCGCGGAACTGCCGTCGAGCCGTGGCGCGTCGGCCAGCAACGCGCGCGTGTAGGGATGGCCTGGCGCGGCAAAGACTGCGCGCGCATCGCCCATCTCGACAATACGGCCCAGGTACATGATCACCACGCGGTCCGACATGTGCTCCACCACAGCGAGGTTGTGGCTGATGAAGACGTAGGTCAGGTCCTGTTGCCGGCGCAGGTCCATGAACAGGTTGATGACCTGCGCCTGAACCGAAACGTCGAGCGCGGACACCGCCTCGTCGCAGACCACCAGTTGCGGCTGCAGCGCCAGTGCCCGTGCAATGGCCACGCGCTGGCGCTGGCCGCCGGAGAACTCGTGCGGATAGCGCTCGGCATAGGACGCGTCGAGCCCGACCATGGCGAGCATCTCGCGCGCGAACGCCGCTGCCTGGCTGCGGCCGACCAGTCCGTGATGCAGCGCGCCTTCCGTGATGGCCTGGCCGATGCGCAGCCGCGGATTGAGCGACGCATACGGGTTCTGGAACACCATCTGCACCGCAAGGTGGTACGAAGCCGCGGCGGTGTCGGCACGCTCGCCTTCCCACAGCACGTCGCCGCCACTGGGTGCGAGCAGCCCGGCGAGCATGCGGCCCAGCGTGGACTTGCCGCAGCCGGACTCGCCGACCACGCCCAGCACTTCGCCTTTGCGGACTTGCAGTGAAACGTCGTTGACGGCATGCACCACCTGACGTGCGCGCGCTTGCCGGGTCACCCGGTCAAGCAGGCCTGGCTTCGGGGAAAAATGCTTCTGCAGCTGGCGCGCTTCGAGCAGGACAGTCATGCCGCCTCCAGTGGATGAACGCAGCGCAGCGACCGGCCGCGCACGGAAACTTCAACTGGCGCCTGCGCGCAGCGGTCGCTGGCCCGCGCGCAGCGCGGTGCGAACGCGCAGCCCGGCGGCAAGGCATACAAGGCCGGCGCGGCACCGGGAATCGCCCGCAAGGTGCGCCCGCGCGTGTCGTGCGCGGGCAGCGAATCGAGCAGGCCGCGCGTATAGGGATGCATCGGCTGGCGGATGACATCCGCCACCGGCCCCTGCTCGACCACGCGGCCGGCGTACATCACGCAGACGCGGTCGACCAGGTCCTTGACCACGGCCAGGTCATGGCTGATCCAGATCACGGCCGCGCCGGTCTCGCGCACCAGCTGCTTCATCTCGAACAGGATCTGCGCCTGGATGGTCACGTCAAGCGCGGTGGTGGGCTCGTCGGCGATGATCAGGTCGGGCCGGTTGATCAGCGCGTTGGCAATCGCCACGCGCTGGCGCATGCCGCCCGACAGTTCATGCGGATAGGCCTGCATGCGCTCCCGCGGCGCCGGAATGCCCACCTTCTTCAGGGCATCGACGGCGCGGTCATGCGACTCTGCGCGCGAGCAACGGTGATGCACGCGCACCGTCTCGATCAGCTGCCCACCGATGCGCATGACCGGGTTGAGCGACATCATCGGGTCCTGGAACACCATCGCGATGCGGTCCCCGCGCAGGGCCTGCCACTGGCGCGGCGTACAGGCGCGCAGGTCCTGCCCCTTGAACCGGACCTCGCCACCCGTCACGCGGCCGGGCGGGTCGAGCAGGTTCATCAGCGAGAACGCCGTGACCGACTTTCGCGACCCGGACTCGCCCACGATGCCGAGGATTTCGCCCGCGTTGAGCGCGAAGGAAACATTGTCGACGGCGGTGACCGCGCCGTGCTCCAGTGCAAAGCGCGTGCTCAGGCCGTTCACTTCCAGCAGTGCCATGGTTCTCTCCTCAGCCCTCGTTGCGCGGGTTGAGCACGCGGCGCAGCCGGTCGCCCACCAGGTTGATGGCGCCGATCAGCAGCACCAGGGCCACGCCCGGGAAGATGCTGATCCAGTATTTGTTCGACAGCATGTATTCGAAGCCGTTGGCGATCAGCATGCCCAGCGACGGCTGGGTGCGCGGCAGGCCGATGCCAAGGAAGCTCATGGTGGCCTCCAGCGTGATCGCGTGAGCAATCTGCAGCGTGGCGGTCACGACCAGCGGCGCCATGCAATTGGGCAGGATGTGCCGGAACATCACGCGCCATGCCGGCAGGCCCTGGCCCAGCGCGGCTTCGACATAGTCCTTGCGCCGCTCCACCTGCGCCGAGCCGCGCACTGTGCGTGCGAAGTAGGCCCACTGCACGATCACCAGCGCCATCAGCGTCTTGTCCACGCCCTGCCCCAGCACCGCGAGCAGGATCAGCGCGACGAGGATGGCAGGCAGGCTCAGTTGCAGGTCCACGATGCGCATGATCAGCGCGTCGACGACGCCGCCGCAGTAGGCGGCGACCAGCCCGATGGCGGCCCCCACCAGCAGCGCCACCACGGCGCTGATCACGCCGACGGCGACGCTGATGCGGATGCCATAGAAGATGGCGCTGACCAGGTCGCGTCCGGCGCCGTCGGTGCCGAGCCAGTAGTGCGTCTGGCCGTCATAGCCGACTGCGCCGGGCGGCAGTTCGGAATCGATGACGGACACCGTGGCCAGGTCGTAGGGATTCTGCGGACTGATCACGCCCGCGAACACGGCAACCAGCATGAGCGCGAGCAATACCGCCAGCGCTGCCGCCGCCACGCGATTGCGTGCGAAGCGTGCGAGAAAGGATGGCCGTCGCGGCCGTGCCGGCGGCGCCGCGCCCTCTGCGGGCGCCGGCGCCGGCGGCGTAGCCGTGGCGCGCGGTTCAGTAACGGGAAGGGACATCGGGAAACTTGGCAAAAAACAGGTTCAGGACGAGGATCGGAAGCGTTCAGGCCACCTTGTGGCGCAGGCGCGGATCGAGCACCACATAGAGCAGGTCGACGATCAGGTTGAGCACCACGAACAGCACCAGCGTGACCAGCAGGTAGGCCACCATCACCGGGCGGTCCAGCGCCAGCACCGAATCGATGATGAGCTTGCCCATGCCGGGCCACGAGAACACCGATTCGGTGACCACCGAGAACGCGATCAGGTGGCCGAATTCGAGCCCCACCACGGTCACGATGGGGATCAGCACATTGGGCACCACATGGCGCAGCACCAGCCGCGCGCCGCCCACACCCTTGGCGCGGGCGAACTTGATGTACTCCTGCCCGGCCACCTCGCGCGTGCCGGCCTCGGTCAGGCGCGCCACCAGCGAGATCTTGAACAGCGACAGCGTCAGCGCCGGCAGCAGCAGGAAGCGGATGCCCTCCCAGCTCGTCACGGACAGCGGCATGCCCAGCACCGTGCTGACCGGACCGCGGCCGCCCGACGGCAGCCAGCCCAGGTTCACCGAGAACAGCAGGATGCCGATCATGCCGATCCAGAACGTGGGCATGATCACGCCGCCGAGCGAGCACGCCATCAGCAGCCGCGACAGGCGGCTATTGGGCTTGAGGCCGGCGAAGATCCCCATCGGGATGCCGATGGCCAGCGACAGCAGCAGCGCGGTCACCGCCAGTTCCAGCGTCGCCGGAACGCGGCTGACGATCAGCTCGATGGCCGGCCGGTTGTAGATGAAGGAATCGCCCAGGTCGCCGCGCAGCGCGCCCTGCACGAAATGCAGGTATTGCTGCTGGACCGGCTGGTCCAGCCCGAGCGAGTGGCGCGCTTCGGCGATCTCCTGCTCGGTCGCCGTCGGGCTCACCAGCAGGTGCACCGGGTCGCCGATCAGGTTGACGGCGCAGAAGGTCAGGACCGACATGATCCAGAGCACCACAATGCTCTGCAGCAGCCGTTTGAGAAGGGTTTCCAGCATGGTTGCTTCCGGAATGGCCGGCGCGCGTCAGGGTTGCGCGGCCGGTCGAATATTGGTGGCATAGGTGAAGCCGTCGCTGCGCGGCTTCACCATGAGCCCGTTGCGGTAGGCCCATGTGGCGCGCAGGTGGTGCAGCGGCACCACGCCCACGTCTTCGGCCAGGGTCACGGCCGCCTGGCGCTGCACGTGTTCGCGCGCCGGCGGCTCCATGGTGCGCATGGCCTCGTCGACCAGCGCATCGACCGCGCGATTGCCGTAGCCGCTGCGATTGTTGGCGCCCAGGCCAGCCTTCTTGTCCTGCGAATGCGCGGCGGCCACCAGCGGTTCGAGCGAATCGCCGCTGACTGCGCCGATGCCGAGCATGAACGCGCTGAACTCCGGCTTGCCGCCCTCCCCGCCCGACGTGGCCCGCGTGATGTACACCGAGTACGGCAGCGTGCGCACCTCGGTCCGGATGCCCGCTCGGGTCAGCATCTGGCCGATGGCTTCGCAGGTCTTGGCATCGTTCAGGTAGCGGTCATTGGGGCAATGCAAGGTCAGGCGGAAGCCCGACGGATAGCCAGCCTCCGCCAGCAACCGGCGCGCCTCGGCCGAATCGCCATGCGGCGCCGCCACGGCACGCGCAAAGCCGAAGAAGCCTTGCGGCACAAGCTGGCCGGCGGGAACGGAATCGCCCTTGGTGACGCGCGCGGCGATCAGCTCGCGGTCGATCGCGACGCTGATGGCCTGGCGCACCTTCACGTCGCGCAGCGGATTGGCGGCCAGCGGGCGCCCTTCGTTGTCGCTCACGTACGGCGACACCTGCCGCGCCTGGTCGAGCTGCAGGTAGTTCAGCATGTACGACGTGGCCGATACCGTGCGAATGCGCCCGTTGGTGCGGGTGAAGGCATCGGCGATGCTGGCCGACGAGGCGTCGATCACATCCACCAGCCCCGACAGCAGCGCCGACGCGCGCGCCGGTTCCTTGGCAATGAACTGGAACACCACGTGGTCCCACGGCTCCGGTGCGCCCCAGTAAGCGGCGTTGCGCGCGAAGGTCAGCTGCTGGCCGTGCTCCCACGACACGAAGCGGTACGGCCCGGTGCCGATGGCTGCGCGGCCCGCCGCAAAGTCCGCTTCCTTGGCCTTGTCGCCCAGCGAGCGCGGCAGCATGGCCACCAGGCCCACGTTCTGCGGCAGCACCGGGTTGGGCGTGCGCGTCACCACGCGCAAGGTCAGCGGCCCGCTTGCCTGGACCTCGGCAATCGATTTCAGGTAGGTGCGGAACGTCCGCGCACCGGCCAGGTGGCGCGCGCGCTCGATCGAATACCGGGCGTCTTCCGCCGTGAACGGCTCGCCATTGCTGAAGCGCACGCCGGGGCGCAGCTGGAACTCCCATGTGCGCGCATCAAGCTGGCGCCAGGCAGTGGCGAGCTGCGGCTCGGGGCGCAGGGCATTGTCCAGTCCGACCAGCGTCTCGTAGACGTGTCCCCAGAGATTGCGCCCCGCGGCGTCGAGCACATGCGGGTCGGCCGCGCTGATCTCCGCCTTGTAGCCAATGCGCAGGTCCGCCGCGCGCACCGTCCCCGCGCCGGCCAGTGCCAGCACGGTGGCAAGAATGAGCGCGGCCGCCGGATGCCGGCGGCCTCTTGCAGGTGTTGCTGTTCTCGTTTGCTGAAACATTGTTTCATTCAGTGATACCTTGTATCGAAGAATAAGACAAAGCCATGGCACGGGTAAGCCGGGTTTACCCGCTATCAGAGATTTCGAAGCCAACGAAAAGGAGCGGCCGTCCGGCCACGACACGGATCTATCGCGAGCAGTGGACCGCACGCCGGCGGTAGTCCATTGCCGGCGTGGGAGGTGGGAATCGGGGGGAGGAAGTTGCCGCGGACGCGGCAACGGGTGGCCTGCCGGCCGGGGAATCAGGCGCCCGTGTGACCGAGCGAGCGCGACAAGACGGCCGCCTGTTCGACGACCATGGCCACGTGGCGATCCAGCACTTCTTGCGTGGTACGGCTGGCCGGACTGGCAATGCTTAGCGAAGCCACCGTGGCGCCGGTATGGTCGCGCAACGGCGCAGCGGCCGACACGGCATCGGGCTCGCGCTCGCCAAGCGACACCGCGTAGCCCGCGGCGCGGATGGCAGCCAGTTCGTCGCGCAGCGCCTGCGGATCGACAATGGTCTTGTCGGTGAAGCGCTGTGGCGCGTTCGCCAGCACCGCGTCGATCAGGGTCTCGCCGCCAAAGGCGAGCAGCAGCTTGCCGGAGGCGCCCACATGCAGCGGACGCCGGTTGCCGACCTCCGTATGCACGCGCACCGATTGCGACGACTCATGGCGCGCCACGCAGACCGATTCCAGCCCGTCACGCACGCGCACGATCACGTTCTCACCGCAAGCGGCACCCAGCGCGGCGAGGCTCGGTGTGACCAGCTTGATCAGGTCGACTTGCTCGCGCGCGGCATTGCCGACCAGCAAGGCGTTGTAGCTCAGCTTGTAGACCGCCGCCGGCGCCTCGCGCGCGATCATGCCGCGGTGCTCAAGCGTGCTCAGCAGCCGGAACGCGCGCGCCTTGGTCAGCCCGGCGCGGCGCGCGAGCTCGGTCACGCCCAGCGACGGATGCTCGGCCACCAGCATCAACAGGCCGAGGGCCTCGTCCACGGCGTCAACGATGTATGTCATCGGCTTGGTTTCTTGCTTGGTTTCTTGCACAGTTTCTGAAACGGGGTTCATGGCGAATTGTAGCGGGCTTGCCAGCAAGGACCCGGATGCGACAACGGCCGCCGACGGCAGCGTGACTCGCGGCGCGCAATGTATCGCAATGCGCATGGCATGGCCAGGTTGCTGGCGTGATCGCGCAGCGCCATCGCCACGTACCGGAACCATGACATCGCGCGCGCCTCCAACAAGGTAGACGGGCCCGGCCGGCGCGTTGCCCGCTGTCATTCCCGCGAGGCAGTGCTGCAGCCTGCCCCGGGGGCCCACCGACGCGACCAGGACTGCCGTGGCTGCTTCCATCGAGGACTACGCACTGATTGGCGATTGCGAGACGGCAGCGCTGGTCTGCCGTGACGGCAGCATCGACTGGCTCTGCCTGCCGCGCTTCGATTCCGCGGCCTGCCTGGCCGCACTGCTGGGCACGCGCGATCACGGACGCTGGCGCATCGCACCTGCTGGCCGCGGCGGCAGGAGCCGGCGCCACTACCGGCCCGGCAGCCTGGTGCTCGAAACCGTCTTTGTCCATCCGGAAGGCGTCGTCACCGTGATCGACTTCATGCCGATCCGCCATGGCATGTCCAATTCCGGCGAGCGTTCTGATCTTGTCCGGATCGTATGCGGCCGTAGCGGCAAGCTCGACATGAAGATGGACCTGACGCTGCGCTTCGACTACGGCGCGACGGTGCCATGGGTGACCCGGCTCGAACAAGGCAACGGCATCCGCGCCGTGGCGGGCCCCGCCATGGCGATCGTGCGCTCGCCCGAGCCACTGCGCGGGAAGGACCTCGCCACGACCTGCGAGTTCACGGTAGAGGCCGGCGAGGTGAAGCCATTCGTGCTGACCTACAGTCCCTCGCACCTTGCCGCGCCGCCCCCGCTCGATGCACTGAAGGAACTCGAACGCACAGGCCGCTGGTGGCGAGACTGGTCCAACCGGTGCGAGGGGGGCGGTGACTGGAGAGGGCCGGTCAGGCGCTCGCTGCTGACTCTCAAGGCGCTCACCTACTGGCCGACCGGCGGCCTCGTCGCGGCCCCGACCACTTCGCTGCCCGAAGCGCCTGGCGGCGTACGCAACTGGGACTACCGCTACTGCTGGCTGCGCGACGCGACGCGAACCCTGCTGGCGCTCATGGCCGCCGGCTACTATGACGAAGCCCAGGCCTGGCGCGCCTGGCTCACCCGCGCCGTCGCCGGCAGTCCCGAGCAGGCCCAGATCATGTATGGCGTAGCCGGAGAACGGCACCTGTGGGAATGGGAGCTCGACTGGCTGCCGGGGTACAAGGGCGCCGCCCCGGTACGCGTCGGCAACCTTGCCGCGACCCAGCTCCAGCTCGACGTCTATGGCGAAGTCATGGACGCGCTGTACCAGGCGCGCCTTGGCGGCCTGCCCCGCGATCCCGACTCGTGGGCATTGCAGCGCTCGCTGGTCAACCACCTTGCCGCGATCTGGCAGGAACCCGACGAGGGAATCTGGGAAGTGCGCGGCGGGCGGCAGCCGTTCACCTTCTCCAAGGTCATGGCCTGGGTCGCGCTGGACCGGGCCATCAAGACCGTCGAGATGCACGACTGGCCGGGCTCCGCGTCACGCTGGCGCACCGTGCGGGACACCATACGCGCCGACGTGCTCGTCAATGGCTTCAATACCAGGCGCAACAGCTTCGTGCAGGTCTACGGCGGCAGTACCACCGACGCCAGCCTGCTGCTCCTGCCGATCGTCGGCTTCATCGACGGCAAGGACCCGCGCATGCTCGGGACGATCAAGGCCGTCGAGGAAGAACTGCTGGTCGACGGGCTGGTGCGGCGGTACCTGCCGTCGCGCACGGCGGACGGCCTGCCCGGCGACGAGCCGACCTTCCTTGCCTGCAGCTTCTGGCTGGCGGACGCCTATGCCGTGGCCGGACGCCGGCATGAGGCATGCGAATTGTTCGAGCGCCTTCTGCTGCTGCGTAATGACGTCGGACTGCTGTCGGAAGAGTATGACCCGGCCACGCGCCGCATGGCTGGCAATTTTCCGCAGGCCCTGTCGCATATCGCCCTGGTCAATACTGCCTTGCTGCTCGACAAGGGCGTCAGGCGCGCCTGACGTCGCCACGATTCTTCCTTGCCCGGCAGCAGACAGTCACCCCCCTTCGCGCCCTCGCCCGCCGAACTGTCCGACGATGCCCTTGCGGAACGTCAGCACGCAAAAGACGAAGATCAACCCCGTCACCATCGACACCGACTCGCCGAGGCCGTTGAACCAGTCCACGCCGGTTGCCACGGCAAGGTAGCTACCGATGTCCCCAAGCTTGTTCTCCAGCGCCACGATCACGAACGCGCCGACTATAGGGCCAGCAAGCGTGCCGAGGCCGCCGACCAGCGTCATCAGGATTACCGCGCCGGACATCGACCAGTGGACGTCCGTCAGCGTCTCGAAACCAAGCACGAGTGCCTTCAGCGATCCGGCCAGCCCCGACAGCGCCGCCGAGAGCACGAACGCCGCGAGCTTGAAGCGGTCGACGTCATAGCCAAGCGAGACCGCGCGCGGCTCGTTCTCCCTGATCGCCTTCAGGATCTGGCCTAACGGCGAATGCACCGTGCGCACGATCAAGGCGAACGCTGCCACCACAATGGCCAGCGCCACGTAGTACAGCGCGAGATCGCCTTCCAGCGACAACACGCCTAACAGCCTGCCGCGCGGGATGCCTTGCAGCCCGTCCTCCCCGCCCGTGAACGGCGCCTGCAGGCACATGAAATACAGCATCTGCGCGAGCGCCAGCGTGATCATCGAAAAGTAGATGCCCTGGCGCCGAATGGCCAGCGTGCCCATGACCAGCCCGATCAGCGCGCCCGTCCCTGTGCCGAGGATCAGGCCGAACTCCGGCGTCACGCCCCACGCTTTCATGGCCTGGCCCGCGACATAGCCGGCGCCGCCAAAGAACGCGGCATGACCGAAGGAGAGCAAGCCCGTATAGCCGATCAGCAAGTTGAACGCACATGCGAACAGCGCGAAGCAAAGCACCTTCAGCACGAACACCGGATAGGCGCCCGCCAGCGGCGCGGCCAGCAGGCCAAGCAGGAGCAGGCCATACAGGGCCGTCTTCGGCATGCGCCAGGCGGGCGCTTGCGGCTGCAGCACGACTGCAGTCATCGAGGGTTCACGCATCATTTCTCCTTTCCGAACAGCCCTGCCGGGCGCACCAGCAACACCAGCGCCATGATGATGAACACCACGGTCGACGATGCCTCCGGATAGAACAACTTGGTGAGGCCTTCGATCACGCCGAGCCCGAGGCCGGTCAGGATCGATCCCGTGATCGACCCCATGCCGCCGATCACCACCACCGCGAAGACTACGATGATCAGGTTCTGCCCCATCAGCGGCGACACCTGCATGACCGGCGCGGCCAGCACGCCGGCAAAGGCCGCCAGCGCCACGCCGAAGCCATAGGTCAGGGTCACCATCAGCGGCACGTTGACGCCGAACGCTTCCACCACCCTGGCGTTCTCGGTGCCCGCGCGCAGGACGCTGCCGACACGGGTCCTCTCGATCAGGTACCACGTGCCGAGGCACGCGCCCAGCGACGCAGCCACGACCCATGCGCGATAGTCGGGCAGACGCAAGAAGCCAAGGTCGGTCGCACCTTGCAGCACGGCAGGCGGGGCATACGGCAAGCCCGACACACCATAGGCCGAGCGGAATACGCCCTCGATCACGAGCGTGATCCCCAGCGTGAGCAGCAGGCCGTAGATGTGGTCGAGCTGGTAGAGCCAGCGCAGCATCGTCTTCTCGATGAGCATGCCAAGCGCCATCACCACCAGCGGCGAGAGCAGCAGCATCACCCAGTAACCGAGCCCGGCGTAGGCCATGCCGGCCCACGCCAGCAACGCGCCGAGCATGAACAGTGCGCCGTGCGCGAAGTTGATGACATTGAGCAGGCCGAAGATCACGGCCAGCCCAAGGCTCAGCATCGCGTAGAACGCGCCATTGACAAGCCCCAGCAAAAGCTGGGACAGCAACGCGGAAAGCGAGATATTGAACAGTTCCACGGAACTCTCCTTTTTTGGGCTCTATACGCCCAGCAATTCATGCAGCACCGGCATCTTCCCCTCCAGCTCGCTCGCCGCGAAGCGCTCGACGATGCTGCCGTGCTCCATCACATAGAAGCGGTCGGCCAGCGGCGCGGCGAAGCGGAAGTTCTGC
>NZ_JBYOJR010000021.1:0-122690 GCF_057798915.1 Cupriavidus sp. 22TCCZM01-5
TGGGGATCGTACACAAGCAGGTTATCGCAGGCACTGGTTCTGAATCACTATGCGTAGCAGGCTCGAACGGGCAACCACGTCTCGCGAGACCAAAGCCGCTTGAAAACAAGAAGCGCATCGTTGATGGCCAGCCGCCAGGCGACGCGCTTTTCTGCTTACTCTTTTGTCGCTCGGACAAGAAGTAGGTCGCCGGCTACGCCGGCGAAACAGCGGCGCCTGCCAAGGACGATGAGCCAGCTACCACCAAAGCCCACAGTTTAAAGTGGTCCAACACACCCACCCCAACCAAATTCAATCCGGCTTAATCTGCGCCCGCGCAATGATCGGCCTCCACCGCTGCTGTTCCTGCGCAATGAACTGCGCGAACTCCTGCGGCGTGCTGCCCACCACCAGCGCCGCATCGGCGCTCAGCCGCTGTGTCGACGCAGGGCTCTTGACCGCCTTGGCCGCGGCGTCGGCGAGCTTGTCGGTGGCCGGCTGCGACAGGCTTGCCGGGGCCAGCAGGCCGTACCACTGCGTCATCTCGAAGCCCGGATAGCCCTGTTCAGCGACCGTGCCGACCTCAGGCAGCTGCGGGATGCGCTGCGACGTGCCCGTGGCGATGCAGCGCAGCTTGCCCGCCTTGATGAACGGCAGGATGGCCGGCGCGCCGACCGCGGCCGCGTCGAGTCTGCCGGACAGCAGGTCAGTGATCTGCGGGCCGCTGCCGCGGTACGGCACATGGGTGATGAAGGTGCCGGTTGCGGCCTTCAGGTACTCGAAGGCAAGATGCCCCGCGCTGCCATTGCCGGCCGAACCGTAGTTGAGCTTGCCGGGCTTGCTCTTGGCCAGCGCGATGAACTCCTTCAGGTTCTTCGCCGGCACGTCGGGATGGATCACGTACAGGCTCGGCACCTTGGACAGCAGGGAAATCGGGCGGAAGTCCTTGTTCGGGTCGTACGGCAGCCTGGCGAAGATGTAGGGATTCACCGCGAGGGTACCAATATGGCCCAGGATCAACGTGTGCTGGTCATCGGCGCGCGCCACTTCTCCCATGGCGACATTGCCTGCGCCGCCGGGCTTGTTCTCGACGAATACCGATACGCCAAGCAGCCGGGTCAGTTCGGCGGCGGTCGAGCGGGCCACGATCTCTGAACTGCCGCCCGGCGCGAACGGCACCACCAGGCGGATGGGCTTGGCGGGCCACGCCTGCGCCCGCGCGAGCGAAGGCGCGAGGGCGCCGGCGCCTAGCGCGGCGGCGAGCTTCAGGACGTCGCGGCGGACGGGGTCAAACTGGGTCATGCATTTCTCCGGAGAAGCTTGATGATTCTTGTTGGCTGGGCGCTTGCGGCGGGTGACCAGCGGTCACCTCATTCGGGCTTGACGTTGCCATCCTTGATGACCTTCGCCCACAGGCGGGTCTGGTTGTCGATATAGCGGGCGGCCTCGGCGGGCGGCGCGGCCACGACCTCGCCGCCCAGTTCCGCAATGCGCTTGCGCACGTCGGGGCTGTTCATGACCTTCTGCAGCGCCTCGGACAGCTTGGCGGCAATCGGCTGGGGCGTGCCGGCCGGAACGAACGCGGCATTCCATTCATAGACTTCGTAGCCGGCCACGCCGGCTTCTTCCATGGTCGGCACCGACGGCAGCGCTGGCGTGCGTGTATGGCTGGTCACGGCAAGTGGCCTGAGCTTGCCGGCCTTGATGTGCTGCAGGCTCGATGCCACGTTGGCGAAGAACAGCGGCACCTGGCCCGCGATCACGTCCGTCATGGCCGGGCCACCGCCCTTGTAGGGCACGTGCAGCAGGTCCACGCCGGCGCGCTGCTCGAACAGCACGCCGGACAGATGCTGGGCGGAACCGTTGCCCGACGAGGCAAAGGCCACCGTGCCCGGCTTCTGCTTTGCCATGGCCAGGACATCCCTGACCGAGTGCGCCGGGAATCCCGGCGTGGCAACCAGTACATTGGGATAGCGGGCCAGCACGCCAATCGCGGTGAAGGCCTTGGCGGGGTCATAGGGCAGGCGCGGATACAGGCTGGGATTCACCGCATAGGAAGAGGCATCGACCATCAGCGTGTAGCCGTCCGGTGCTGCCTTGGCAACGTAGGACGCGCCGATCTGGCCGCCGGCGCCGGGCCGGTTTTCCACGATGACGGACTGGCCGAGTTCGCGCCCGAGGCCGGGCGCGATCAGCCGTGCCATCAGGTCTGCGCCTCCGCCCGGCGGGTAGGTCACGACGATGGTGATGGGCCGGGTCGGCCACTGCGCGGCCGGTTCCGCGGCCTGCACAAGGGCAGGGGCGAGCAGCAGGGTGGTCACCAGGGTCGCGGCGATCCGTGTTGGCGAATGCTTCAAGCTTGTCTCCATATCAATGGGCGTTCTTCGTCTGGTCAGCGGATGTCCGCCTGGTAGCGGAAGGCGTAGGCATCGCCCCTTGTCAGCCGGTATTCCGCGCAGTGGCCCTGCAGGTCATAGGCGCGCCGCGTTACCAGCGCGCAGGGATGGCCGTCAGGCAACTCCAGCAGGCCTGCCTCGTCGGTATCCAGCGTGCGGAAGGTCACCTCGTCCACGGCACGATGGATGGTGATGCCGCATTGCGAGCCCAGCAGCGGATAAAGCAGGTCACCCCATTCGGCTTTTGGCAGGCGCTGCAACGGTTCGCAGCGCGGCAGCGGCAGCCAGATCGATTCGAGCAGGCGCGGCTTGTCGTCGAGCCAGCGCCGCCGCGAGATCGCGAGGCCGCGTGCGCCGGCATCGAGCCCGAACAGCGCAGCTATGCTCTTGTCCAGCCGCGCCGCCCGGCACGACAGGATCTCGGAGCGCGGGATGGCCGGGCGCGGCTCGGTGCCCGTGGTGAAGCTGCCAGGTGCTGCCGCATCGGCGCGGAAGCGGAAGAACCGCATCATGCTCGCGCCGGTGAGTCCGTTGCGCACGAAGGTGCCTTTGCCCTGGACGCGTTCCAGCAGTCCTTCCTGCACCAGCACGGAGATGGCCTGGCGGATGGTGCCCAGCGCAATGCCGAACTCGGCGGCAAGCGTGCTTTCCGCCGGAATGGCTGCGCCGGGCTGCCATTCGCCATCGACGATCTTGCGCTGCAGTTGTGCGGCAATCCGGCCATAGCGGCTGACGCCGGGGGCGGTCGCGGCACTGTGCAGCAGGTCGTTGTCTTGCATCTGGCGTCCGTGTTAGATTATGTCCTCTAGAGGACTAGATTAGCTTCGGGGCGCCTGGCACCATATCAGGGCTTACCCGTAGGCGAGGAATGGCTGACGATGATGCGCAATGCGATGCCGCTGGTGGATTGCCACTTTCACCTGTTCGATGCCGGGGCCGGCACGCCGTCCGCCCGCTATCGGCCCGCGTACGCCGCGCGCATCGAGGATTGGCAACGGCTGCTGGCGCCGCTGGGCGATCTCTATGGCGTGGTGGTCCAGACCAGTTTCCTTGGCACCGACAATGCGGCGCTGCTCGCGGCGCTGGGCGCCAGTGCCGGCCGGCTGCGCGGCGTGGCGGTGGTCGACCCGTCAGTCACGGACGACGCATTGGCCGCCATGCAGGCGGCCGGCGTGCGCGGCATCCGGCTCAATCTCTTCGGCGACCCGGCCTGGGCACGCATCGCAACGGAGTCATGGCGCGCGCTGTTCGCGCGGATCGACGCGCTGGGCTGGCACGTGGAGCTGCATACCGAAAACGGGCAGGGCGGTGCGATGCTGGCCGAACTGGACAGCGCGCTTGGCCATTGCGCCGCGCCGGTCGTACTGGACCACTTTGGCCGACCCGGCGAGCAGGGCTCGCGCGATGCGGTTTTCGAGGTGGCCACACGGACGCTGCGGCGTCGGGAGGTATGGGTGAAGCTGAGCGCCGCGTACCGCTTGCCGCCTGGAACGGACTGGCGATCGCTAGCCGGCGCGTGGGGGCGGGTGGTGGGACCGGACCGGTTGCTGCTGGGCAGTGACTGGCCCTGGACCAATCATGAATCGGCGGCCCGCGCCGATGAATGCACGGCGTTGCTCGGCTGGCCGTGCGAGCCAGACGCCGGCGCACGCATAGCGGATCAGCGCGGTTTTGCCGAGTCGCTGCGCTGGCGCAATGCGGCGGCGCTCTACGGGTTCGACCTGTAGCCCGGGAGATCGATGGAGCAGCAGTCGGTCGCGGTCTGTCGCGCGAAGTAGCGGGTCCTGAGGGAGGAAGGCATGTTTTCCGTCTTCGCGTGCGCCGGGATTCTCCAAGCCTTGCAGGTCGTCCAGGCGCATCTTAGTCTCCCGCCTGTTTCGCGCGCATGCGTGCTTCCGCGGCGGCCTGGGCGCGGGCACGCCCGAGTTCGACGGCCTGGCGCACATCCATCTCGATGGCGCTCCGGTCGTGCTCGGGCGCCGCGAGATTTCCCAGTTCGCTCTCGCGCTGGATAAGCCATAGCGCCGTGGCGACGATGCCGATGCCCACGGACGGGTCACCGGCTTCAAGCCTTTGCAGCGTGGGTACGGAGACCCCCATCCGCTTTGCCCATGTCTTCAATGATTCCTTGCGTCGCAAGCGGGCCAGACTAATAGGCCAACCGCGCCGTCTCCAAAGGGAACGAACCTGCACGTTCCCGGTCAATCGTAATCGTTAAGTTACAATGTTGTACCGCAGCATGGCCTGCACTCGATTGCAGAGTGCGGTATCAACCCTGCTGAGCGCCCCGACCCATGCGATTCCTGTTCCTGCTGATGACTGCCTTGTGCCTGTCGCTGCTCTCCTTTGGAGCGGCCGCGCACGCGCACGCGGGTTTGCAGGGGCAAGTCGCCACGGCGGCCGCCCGGACTGCCGCGGTACAGGACATAGTCACCGAAGTCGCGGCGCTACCGTCCGTCGACGAGATGGGGCGGGTGATCGCCCCCGGCGATGATGGCCTGCATGACGAAGACGCCATCGACGACCCGCCACCCGGCTACTGCAATATCTGGTCGGCGGACCTGCTTGATCCGCTCGACCTGCTGGACGAGATCGAAGAGTCCAGCGCCTTGTTCGACCTGCCCACCGCGAAGCTCCTGCCGCCCGCGGATGATTTCTGGCCGGCACCCTCCGGGCGCACCGCGCCACCCGCCGCGGCATTCTTCAAGCCGCCGATTTCCCTCGCCTGATCTCCTTCGCGCCCGGCGCGCGGCCTTGCCGCGTCCGGGGAGCGTCCCATTGCCTGCCCAGATCTCCCGGCGCGCCTTCGCGGTAGCCGGCTGAGTCCGTTGCGGTCGTCCGCCTTGTTCGCGTCGCGTTCGAGAGCGGCGTCGCGGCGTGGCGCAGGCAGCCGTATCGCTTGTTTTCCCGACTCATGACAAACACCAAGCTGACCCTGATCGCGTCGCTTTCGCTGGTGGCGTTCGCCGCCGTGCCGGCGCAGGCCAGCGACGACGTGCGCCCGCCGGCCGCCGTCGTTCTCGCTGCCGGCAACACCGCGCCCGCGCCTTCCGCCGCTCCCGCCGGCCCCTCCTACGGCCTGCACGATCTGCTGGGGATGGCGCAGTCCACCAACAAGGGGGTCGAGGCTGCGCAGGCCAACGTCGACGCCGCCAATGCCGCCATCACCAGTGCGCGCGCCTATCCGAACCCGCAGGTCGAAGTCATGTACGGCCGCCTGCAGGCCAAGCAACCGGGCGTTACCAGTGGCAACGCGCCGACCTACGCCATCACCCAGAAGCTCGACTATCCACACCAGCGCAGCCTGCGCGAGGACATGGCCACGCGCGGACTGGAAGCGTCGCAGGCCATGCGGCAGGGCTTTCGCGCCGAGCTTGCCGCGCGCGTGAAGACTGCCTACTTCGAGGTGCTGCGCCGCGAGAGCGAACTGCAGGCGGCGTCCGAGGACCTGGCCATGACGCGCCAGATCCATTCCCGCGCGCGCCTGCGCGTGGAGGTGGGCGAGGCCCCACGCTACGAACTGATCAAGGCCGAGACCGAGCTGCTGGCGGCGCAGAAGAGCCAGCAGACCGCCGAATTGCGCGTGAACCAGGCCAAGGCCGCGCTGCGCCAGCAGGTCGGCGGTGCGATGCCGGCTCAATTCGCGCTGGGCGGCAGTCTGAGCCACGCGCCGCAGGTGCCGCCGCTGCCGCAACTGCGCAGCACCGTGACCGCGAGCAATGCCGAATTGATCCAGCGCCGCATGGAACTGGAGCGCGCGCGGCTGGGCGTCGATTACCAGCGTTCGCTGCGCTGGCCGGAAGTCGCCGTGCGTGCGAGCACGGACCGCCAGCCGGACAACAACGTCTCGCAGATCGGCCTGGTGCTGACCATTCCGCTATGGGACCGCCGCAGCGGTCCGGTGGGCGAGGCCACGGCCCAGGCCACGCAGGCCCGCAGCGCGCTGGAAGCGCGTGAATTCGAGCTGGCCCAGGAGCTCGAAACCGCCTACCGCCAGTACGAGATCACCCAGTCGCAGGTGGCCGCGCTCGAGTCCGGCATCGTGCGCGAGGCCGAATCCGCACTGAACGTGGCCGAGTCGGGGTACCGCTTCGGCGAGCGCGGCATCCTCGACTACCTGGATGCGCAGCGCGTGCTGCGCGGCGCGCGCAATGAACTGATCGCCGCCCAGTTCGACCTGCAGGTCGCCGCCATCCAGATCGAAAAGCTCATGTCGGAGGCGCCGGGCACCACGCCCGCGGGCCTGCCGTCCTCCACCATCCAGAACCGATGATCATGCGTCCCAATTTCCTGCTTTCGCTGACGGCCGCTGCCGTCATGGTGTTTGCCCTGGCGGGCTGCTCGAAGGAGCCGGTCCAGGCGACCGAAGCGCCCCGCCTGCCGCCCGGCGTGGTCAAGCCCGAAGCCAATCTGATGCAGACGCTGAAGGTGGCGCCGCTGGCCACGTCCCCGTTCAGCGAGATGCTGCGCGTGGCCGGGCGCATCGATTTCGACGAGCAGCGCGTGTCGCGCGTCGGCGCCAGCGTGACCGGGCGCGTGACCGACCTGTACGCGAGCCTGGGCGAGGAGGTCAAGGCCGGACAAGTGCTGGCCCGCCTGCACAGCACCGAACTGGGCGCGGCGCAGATGGCCTTCCTGAAGAGCGAGGCGCAGCACGAACTGCAGGCCCGTAATGCCGAACGCGCCCAGCAACTGTACGCCGCCGATGTGATCGGCCGCGGCGAACTGCAGCGCCGCCAGAGCGAACTGGCCATTGCCTCGGCCGAGATGCGCGCCTATCGCGACCAGTTGCGCGTGCTGGGCATGTCGCCGGCCGCCATTGCCGATCTGGCCAGGAGCGGCAGCATCAACTCGCACTCGCCGGTGTATTCGAGCCTCAGCGGCACCGTGGTCGAACGCAATGTGGCCCAGGGCCAGGTCGTGCAGCCGGCCGATGCGCTCTACACCGTGGCGGACCTGTCGCGCGTGTGGGTGGTGGCCGAAGTGCCGGAGCAGCAGGCCGCGCAGGTGGCCGAAGGGCAGAGCGTGGAGATCGAGGTGCCTTCGCTGGCCAACGGCAAGGGCGCCCAGACCATTACCGGCAAGCTGATCTATGTGGGCCGCACGGTGAATCCGCAGTCGCGCACGGTGCTGGTCCGCACCGAGCTCGACAACCGCGAGGGCCGTCTCAAGCCGGCCATGCTCGCAAGCATGCTGATCGCCAGCAAGCCGGTCGACCAGCTCGTGGTGCCGGCCTCCGCCGTGGTGCGCGACGGCAATGATGAGCTGGTCTACGTCGAAATGGCCGATGGCCAGTTCCGCCAGACGCGCGTCAAGCTCGGCGCGGAGAGCGACGGCATGCGCGTGGTACTCAATGGCGCCAAGGCTGGCGACCGTGTCGTGGTCGATGGGGCGTTCCATCTCGACAACGAGCGCAAGCGTCTCGAACAGGGCTGAGCACCGTGATGAAATCCCTAGTTGAAGCCGCCATCAAGCAGCGCCTGGTGGTGTGCGTGCTGGCTGTGGTGCTGCTCTTCTTCGGCCTGCGTGCGGCCACAAAGCTGTCGGTCGATGCATTCCCGGACGTGACCAACGTGCAGGTGCAGATCGCCACCGAGGCCACCGGGCGCTCGCCGGAGGAAGTGGAGCGCTTTGTCACCGTGCCGGTGGAAATGGCCATGACCGGCCTGCCCGGGCTGGAAGAGATGCGTTCGCTGAACAAGGCGGGCCTGTCGCTGATCACGCTCGTGTTCACCGATGCCACGGACGTCTACTTCGCGCGCCAGCTCGTCATGGAGCGCCTGATCGAGGTTTCCGGACGCATGCCCGAAGGCGTGACGCCGGTGCTCGGCCCGGTCTCGACCGGCCTTGGCGAGGTCTACCAGTACACGCTGGACCGCCCCGACGACGGCAACCGCGAACTGACGCAAGAGGAACTGGCCGAGCGCCGCATTGCCCAGGACTGGGTGGTGCGCCCGCTGCTGCGCTCGATCCCCGGCGTGGCCGAGATCAACTCGCAGGGCGGCTACGTGCGCCAGTACCAGGCGCTGGTCAATCCGGAGCGCATGCGCCACTACGACGTCTCGATCCAGCAGGTCTACCAGGCGCTCGCGCGCAACAACGCCAACTCCGGCGGCGGCGTGCTGCCGCACTACGCCGAGCAGTATCTGATCCGCGGCGTGGGTTTGGCCAAAGGCGTGGACGACCTGGGCAGCATTGTGCTGAAGGAAGTCGCCGGGACTCCGGTCTACCTGCGCGATGTGGCCACCGTCACCATCGGCCATGAGGTGCGCCAGGGCGCGCTGGTGAAGAACGGCCAGACCGAGGCGGTCGGCGGCATCGTCATGATGATGCGCGGCGGCAATGCCAAGGAGGTCGTGAGCCGCGTCAAGGCGCGCGTGGCCGAGATCAACGCCAAGGGCATGCTGCCCGGCAAGCTGCAGATCGTGCCGTACTACGACCGCAGCGAGCTGGTCGATGCCGCGCTGTGGACGGTGACCAAGGTGCTGCTGGAAGGCGTGGTGCTGGTGGTGATCGTGCTGTTCCTGTTCCTGGGGGACGTGCGTTCGTCGATCATCGTGCTGGCGACGCTGGTGCTGACACCGCTGCTGACCTTCATGGTGATGAACCGGATGGGGCTGTCGGCCAACCTGATGTCGCTGGGCGGGCTGGCGATTGCCATCGGCCTGATGGTGGACGGCTCCGTGGTGGTGGTCGAGAACGCGTTCGAGCGGCTGGGCCACAAGGAGCCGGGGCTGACCAAGACCGAGATCCTGGTGAAGGCCGTGCAGGAAGTGGCCACGCCCGTGGTCGTCGGCGTGGGCATCATCATCCTGGTGTTCCTGCCGCTGATGACGCTGTCCGGCATGGAGGGCAAGATGTTCGCGCCGCTGGCGTTCACGATCTCGATCGCGCTGGCGATCTCGCTGTTCCTTTCGCTGACGCTGTCGCCGGTGCTGAGTTCCTACCTGCTCAAGGGCGGCGCCGAGCATGACACCAGGATCATCGCCTTCATGAAGCGGCATTACCTGCGCCTGCTGCACTGGGCGCTGGGCAACAGCCGCAAGACCGTGATCGGCGCGGTGGGGGCCTTTGTGCTGACGCTGGCCATCGTGCCGCTGCTGGGCACCTCGTTCATCCCGGAGATGAAGGAGGGCTCGATCGTGCCGGCCATTGACCGCGTGCCGAACATTTCGCTGGAAGAGTCGATCAAGCTCGAGAAGGAGGCCAACAAGCTGGTGCTGGGCGTGCCCGGCGTGAAGTCGGTGGTGTCAGGCGTGGGCCGTGGCGAAAGCCCTGCGGACCCGCAGGGCCAGAACGAATCGACGCCGATCGCCAGCCTCAAGGACCGCGACGAATGGCCCGACGGCTGGTCCCAGGATGACATCGCCAACGCCATTCGCGAGAAGCTCAAGGCCATTCCCGGCGTGCAGATCGTGATGGCGCAGCCGATTTCCGACCGCGTCGACGAGATGGTCAGCGGCGTGCGTTCGGACGTGGCGGTGAAGGTGTTCGGCGACGACCTCGACAAGCTGCGCGAACTCGCGGGCGAGATCGCGCGTGTCGCCGGTGGCATCCAGGGGTCGCAGGATATCCGCATCGAACGCGTGTCGGGGCAGCAGTACCTGTCGATCGAGATCGATCGCCAGGCAATTGCGCGCTACGGCCTGAACGTGTCGGACATCCACGACATCATCGAGATCTCGATCGGCGGCAAGCGCGCCACGGACATCTTCGAGGGCGAGCGCCGCTTTGGCGCGGCCGTGCGCCTGCCTGAGGCGTTCCGCGGCAATGTGCAGGCCATCCGCCAGCTGCTGGTGTCGACGCCCAACGGCGTCCAGGTGCCGCTGCAAAGCGTGGCGAAGATCGAGGTCAACGACGGCCCCGCGCAGATCAGCCGCGAAATGGCCAAGCGCCGCGTGGTGGTGATGATCAACGTGAAGGACCGCGACCTCGGCGGCTTCGTTGCCGAGCTGCAGCAGGCCGCGGGCGCCAGGGTCAGGGTGCCGGAAGGCTACTACCTCGAGTGGGGCGGCCAGTTCCAGAACATGGAACGCGCCATGGGCCACCTGAAGATCATCGTGCCGGTGACCATCGCCGCGATCTTCTTCCTGCTGTTCCTGCTGTTCAACTCGCTGCGCTTCGCCACGCTGATCATCACGGTGCTGCCGTTCGCGTCGATCGGCGGCATCATCGGGCTGTTCGTCACCGGCGAATACCTGTCGGTGCCGGCGTCGGTGGGCTTTATCGCGCTGTGGGGCATGGCCGTGCTCAATGGCGTGGTGCTGGTGTCGTACATCCGCACGCTGCGCGATTCGGGGCTTTCATTGCATGAAGCGGTGGTGCAGGGCGCAACCCAGCGCTTCCGGCCGGTGATGATGACGGCGACCATTGCCATGCTCGGCCTGGTGCCGTTCCTGTTCTCGACCGGCCCGGGCTCGGAGGTCCAGCGCCCGCTGGCGGTGGTGGTGATCGGCGGGCTGATCACGTCGACACTGCTGACGCTGGTGATGGTGCCGACGCTGTACCGCTGGTTCGACGACCGCAAGGCGGATCCGACCAGGGATGTGCCGGTCTGATGCGGTGATCCTGTCGCGATGATCAAGAAAGGCGCTTCGCGCGGTACGCGAAGCGCTTTTTTCTTTGACCGCTCGCCAGGGTGTATTACGAGACCGAAATCACCTTGATGTCTTCCCACTGCGGATGCAGCAGCCGCAGCGTGGCCAGGATGGCCTTGGGGTCGTCCGCATGCCGCTCGGACAAAGCGACAGACTCCGTCGTGGTGATGACCGGCTTGCGACCCTTCTGGCGGTACTCGATTTCGACGCTCTTGGTGACAAATGACATGGCTGGCTTTCCCGGAAATTGTTGCCTGGCGCAGGGGATGAAGGTCAGGCAGGAACAATAACGGCAGGCCAGCGCGGGACTTTTGATCCGGGCAAATACGGAGATTGTTTCAGATCATTGCAGCAGGGCGCCGGCTCAGGGCCGTTCCGTGGCGAAGTACAACAACGCAAGCATCGGCAGCGCGAAGCCGATGCCGCTCGCCAGCGGCCAGCCGCCCTGCGCAAAGGCCCAGCCGCCAAGTGCCGAACCCAGCGCTCCACCGACAAAGAACACGGCCATGAACACGCCGTTCAGGCGGCCGCGGTGCTCGGGGCTCAGCGAGAAGATCGCCCGCTGGCTGACCACCAGGCTGGCCGAGACGCCGAAGTCCAGCACGATGGCGGCGACGGTCAGCATGGCCAGTGCCAGCATCGACCCGGGCGTGCCGGCAAGCCCGAGCAGCAGCGATCCCGCGCCCAGCAGCAGCGCAATGGCCGTCATGCGGCGCCCGCGACCGCGGTCGGCCAGCCGCCCGGCAATGGGGGCGGCAATCGCACCGGCCACGCCGGCTAGCGCGAACAGCGCAATGCCGCGCTGCGACAGCCCGAACGCCGGCCCGGACAGGTAGAGCGGCACCGTGGTCCAGAACAGGCTGAACGCGCCAAACATACTGGCCTGGTAGGCTGCGCGCCGGCGCAGCACCGGCTGCGTACGCAGCAGATGCCACATGGAGCCGAGCATCTCGGCATAGCGCAGCCCTGGGGCAGGCTTGCGCTGCGGCAGGCGCCGCGCCAGGACGAACGACAGCACGGCCATGACCACGGCCGACAGCGCAAAGATGGCATGCCAGCCCCAGAGGTCGGCCACGATGCTGGCGATCGGCCGGGCCAGCATGATGCCCAGCAGCAGGCCGCTGGTGACATTGCCGACCGCGCGTCCGCGCGCATGGTCGGGCGCCAGGTGGGCGGCAAATGGCACCAGCACCTGCACGGCCACGGAACAAAGTCCGATCAGCCAGGCTGCCAGCAGGAAGGTGACGGCATGCGAAGCAAAGGCGGCAGCGGCCAGCGCCACGGCGTTGCCGGCCAGCAGCCGGCATACCAGGCGGCGGTTTTCTACCAGGTCTGCCAGCGGCACCAGCAATAGCAGCCCCAGGCAGTAGCCGGCCTGGACCAGCGTGACGATCAGTCCGGCTGCGCCCGGTGACAGTTGCAGCGCCGCGGCGATCGGTCCCACCAGCGGCTGGGCGAAGTACAGGTTAGCGACGGTCATGCCGCAGGCGGCGGCAAGCAGCGGTGTGACCCAGGCGGGGACGGACTGCGGCGGCTCGATCGGGTGCGTGCCCGGTGCGGTGGCCCCGCCGGTGGCGGACTGGACGGTCATGGCGATCTTCAACTTGGCGGCAGCGGGTGCCGGTCTTGTTATGCCGGCGCGATTCGAAGTGGCGCCGGCGCAACGCCTGCATCCCGGGTCGGATGCAGGCAGCGCGTAGTGGCCGGCAGGGTAGCACTTGTGCCGCCAGCTTGCAGGCGGCCGATCTCCGGCATACGGGGGAAGGGCAGGGGAGGTGTGAAGCGACCAGGACCAGCGCAATGACAGACCGGTGCTGCCATGCGAGCTGCAATGGCGGCTCCGGCGTAGCCGGCCTGGCCTGCCGGCTTGACCGTCAGCGCCGCTTCAGTTCGCCAAGGTAGTAGTTGATCTCGGCCAGCAGCGTGGTGTGGAAGGTCTCGGGCAACTGCCGGTCGTCGGTCATGCCCAGCAGGTCGTCGACGCGCCTGCGGAAGGCGCTTTCCACGCTGTCGCGGCGTTCCGCCGGCATGCCGGCACACAGTGCGGCCAGGAACTCGCGCAGCACCAGCAGGCGCGCGCCGTACTGCACCATGGCATCGCCCTGGGTCTTGAGGCTGCGCGAAAACTGATCGGGAACGACGTCTGGCGCGGCGGCCTCGTGGATCGGCACCGCGGCGTTGTCCGTGCAAGCTTGCGACTTGCCGGTCAGTATGGATTTCCTGAACATGACGGGCCTCCGTGAGAGCCTCTAGCGCCGGGTGTATGGACCAAGCGGTGGTTGCGTGCATCTTGAAGCCCTCGACAATGCCAGACTGTTCGCTAGCGGACACTCGAATCATGGGGCTCGCAAGACAGTAGTTTGCGGTGCATCAACGAAGGTGGCGCGGGGCATTACGTCCGGTGGACCGCTGCCGTTAAGGGCCGAAAGACCGCGCTGCGCAAACTCTGCCAAAGCGCGCACCGCGCCCGCACAGGCATGCTGGCCGGGAGCATCGGGGGCTTAACCAAGCCAGCAATTCAAGTTTCCGCCATGAGTCAGTTCATCCATACGATCAAGTTCAGGATTCTCCTGGTGTTCGGCGTCTGTATCGCGCTGATGCTGGGAATCGGGGTGTTCGCGCTGCAGACCATCGCCAGCCTGAACCGGAACATGCACAACGCCTATGAGCAGAATACCGTGGCCATCGGCCAGCTGGCCGAGGTACGCGTGGCGCAGCTTCATATCCGCCGCTTGCTGTGGAAGATCCGCGCGACCTCCGAGGGCGCAACCAGCGAGGACGTCGCACTAGTCCAGGAGCATCGCGCGAAGATGCGCAAGGGCTGGCAGGACTACTATCCCGCCCGGGTAACATCCGCAAACGAGCGAGGCGTGGCCGATACGCTGGACGCAGCGCTTGGCCGTTTCGCTGACCTCGTCGGGCAGGAGGTGCAACTGCTGGAAGCCGGCGACCATGCCGCGGCAGCCCGCCTGCAGGACCACGAGCTCGGCGCGGCCGGCGACAAGGTCGGCGAACTGATCACGCGCGCCGTGGAAGTCAACCTTGCCCAGGGCGCCGACTACAACCGCAGCAGCCTCGCGCAGGCGCGCATCGCGCTCTGGACGACGGCGGCGTTGATCCTGGTCGGCCTGCTGGTATCGCTGGCGGCGTCATACCGTCTGCAGCGAACCATCACGCGGCAACTGCGCCGTTCCGTGGAGATCGCCGACGAGATTGCCGCGGGGCACCTCGATCAGCCGATCGAGGTCCGCTCGCGCGACGAATTCGGACTGCTGCTGGAAGCCATGGCACGCATGAGCCGCCAGCTTGCGCAAACCGTGCGGGGTATCCAGGTATCGAGCGAGGCCGTGCGCGTGGCCTCGCGCGAGATCGCCAGCGGCAATATGGACCTGTCGGCGCGCACGGAACAGCAGGCAGCTTCGCTGCAGGAAACCGCGGCCAGCATGACGGAGATTTCCCAGACGGTCCGGATGAATGCCGACAATGCGTCGCAGGCCAATACGCTGGCCGGCAATGCCAGGGACCTGGCGCATGCCGGCAATGCGGCGGTGCAGGCCATGGTGCAGACCATGGCCCGCATCAGCGGCAGTTCGGACCGCATTGCGGACATCACCACGCTGATCGAAGGCATTGCGTTCCAGACCAATATCCTTGCGCTGAATGCGGCGGTCGAAGCCGCGCGAGCGGGCGAGCAGGGACGCGGATTCGCCGTGGTGGCGGGCGAGGTGCGCGCGCTGGCGCAGCGTTCGTCGGCTGCGGCCAAGGAGATCAAGGAACTGATCGAATCCTCTGCGGGCATGGTCCAGGACGGGTCGCGGCAGGCCGGACAAGTCGGCCAGAACATGGCGCAGGTGATCCGCGCCATCCAGCAGGTCTCGGACATCATGGGCGAGATTTCCGTGGCGTCCGGCGAGCAGAGTCAGGGCGTCGAGCAGGTGCACGTGGCCATCAGCCAGATCGACTCGGGCACCCAGCAGAATGCCGCGCTGGTGGAGCAGTCGGCGGCGGCGGCGCAGTCGCTGGAAGAGCAGGCCAATGCCATGGCCGATGCAGTGTCCGTGTTCCGGCTTGCCGGGACAGGTGGGGTCATGGCGAGCCGCGTGCCGCGCGTGTCGTCGGCGCCCACCCGAAGCGGGGCAGACGTGAGCCGGGGCCATGTGCCAGCGGTAGCGCGACAGGCTTCGGCGGCCCCGCGCACGGCCCGCGCCGAAGGTGCTGGCCCTGAGGACGATGACTGGCACACCTTCTGATCCGTCACAAACGCGCAAATACGGCAAGACAGCGGCAACTGTTCGGGGCTTTGCGGCAACGGGCGATCCTTAGAATTTCGTACGTGGCATCTTGCTACACCCCCCGACTTCCCGCCCTCCTCCGCGAGGGCTCTTTTTTTTGCTCCGCTCAGGGATCGGCAAGACGCTCGGCGTCGCATCGTTCCAGCTGGACGATCTTTCGTGTCCAGGATTGTTCCAAAAACGGAACACTGTGTGCAATCCACATGACTTCTTGGTAAGCGGCCAACACTGCATAATGCGGCAGCCAAAGTAGGTGCGCCGCCTCTCCTCGATGCGCGGTCGCCATGCCCACCCATGTCTAGCAATCCGCCACTGCCAATGCCTAGCCGTCTTTCCCCGCGAAGCCTCCCGCCCCGCCGCAGCGTCCGGCGTTTCGCGCTGGCCGCCATCGCCCTGTCCGCGGCATTGTCCAGCGGCCTGTCATATGCCGAGCCATGGTTCGAGCCGGTGCGGCTGGGCGCGGCGGCCGGGGCCGGCAACGATGCCTCCATGGCGCGGCTGGAAGCCCGTTGGGACCTGAAGCACGATCTCTGGGCTACGTCGTCGCAATCGCTGCGCCTGCGCCTGGGTGTCGAGGCGTCGGCAGGCATCTGGAATCCGCATGGCAGCGGTGGCAATACGCTGGGCGATCTTGGCCTGACGCCGATACTCCGGCTGCAGGGTGCAGGTTCCAGCGGCGTTTTCGTCGAAGCTGGCGTGGGTGTCCATGTGCTGTCGCGCACGCACATTTCGGACGAGAAGGTCTTTTCCACTGCGTTCCAGTTCGGCGACCGCGTGGCCGTCGGCTATCGTTTTGGCGATGCGCTGGATTCGGAACTTGCGCTGCGCCTGCAGCACTACTCGAACGGGGGCATCAAGGAGCCCAACCCCGGCATCAACTTCTTCCTGCTCCAGTACTCGGCTCGTTTCTGAGGCCGTCAGCAAGTATTGTTCAGGGATGGCGGCAGGCCGCCGCCGCCATGCCGGCTGACCGCGCATGGCATGCGCAGCCGCCTGCGCGCCGCACGGCGCGACCGTGCGGCTGACTGGATACCGGCAGGCAGACATGCAGGCATTGGCGCTGTTTTCCGTGCAGTTCATGCTCGCGGTGACATGGACGCTCTACGTGGCGTTCCTGCCCGCACTGGCTGCACAGGCAGGCTTGCCAGCCGCGAAGGTCGCCTGGATCCTGCTGATGGACCAGACCATCTTCGTCCTGATGGATTGCGCGCTCGGCATCGCCGCCGACCGGGTGGCCGATGCCATGCGCCGGCTTGGCGTATGGGTGCTCGCCGCGACCATCGTTTCAGCCGTGGCCTTCGCATTGCTGGCGAAGTCGGCGTCCCCGCCGATGCTGCTCGCGCTCACCGCGTGCTGGGCGACGACATCCTCGGCGCTGCGGGCCCCGCCCATGGTGATCATCGCGCGCCGGCTGCGTGCTTCGGCGCCCGCCTTCCTGGTCGGCTTTTCGCTGCTTGGCGTGGGGCTGGCGTCCGCGCTGGCGCCCATGCTCACCGTGTGGATGCGTGGGCTTGCGCCGGCGTTGCCGTTTCTTGTGGCCAGCCTTGGCCTGGTAGCCGCCGTGTTCGCGTTGCAGCGGGTCGAGCGCCACGCGGGTCCACGGCCGGTCGCCGCGCCGAACGCGGGGCGCGCCGGCGGAATTGTCATGGTGTGGTTGCTGCTGGCCGCCGTATTCCTGTTGGCGCTCGGATTCCAGGTCCATAGCACGGTGAATACCGCGCCGGCCTACCTGAAGTTCGTGAAGCAGGCCGACCTCGTGCGCGTGATGCCGGCCTTCTGGATTGGCTTCGCGCTCGGCGCGCTGGTGCCCGCGTGGCTGCCGCGCGGACGGTTCCCGCTTCAGTGCGTGCTCGTGGCTGCCTCGGTGCTGGGTAGCCTGGTGCTGGCCGGCATTGCCGTGGCGCCCTCGCTGGGCTGGCTGATCGCGGCGCAAGGTATGGCAGGAGGGCTGTGGGGCGTGGTGTTCAGTGCCGCTGCCAGCGCCGCGATCGACGCCGGCCATGTCGGCCGCGAGGGCAAGCTCACCGGACTGGTATTTGCGCTGGCGGCGCTGGCGGCCTCCTTGCGCATTGCCATGGTCGCGTCCGGCACGGCCAGGCTGCCCGCCGTGGCCGCCTTGCTGCCCTGGCTGCCAGCGGTGGCGTGGGGTGTCGCGGCCGTGCTGCTCGGACTGTTCGTGATCCGCAATATGCCGCTGCTGGCCGTCGGGCCGGCGAGCGGAGATGCCTGACCGGGAGCACGGCGGGGCGCCCCCGCGTAAAATGTGGCGCTCCCACCTGTCCAGGAGATCTCCATGACGCTCGTCTTGTCCCGCCGAACCCGTGCAGCGCTTTCGGCGGCCGGCCTGCTGCTGGCTGCCGCTACGGCGCTGGCCGCCGATCTCGAGATGCCCAGGCCGCGCGGCAAGGACGAAGCCCCGGGCGCGCCGGTGGCGTGCAGGAAAGCGGCGCGGGAAAAACTGCCGAATCCCGATCACTTCAAATGGGACGGCAGTACCTATCGCAAGGTCGCCGAAGATGCCTATAGCGTGGTGGCTGATGTCGAGTACGTGGGCGCCGACGGCGCCAAGCGCAAGGCCAAGGTCCAATGCGACGTGATCCGGGCTCCGGGCGACCGGTTCGTCGTGACGAAAGTCCGCCTGCCCGAGTAAGCGTGTGGCGGTCGAACGATAAGCGTCTGATTCTTGCCCGCCCGCTTGTTCGACACGGGCGCTTGTCTTATCTTTGCAACCTTTAGCTCGCGGACGCCGCCGCGGCGGCGCGGGTTGACTTTGCCGCCCTGTGTGGCAACGCCATTGCCCACGCTGTCTTGCCATGCACCGTGTTGTCCTGATCCTTGCTCAACGCCAGCGGAGGCTGCTGCGCGGGTGGCTGCTCTGCCTAGGCTTGTCCTGCGCGCTGCCATCCATGGCTGCGGATTTGGGCAGGGTGACACCCCTGGCGTCGGCAAAGCGACCGCGCGTCTGCCTGGCGCTTTCAGGCGGAGGGGCACGGGGCTACGCCCATATCGGCGTGCTCAAGGTACTGGAGCAAATGCACGTGCCGGTCGACTGCATCGCCGCCACGAGCATGGGCGCGGTAGTTGGCGGGCTCTACGCCAGCGGATTGTCGGCAAGCGAGCTGGAGGCGCTGCTGTCGCACACCGACCTCAGCGATATTGTCTTCGACCGCAACGAACGGGCTCACCTGCCGCAAACGCTGCGTGAGGACGACATCCGCTATCCGGTGGGGATTTCAGCGGGGTTCGGCAACGGCAAGCTGAAATTGCCAAGCGGGCTGGTGCAGGGTAACCGGCTGCTGGCCTTGCTGCAGAACTGGACTGCACAGCTGCCTGACGACCTGGATTTCGACAGGCTCCCGATTCCGTTCCGGACGGTGGCTACCGACCTGAGCAACGGCGAGCGCGTAGTGCTCGACCATGGCTCGCTGCCGCTGGCCATTCGTGCGAGCGTAGCGGTCCCTGGCCTGTTCGCGCCGGTGAAGGTGGGCAAGCGGACCCTGGTCGACGGCGGGCTGGTGAGCAACCTGCCCATACAGATGGCGCACGACATGGGCGCCGACGTCGTCATCGCCGTCAATATCGCGGCGCCGCTGGACGATCCGGCGGCACTGGATTCGCCGGCGGCAGTGACCCAGCAGATGCTCACCATTCTGACGAACCAGAACGTCGCGACAGAGAAGGCTTTGCTGACCGAGCGCGATATCCTGCTGGAACCGCAGTTGGGCACGCTGTCCTTCACGGATTTCTCCCGCGCCGGCGAGGGCGTGGAGGGCGGCGCGGCGGCTGCCCAGGGCGCAGATGCCAGGTTGGCTGCCCTCTCGTTGTCACCGGATGCCTGGCAAACGTACCTGGCGGGCCGCAAGCCCGGACAAAGGCTGGCCGAGCACCTGCGCATCGACGCGATCGAGATCAACAGCCACGGCCGCATCCCTGCGTCTTACGTGCGTGAGTCGCTGGGCGTGCGCGAGGGAGATGCCTACGACGTGGCCGCTCTCAACCGCGACCTCGCGCAGCTTGCCACGACGGGCGATTTCGAGAGCGTGACGCACCAGATGGTCGTTGAAGACGGGCGCAATGTGCTCAAGGTGGATGCACAGGAGAAGTCGTGGGGGCCGCATTTCCTGCTGTTCGGCTTCGGGGTCTCCACGACGTTCAACGGGCAAGGCGGCTTCAGCCTCCAGTTCGGCCACCGTTATCCGTGGATCACGCAAAGCGGTCTGGAGTGGCGTAACGACATCGTGCTCGGCAGCCAGCAGGCCAAGTGGCATACCGAGCTGCGCCAGCCGGTGCTCGGCAGGCAGGGCTTCTACGTCGCGCCCTATGCCGAATATGGCCGCAGGCGGGTCGACCTGTTTGCCGATACCGCCTCCAACGGCAGTACCGTTCCGCTCACGGCGTACAAGGTCGACACGGCCATTGCCGGCGTCGACCTGGGAGTGCCGATCGGCAGGCTGGGGGAGTTCCGCGCGGGCATGAACTACCAGCAGATCCGCTACTCGGCGGCGTACAACATTGTCTCGTCCCGCACACGCCTGTTCCCGACCGGCGAGGTTCGTCAGCCCGTCGTGCGGGCGCAGCTGACGCTCGACCAGCTCGATGACCCCCTGTTTCCACGCAAGGGCTATTACCTGTTCATGGTCAACCAGTTGTCTTTGGGCAGCGCCGACAACCGGTACAACGATGTCAGCGCCAAGGCTCTCTGGGCCGCGAGCGTCGGTCGCCATACCGTGAACCTCGCGGCCGAAGGGGCGGCGACCTATGGCGATCACCGCAGCGACAACAGTTTCAGCGGTGGCCTCGGTTTCACGCTGGGCGGCTTCCAGCACTTGTCGGCCTACGCGCCTGATCAGTTTTCAGGCAACTATCTGCTTTATGGCCGCGTGACCTACCTGAATGACCTGCGCGAGTTCATCCTGCCCGGGCTCCGTACCACCGTGGTGGGCACCAGCCTGGAGGTGGGCGACGTCTGGCTGCGGCGCAGGAATTTTGGCAGTGGCCCCTACAAATCCAGCGCCAGCCTGTTCATTGGCGGCAACAGCGTGATCGGGCCGCTCTATTTCGGTTTCGCCGCCGCGCCGCAAGGCGTGTGGAACCTGTATCTTCAACTCGGCCGCGTGTTCTAGCACGGACTAGTCCCCGCCCGCCGGCGCCTGATCCACGGACACGGCGTCCCTGTCTTCCGTGTCGGGGGCGGGCCGGTACTCGACGGCCAGGATCCTGCCATTGCTGCACTGGATCATTTGCGTACCCTGGCGCTCGACAGCGTGGCCGTCGGCCACATACGAGATCATCAGCGGGATCGCCACGGTCTGGCCTTCGATACGAGGCGGGGCTGGTGCGGCAACACGCAGCGAAGGGCCGGCCATTTCTCCCATCCTGGCAAACAGCGCGATCACGGCATCGCGGTCGTCATAGGTGCCGGCCAGCGGATGCGTGCCGAGGTGTCGCCATTGCACGGTTGGCGCGAGCAAGGGGAACAATGCCTCGAAGCGATGCGTGGTCAGGGCCGCCAGATACTCGGCAACCAGGCTGGCCACCGCCTCGTGCGCCATGGGTACGTCGACCTGCTTGCGGGCTTGCCTGCGGGCGCGCGCGGGGTCGAACCCCAGGAATTCCAGCACGCTGCTGACGACCTGTTCGCGATCATTGTCGACACAGATCATGTGGTAGGAATTTTCCAGCACGATCTTGCGCACGTGCGGCACCGTGGCTTCAAGGAAGTCGGCGGAGCGAAGGCTGGTCAGCTCGTCCTCCCGCGCGTGCATGACCAGGGTGGGGCAGGCGATGCGAGAGGCGCCGCGCTGCACCCATCGGCGCAGCCGGTCGACTTGGCGGATGCAAGCCAGTGGCACCCATCGGTAGTGGAAATTGTCGCCGCGCTCGAACTTGGCCTTGACGATGGCCCGCACGAGATCATTCTTGATGCCGTAGGGCTCGTCCTCCTCGACCTTGATCCGCGCAGGCAGGCCTGGAACCCGATAAACCGGATAGCGCAGCAGGCGATACCAGGGTGTCGACCAGCCGTCGATGTACACCGGCGCCGAGAGCGCCACCAACTGGCCCTTGCGGTGCTGGCGGCGTTCGCACAGGGCGAGCGCCAGCAGCGCTCCCATGCACATGCCGATCACGTGGAAGACTTCGTACCGGCCTGCCAGCTCATCGTAGGCATTCGTGACTGCGTCGAGCCAGTCCTCGGCACGCACTGGAAGCAGTGACTCGGGCTGGCCGCCGTGGCCGGGCAGGGTGATGGCATGAGTCTCGACGTCCACGCGCCGCAAGGCCTTGTGCAGCGGGCCAAGGTCGAACTGGGTGCCACCCAGTCCGTGGATAAGCAAGGCTCCGGTGCCGGTGCCCGTCGACGCTGTCATGCCGCGATCCGACCTTCCGCTGGTACAGGTCTGATCACGCGCCATGCACCGGCGATGACGGCAACCGATTCGTCGCCATCGAGCAGGGGGCCGCTCATATCGACAAGCGTGGTCGTGGTGCCGGCTGGCAATTGCAGGCGGAACCGCAAGTCGCCGCGTGATTCGCCGTCGCTTTCTCGAAGCCAGCGGCGGCGCACCAGCGCACGGTCCTCGGGGTGCACCCGGGCAAGCACCTTGTCGAGATCGGAGAAGTCCGCTTCGGACACGCCCAGGGCACGCTGAAGGTTGCCGCTCCAGCGGATCGTGCCGTGATGGGGATCCAGGCAATAGATCAACTGGGCGCTGGCGGCAAGCGCCAGTTCCACGTCGTTCTGCCGGGTGGCCGACTGCTCATGGAGCTGTTCGCGGCTTGTCTTGAGTGTGTTGATCAGCAGCGTCAGCAGGGCGGCCACTGCCAGGTAGAGTTGTGCTTCCAGCAGTGACCTGCCGCGATGCATGGCGGCTTCTACGAAGGGCCCATCGCCCTGACTGGTATTGATCAGGACGACGCAAGCGAGCAGGGCAACCAACGCAGATCCGGCGCGCGGGCCCCACAGCAGCGTCACGACCGTGACAAAGAACAGCGGAATATAGGTTAGCGCGAACGAAAGGCCACCTGGCAGCGGCGGCAGGCCGATCCCATCGAAGATGAGCAGCGCAGTGACCAGCAGTGCGCCACATGCGCCCAGGCCGAACAGGAAGTCGCTACGGCTCATGCCGCCGGAGCGTTTGGCCCGGAAGTGCGACCAGCCGGCCAGAACGGGCGTCATGATAAGCACCCCCACCAGGTCGGATGCGGCCCAGACCCGAGCAACCGGCCAGAACGCAGCGCCCGTCACGATCGTGTACCAGCCCGCACCAAAAGCGGCGCTTGCGACGCTGCACACCAGGCCGGCAATCAGCAGCGCGCGTACGAAGGCAAGGCCCTCAAGCGAAAACCGGGTCAGGCGTGTGAGCCGGACCAGCGCGACGGCAACCGCGGCAAAGCCGATTTCGTCGAGGGAGAACAACACCATGCGCCAGGCGTCGCGGCCTTCGACCGCGCCCAGCAGCATCTGTGCCGCGAAGAAGGCCATGCCGAGCGCCAGCCAGCGCCGCGCCGGTGCCAGCATGAAGGCCGCAACAGTCACGCCTGCCGGCAACCAGATATAACCCGTGGTGGCAAACGGGCCGTTGATCTTGTGGGAAACATAGCCGGAGCCAAAGTACAGCGCCGACCACAGGAGCAGGGCAGCGCCGCGCGCGATTGGGTTCACAATTGTGCTCCTTGCTGTGAGAGCGGCTTGCGAGGGGGGGCCGGCCATCCTGGCGTAAAAATGCCGTACTTTGCCAGATTGTGCGATTGGCGTCGATGCGTCGACCAGGCGGGCAGCCCAACGGACGCGGGGATGCGGAAACGCCTGCAACTGCCGTTTCCATTATTTCGCGACCCGCTGTCAACGGCGCGGACGTCGCAACGGTTAATGGAAACACATGCGGGCAAATGGCACCGCAACACCGTGCCGCACTGCAACGGGTACGGTCGCCCGCTTGCCTGCCTGTGTCGGCAATCCGCCTTGGGCAATGCCTGATTCGCGGCCCGTCGACAGTGCAGCGCAAGCGTATTTTCATCCCGTGGTTTTACCCGGATATGGGAGCAGCCAATGAAGACTCTGCTGTTATCGATGGCCGCAGCGGCCGCGCTGGGCATGTCGCTCGGCGCCCATGCGCAGGCGCCCGCTGGTGCGCCGACCGGTAGCACCGCCCTCTGCAAGGACGGGACCTACTATTCGGGCGCGACAAAGAAAGGGGCTTGCGCCGGACATAAGGGCATCAAGGATTGGTACGGCGCCGAGGTTGCCGCTTCGGCGCCCGCGGCCGCCGGCGTAGCGCCGAAGACTGCAACCTCTTCATCCGCCCCAGCCGCGGCACCGGCGAAGCCAGCGGCGCCGCTGGCCCCGGCAGGCGAGAAGAAGACCGCCGTGGCGCCGGGCGGTGGGCCGGGCCAGGTCTGGGCCAACGCCTCCACAAAGGTCTACCATTGCCCATCCGACCGCTACTATGGCAAGACCAAGAGCGGCGAATACATGTCGGAGGCGGACGCGAAGGCCAAGGGTTACAAGCCGGATCACGGCAAGGCTTGCTCCTGAAGGCATTCGCTGCATGGGACCTCCGGCCTCACTTTCGAATGACTCAGGGCGGGCCGACCGGCGCTACTGTCTCTCAATGCACCGCGATGAGAGGTGCGCTCGCGGGCCGGCACGTCTGTCACGGGGGGTGGCCAACGTTCACGCAATGACAGCATCACCCGGCGGCATCCGTCCGCTTGCCGCCATCGTCCCCGTTCGGATCAATCATCCGTGTACCTTCAGGAGGGCATGCCATGGATGTGCAGCAACTCGTCACTGAATTTCTTGCTTCCGAGCACGGAGGACAGGCCGCCCAGGCGTTGGCGGATCAGGGCATCAGTCCCGACGATGCCCAGCAGATGCTGGGCCATGCGGCAGAAGCCGCTCATGCTCACGTGGAAGAACAGAGTGGCGGCCTGTTGGGCGAGCATGCAGGCAAGAGTTTCTTTGCGGCTTTCGCTGCAGGCCTGATTCGGGGGGATGGGTTTTTCCAGTCGCTCAAGGAGGGCGGGGAGGGCATCCTGACCCCGGGTGGCGGAGTCACTGGCCGGAAAGATGGGTATTGACCCATCCACCGCATCTACCCTGGCCGCCGCCGCGACTCCCTATCTCGTGGCATTTCTGAAAGAAAGGCTTGCCTGATACCCAAATCCGTCGCGGCCCGACAGCCTGATGGTTGGGGGCCGGGTCAGCCTCTCAACCCGGCCCGCGGCCAAGTTGCAGGATCAGCGCGTGCGCGGCTTGCTTGCCGCGGTGGGCCGCGTCAGCCGGTGCCAGTCTCAGCTTCGTTGCCGCTCTTCGTTGCCGATATACGCCTGCTTATCGGTTTGTGGCGGCAACCGACGCCTGGTAGCCATCCGTCAGCGTCTTCAGGAACGCGATCACGTCGCGCATGTCGGCCTCGGTCATCAGCGGCTTGTCCCCCGGCTTGCCGCCGAATGGTGCTTCGATGTTGACGTTGCCGTGATACTGCGCGGGCAGATCGTCGAACTTGCGTACCTTGCCGTCCTTGTCACGCGGATACCATTTCTCTGGCTTGACGTCGCGTTCCGCGTAGAAATGGAGCACCTCGTCGAGCGAATGGAAGATGCCGTTGTGGAAGAACGCCTGGCGCAACGCCACGTTGCGCAGTGACGGCGTGCGGAACCGGCCGCAGTAGTCGGCGCGGTCCTTGAGGTCGGTACGGTCGGGGCCGCAAAGACCCATGTCGTAGAACGCCGGATCGGCATTGCCCGCAAGCTTGCGGTTGCGCGGCGCGCCCACCGCAATGAATCCGAAGTCGGAGAACGCAGGGAGTGCGCCTTCGCGAATGTCGGACGGGTGGCACGCGGCGCAATTGCCCTTGTTCGGATCGTTGAACACGCGCAGGCCGCGCAACTCCTGCGCGGTCAAGTGTGCCTGCCCGCGCAGCACCGCATCGTATTTGCTGGTGTAGGGATAGAACTCGGCCGGCGTCTGCTGGAACACCTCGAGCGCCATGAGCACAGCGTTGAACGCCGTTTCCTCGTCGTCGAGCACATCCTTGCCTAGCACCGCGCGGAACGTTTCGGCGTAAGGCCCGCTGCGGATCTTCTCCACAACAACGCGCGGCTCCGCATTGGCCATTTCATAGGCCGACAACAGCGGAACACGAGCCTGGTCGTGCGCGGAATTGGCACGCCCATCCCAGTTGTGCCCACCGGTCGGCCCCTGGTCTTCGGCGTCATTGCCGTCGTTCTCGTGATAGTGATCGGTCGACCTGAACCAGCACCCCGGCTACGCCAGCGTGTCCGACGGCGATGCCCACATCGCCGACGTGATCAAGCATCTGCAGGCCAGCCCGCAGTCCAAAAACACGCTGATCGTGGTGACATACGACGAGAACGGCGGCTTCTACGACCACGCGCCGGTTCCGGTGGCCGACCGCTGGGGCCCGGGCACGCGTATTCCGGCGATCATCGTCTCGCCGTTCGCCAAGCGGGGCTTCGTCGATCATACGCAGTACGACACCGCCTCGGTCCTGCGCTTCATCACGCACCGTTTCGCCCTGCCGACGCTGCCAGGCCTGAAGCTTCGTGATACGTCGCTGATCGCCAACGGCAAGCCGGTCATGGGCGACCTGACCAATGCGCTGACCTTTCCGGCTCAGTAAGGATGCCGCCCCGGCGGGGCGGCCGCGCCAAAGCGGGCGTGACTGCTCCGCTTCCCGCCACCCAACGGACGGCCTCGCAAGGGGCCGCCGCTTTTGAGGAGGCGGCACCGCCTCAATGCCTCATTGTGAGACAAAACCCACTTGCTTTGAGACGTGACACCCCTGGCGCCTGCTCCATCCAACACGTTGCGGCAACCGTCAGTGCCGGTGGCTGACCCGGCGTGGCTTTGGCCGGGCAATGCCCCATGCGTCCAGCAAAGGTTGGAAACTGGGGCCGGATTCGCCGTCGCGCGCGGGAACACGGCGCGCAGGAGGCAATGGCCGGCCAGTCAGCGCGAGCAGGCGCTCTGCCTGCGCTATGTTCTCGGTGGCCGGCAGGTGTGCGACCACGCCCATTTGACGGGCAGATTTCAGTGCGCGCGTGAGTTCGGCGGCGGACAGCCTGCACGCGCTGGCGAGATGATCGCGTCGCACGGGGCCAGCATCCCGCAAGCAGGCGATCAGCGCGAGTACACAATCCCGGGTTGGTCGTTTCATGGTGGCTACATCGGAAGAATTTGCCCCGCGGCCGAATCCTTCTTTGGCCACGCCGCATCGAACCCCCCATTCTTCCGTAGCCCCAGCCCCTTGCCAATCGCATATCACAGTTGTTCACAATTGCCAGGGCTGGCGACAGCCATCGCGGCGGCTGGCAGGCTCAGGCCGCGACGGCCAGGGCTGTGAAAGGCTCGCCGCGCCGGCTACGCATCTCGCGCACCAGGGCCTGCGGTGGCTTGCCGAGCGCGCGCAGGAACGCGCGGCGCATGCGTTCCTCGTCGCCAAAGCCGGTCAGTGTGGCCACGCGAGTGATAGACGACTCCCCCTTTTCAATCAGGGCGTGCGCGGCCTCCAGCCGCAGTTTCTCGATTGCCTTGGCCGGCGTCAGGCCAGTCTGCAACTGGAAAGCCCGGCTGAAATGACGCGGACTCCAATGGACATGCTCGGCTAGCTGGATGACCGAAAGCGGCTCGCGCAGGTTCTCGCGTGCAAAGGTGAGCGCTTCGCGAATCCGGTCGGAGCTCGGTTCGAGCTCGGCCAGCGTGGAGAACTGCGACTGGCCGCCGGTACGCCGGTAGTGGATCACCAGCTTGCGCGACACGCTCCTGGCCACCGATGCGCCTTGGTCGGCATCGACCAGCGCGAGCGCTAGGTCGATGCAGGCGGTCATGCCCGCAGACGACCAGACCGGACCATCCTGTATGAAGATCCGGTCTTCATCGACTGTGACCGACGGATGGCGCTTCTGCAGTGCGTGGGCCATGGCCCAGTGCGTGGTGACGCGCCTGCCGTCCAGCAGCCCGGCTTCGGCAAGGATGAACGCGCCGGTGCAGATGCTTGCGACCCGTCTCGCGCGCGGTGCCGCGCGCTGCAGTTGCCGGATCAGTTCGGGGTCCGCCGGCATGACCTCCGTCGCGCCGGCAACCAGCAGCGTGTCATAGCGCCGCCGGCCGATCGGCTGGGTCTCGAACGCGACGCCCGATGAACTCCTGACCATCCCGCCGCCATGAGATACCACCGTCACTTCGTAGGGTGCGGGTTGCCGCCCGTAATTAGCCAGTTCGAAGACGGTCAGCGCCGACAGGTCGAGCAACTGGAAGCCGGGGAATACGACGAGTCCGATGCGTGCGCTCATGGTGTCCGGATCAGAGGGATCATGCTGGGAATGCCATGCATTGTAGGACTTTGGCTGCCGTCCTGCTGGCGCGACGCCTTGTCTCTTTTTGACGGATTTTGGTCATATGAGACATCGCCGCCAGCGCCGAAAATCGAAAGCGGTTCCCCTTCAATGCAAACAGGAGTTCAGCATGGACACTACGACACAGGGCAAGGCTCTCATCACCGGCGCGTCTTCGGGCATTGGTGCCATCTATGCCGACCGTCTCGCGCGGCGCGGCCACGACCTGATCCTGGTCGCGCGCAACGAGGAACGGCTGTCAGCCGTAGCGCAGCGCATCCGCGACACGACGGGGCGCGGCGTCAGCATCGTCGCCGCCGATCTTGGCAAGCAGGCCGATCTCGCGCGCGTGGAGGCTATCCTGCGCGCAGACGAGCACATCGACACGCTGGTCAACAATGCCGGGTTTGGGGCCGTTGCGCCGTTGCTGGAGGCCGATGTCGACCGCATGGCGCAGATGATCGACCTCAATGTCACGGCGCTGACGCGCCTGGTCTACGCCGCTGCCCCGGGATTCGTGCGGCGCGGGCGCGGCAGCATCATCAATATCGCGTCGATCGTGGCGATCGGCCCCGAGATCCTCAACGGTGTCTACGGCGCGACCAAGGCCTACGTGCTGGCGCTGACCCAATCACTGCAGCACGAACTGTCCGACCAGGGCGTGCGGGTGCAGGCCGTGCTGCCGGGCGCCACGGCCACGGAGTTCTGGGACGTTGCCGGAACGGGCGGACATGAGAACCTGCCCGCGGAGTGGGTGATGCGTGCCGACGATATGGTCGATGCGGCGCTGGCCGGGTTCGATCAGGGCGAGGTGGTCACCATTCCGCCGCTGCAGGACGGCGCCGAGTGGGCCGCCTACGAGGCAGCACGCCGGGCCATGTCCGGCCACCTGAGCCACGCCACGCCAGCAGCGCGCTATCTGCGGCAGGCCTGAGCGCTGTCTCAGTGAAGTGTGGGCGGGTTGCCCTGCGATGCGGCGCCCTGCGGAAGCAGGGTGTCGTGCTTGCGCCAGCGGCGTTCCTGGGCGCGCTGGACGTCAGCGGCGATCTCGTGCAGTTCGGCCAGACGGGCTTCGAGTGCATCGGGATAGATATCGTGGGGGCTGAATCTGAGGCGGAAAGGCATGGTGATGTCTGTCGTATTGGAAAGATGTATCGGCTGCGGCGCGGACCGGTTCGAGCCTTTGTCCCGTCAGGGGACCGGGGCGCGCACGCCTTGGTGGTTCCAGTATGGACAGCGCAGGAGGCCGCACGCCGGACAATCGTTGGTCCGTTGACCTGGCTCAACGCATTCCGCGCAATGACGTCTTGCGCATGTTCGGGTCCTGGCGGCGGGGCGATTTGCGCAGCCCGCTGACACCGTTGTAGGACGAATGCGGACTGCCCGCACGGTTTGCTGCTTGCTACGCTCAACTTAGCAGCCCAGGACCCTTGGTTCCTGTTGCGCAGCGTGCCCGTATCCACATGGAGCAAGGAGATCGTCATGAGAAAGTTGTTCGCACTATTCGCCCTCGCCGGCATGCTGGTGATTACGGGCTGCAACACCATTCACGGCGCCGGCAAGGACATCGAACGCGGTGGCGAGAAGGTGCAGGGAGCCGCGGATAGCACCAAGCAGAAGATGTAGCCGCCAGTCCGCGAGCCATCACCTCAGGGGCCCTTTGCGGGCCCCTGGCCGTTCGTGGTGCGCTGGTCGGGCAAGCGCGCAGCCGTTCACTGTGTGACGGTTGCCTCCGGGGCCTCGGGCGCATGGTCGGTGCGATGGCGCCGCCAGCTTGCCGGCGGCAGGCCGAATTCGCGCTTGAAGGCCCGGCAGAATGCCGCTTCGGAGTCATAGCCGGCGATGCCGGCAACTTCGCCGATGGACTGGCTGCCATTGCGCAAGGCCGTGGCCGCGATGCGCAGGCGCCAGTGCGCCAGGTACTGCATCGGCGGCTGGCCGAGCAGGTCGGTGAAGCGCTGGGCCAGGGCCGAGCGCGACAGGCCCACGTTGCTGGCCAGTTCATCGACCGTCCACGGATAGGCCGGGCGCGCATGCATGCGTGACAGCGCACGGCCGACATAGCGGTCGCGCAGCGCCGCCAGCCAGCCGCGCTCGCTTTCCGGCATGCCGTCGATGCAACGCCGCACGGCCTGCACGAACAGCAGTTCCGACAGCTTGGCCAGGACAGTGGCGCTGCCGGCCTTGGGAACGGCCGCTTCCGAGGTCGCGAAGGCCAGGGCCGGTGCCAGCCACGCGGACTCGACGCCGCCGTCTAACCCCACCTTGAACAGGCGCGGCAGAGACGAGAGCAGGGGGTTGCCGAGCATATCGTCGAAGGCAAGGAAGCCGCACACCATGCGCGTCGGCGTGCCGGTCCCGCCATAGGACAGCCGCATGACCTCGCCCGGATTGCTCTCCATCATCCCCGCGACCAGCGGGCCGGCCGGGATCGGGCACAGGCGAAGATCGCTTCCGAGCACATGGGGTTCGCCTTGCGGCACGACCAGCAGTTCGCCGGCGTCGACGCGCAGTCCCTGCCCGTCGCCGTCGACCAGGCGGGCCCAGCAACTGCCTTCAGTGATGAGGTGGTAGGACACGACCGGGCCGGTGCCAGGCAGGAAGGCGGCACGCAGGCTGCAGTCCGCTTCGGAGATCACGCACCACGGCGCCCTGAAATCGCCGTTGAGAAAGACAGCGCCGCTCAGTTGCACCGCGCGCAGGAGATCGGACAGAGCATCCATGGTCACTTCTCCGCAAATCCCGGCGTCTTGCGCAAGAAAGCCGGAGGCCCGGTCAATGAACGGAGCCGGCCGGGCTCCGATACTAGCACCGTGCCTGACGCCAAACAACGGCGCAGGCCGCCGGCAATTCAGCAGGAGACCTATGCCATGGAAACGATCACCGCCCCCGATGCCAGCGCTGGTGCGCAGTCTGACTGGCTCGCGCTTGCCGCTTCGCTCGGCCGCACCTTCGACGAACGCGCCCCGGCCATCGATGCCCGCGACGCCTTCGTCAGCGCCAATTACGACGACCTCAGGGCGCAACGATTCCTGGCTGCCGCGGTACCGCACGAATTCGGCGGTGCCGGCCTGTCCCATCAGGAACTGGGCCAGGTCCTGCGCGAACTCGGCAAGTATTGCGGCTCGACCGCGCTGGCGTTCGCGATGCACACGCATCCGGCGGCCACCGCCGCCTGGCGCTGGCGCAACCAGAAGGCGCCGGTGGAAGGGCTGCTTAAGCGCGTCGGTGGCGAGCAGATCGTGCTGCTCGGCAGCGGCGGTTCCGACTGGCTGCATGGCAGCGGCACGGCAACGCGCGTGGAAGGCGGCTTTCGCATCGACGCGCACAAGGTGTTCGCCAGCGGTGCGCCGGCGGCAGACCTGTTCATGACCTGCGCGGTCCATGATGATCCGCAGGCTGGCCCCACCGTGCTGCATTTCGCGCTGCCGATGAAGACGCCGGGCGTGCGTATCGTGCCCACCTGGCGCACGATGGGCATGCGCGGCACGGGCTCGCACGACGTGGTGCTCGAGAACGTGCTGGTGCCCGACAGCGCCATTGCCGCGCGGCGCCCGCAGGGCGTGTGGCATCCGATGATGCATACCGTGGCGATGATCGCCTTGCCGCTGATCTATTCGGTCTACGTCGGCATTGCCGAGTCCGCGCGCGATATCGCGCTGCGGATGGCAAAGCAGCGCCGCGTCTCGCCGCATGCCGTCGAGCTGGCCGGGCGCATCGGCAACGAATGCGATGCTGCGCGCCTGGCGCTGGACGATATGTTCGCCGCGGCAGCGAGCCAGGCTCCGGGTGCCGTGACCACGAACCGGGTCATGTGCGGACGCGCGCTGGCCGCGCGCGCAGTGCTGGCGACGGCCGACCTGGCCATGGAACTGGCCGGCGGCGCGGGCTTCTATCGCGACGCCGGGCTGGAACGGCGCTTCCGCGATGCGCAGGGCGCGCGTTTTCACCCAATGCAGGCCGGCGCGCAGCACGAGTACGCGGGCCGCATGGCGCTGGGCCTCGATATCGATGCGCCGCCCGCAGACGTGCGGCCGGCCGCGCAATGATGCCCGCGCTCGCGCTGCTGCCGTATGCCACCGAGGCAAGCAACGACAGCGGCCTGGCAGAGGTGGACGATACCGGCCACGGCGAGGACGCAGCGCAAACCGTGCGCCGTGCCCTGCGCCGTGCGCTGGGACAGTTCGCCACCGGCGTGGCGGTGGTGACGGCAACCGGGTCCGATGGCAGGCCCGTTGGCGTCACCATCAATTCCCTGGCCTCGGTGTCGCTGTCGCCGCCGTTGCTGCTCTGGAGCCTGGCGCTCGGTTCCGGCAGCCTGGCCGCGTTCCGCGCCGCGCCTTGCCATGCGGTCAACGTGCTGGCACACACTCAGCAGGCCTTGTGCGAACGCTTTGCCACCAGCGGCATCGACCGCTTCCAGGGCGTGTCGCTCACGCCCGGACCATGCGGTACGGCACTGATCGACAACGCGCTGGCCTGCTTCGTGTGCCGCCCGCGCAGCGCGCGCAAGGTCGGCGATCACGTCCTGTTCATTGTGGAGATCGTGTCCTACCGCATGAACCGGGGCGAGCCACTGGTGTTCCACGCCGGGGGCTTTGCGGGAATCAGCGCGGCTTGCCCGCAATGACCAGCGCAATGCCGCCGAGCACGGCGGCAGCGCTGACGGCCAGCCGCAAGGTCATGGCTTCGCCGAGCAACGCCAGGCCACCCGCCGCCGCGATCACCGGCACGCTGAGCTGGACGGTCGCGGCGGTGGCGGCACGCAGCTGCGGCACGACCGCATACCAGACCACGTAGCCCAGTCCGGAGGTGAGGGCGCCGGACACCAGCGCACACGCCAGCCCGGCGCCGTCGAGGCGGCGCTGCGCGTGCATCAGCAAGGCCAGAGCAAGCGCCGGCGGCATGGCGCGGGCGAAGTTGCCGGCGGTGGCGGCAATGGCATCGGCCGCCCCCCTGCCGCGCAGCGAATAGATGCCCCAGGCGATGCCGGCCACGACCATCAGCAACGATGAGCCCGGCGGCGGCGCCGACAGCCCCGGCAGCACGAGCCACGCCAGTCCGCCGAGCGCCAGCGCGAGCCCCAGCCATTGCCAGGCGCGCAGGCGCTCGCCGGCGTACAGGCCATAGCCGGTCATGGTTGCCTGCACGGCGCCGAACAGCAGCAGCGCGCCTGTCCCGGCGGAAAGGTGGAGGTATGCGTACGAGAACGCTGCCGCATAGGCGAACAGCGCCAGTGCCGACGGCCAGTTGCCGCCAACCGCCACCCGGCGCGGGCCATGACGGACCAGCAGGATCAGCCACAAGGCCGCCGCCGCGCTGACGACCCGGGCCAGCGTGAAGCTGGCCGCGTCGATCGCCGTGCCCTTGAGCGCGAGTCGGCACAGGATCGAATTGCCGGCAAAGGCCAGCATGGTGACAGCCGTCAGCAGGACGACGCGAGCGTGCGTCATGGCGGCCGGCGCCGCAGTGGCCGGCTCAGCCTGCATAGGCGTCGTCAAGCGAGAACGGGGAGGGGCTTTCGATGGCGCGCATCAGCGCCGCATGGTTCGAGCCAAAGCCCCCCAGGCCGATGCAACCGGTCTTGCTCATGTTCTTGTCCGGTGAGTTGCGGTGTGGGTGCGGCGCGGTCCTCGCCGCACACAGCGTCGTGATTGATCATAGTCACTGCGCAGCCACCGCAGGCAGCCGGATCAGCGGGCGGCGCCGGCCGGTGCCGCCAGGATGGCGCGGATGCGCGCCAGGTACTGGTCGCCAACCGCACGGTGCATGCGCGCCGTTTCCTGGGCGAAATCCCGGCGCGTGGGCGGGCGGATACCCAGGCTGCGGCAGATGGTGGACAGGTAGGGCTTGCGCGCGCCTGCCAGCCGGCCCGCCGCGGACTGTAGCGCGGCATCGCCGATGCGCGCGCGCAGCCAGGCCAGCACCTGGCGATCATAGTCGTTCTGGACACGGATCAGATGTTCCATGGCATTCCTCGCACTGTTCATCCATACAGGTACTGTAAATATATACAGTATCGGATGACAGGCAAGGAGAATATGCCGCGCGATGACCTCCGACAATAATTCGCTTAAACGACATTTAGCGTCTGGGTCGAGGCTATCTTTGTTTGCGAAGTGTCTCCATCTCCTTGATGCCTGATGACGGAGTGGTGGTCGCGAGGAGTCAAGTTAATGTTGAGTATAAGGCACTTTGCAAACTGATATACCGACGTGGTGCTGGTTTCCCCTGAGAATTTGTTCGTCCCTGGAGATCAGGGTCAAACAAATCTAAGGAGATTCACATGTCGGGTAAGCCATTCAACGAAGGTGACAAAGCGCGGCTAATGGGAGGCGAGGCCGTCAAGGGAAATGGGCAAGTCAAAAGCGGTGGTTTTGCATCCAAGGTCCAAAAAATTGTTGATACGAAAACCGCGCAGCCGACGCCTCAAAGCCCGGTGGGAGCAAGCGCCGTTGACATCTATTTAAGCGTCAAGGATTCGGGATGAGCGAGCCAAAAGGGATAGCGGCTCGCCATCCACGACTCGACCGATTGGAACTGGAATGGAAGTGGTCCCGCGTCAGTCCTTCCTTTGATGCTCAGGATCGTTGCAAGCCGGTCGCCGAGGTGGGCAACAAACTGAAGATGTTTGGTGACCACGTACCGCGACCTCAGCTCCGAAAAGCCTTCCTCGGTCAAAAGGGGCTTTGCCAAGGCGCAGAGCGTGGTTGACTCGGGAAGATTCTTGCCTGCTCTCCATCCTTTCAACGTAGGAAGGCTCACCACGGAATGGCGGCCGGTGTATGGCGCCATCTTGAAAAGGTCCGTTGTCGACCTCGCTCCAAGCTTCAACATTAACCAGTTGATCAGCTTCGCGCCTGGGGGACGAACGTCTTCTGGGGGCGGTACCAAGTCCAGGTACCCCGATTCCTTAGAGTCGATGTCAGCGCAATGTTCCCTGGCGAGATATGCGGCTAGAGCGAGGCGAATTTCGAGCGCAACCAGGGCGCGCGGCTCCAGCAGCGGCTCCCACGATGAGTTGGCACCAATCAGCGCCGCCGAACGGTCATCTATGCATAGAGAAAGTAGGCGATCGGCCCGAATAGCCTTGATGGCTGCGGCGCCGCCTTGCGTTGGCAGCAGGTCTCTCGGAACGCTCGCCGCAGATTCGACCTGACAGAGCCATCTCCAGCTCGACGGGATCGATTTCTTTCCTTGGTGCTTCATACCCTGAAGCACGAACTCCCACATGCCCGTGGAGCGTTCGCGGTCCGCTTGCTCAAGTGGCCCTAGATCACCGCTGATAATAGCTTTCTGCACAAGACCGTTCATTGGCAAATCGGGTACGGCCTTCGTGAGATCAGTAAGGACGCGAAAGGCGACAGGGTCGTTGACGGGAAGACCCTCCGCCGCCTTCATTCGCGTATAGAGGGAACGGAGCCCCTCGCTCGCGAACAATCCACTGAACGACATACCGATCAGCTTGAGGTCCACGTCGGGATGGAACGTAAAAATGCCACTCCAATCGAGCCGAGCCGGCTTTCCTTCGAAGGGCGACTTGAATCTGGGCATGGGCAGTGACGGGTAGTGGACCGGCATATTGCCGGGGACCCATTGAGAATAAGGTCGATCCCGTTTTGAACTTAGAAACCGGCTTTGACGGACGGGCAGAGGGCTCAGCGGCTGAAAAGTCGGGGGCGGGCGGCGCCAGGACCGGCATTGGCGCTCACTGACCCCCGGTCCTGACAGCCCGCTTTACTGCAGCCTGTTCGCGTCACGCGTTCTCAGGTGAGCCGAGTCGGGGGACAGGCCTGCCCCACAGCAGGAATCTAATACAGCACCGCTCGGTCGGCAAGCGGCGCCGAGGAGAAGCGGGGCGTCTGGTGTCGAGATTTTTGCGCAGCCGGACCCCCAAGATCGGCGTTTATTTGGGGGCGCAATTGGCGTTGACGCTTGCCGAACGAGAGGAGATTTCGCGCGCGGTAGTCGCCGGCCACTCCATCCGATCCATAGCAGCCCGGCTAGGGCGTGCGCCATCTACCATCAGCCGCGAGGTCCGGCGCAATGGTGGCAGTCAGGTTTATCGGGCGAATCAGGCGGACCAGCTCGCCTGGGAGCACGCCCGTCGTCCAAAGACATGTAAGCTCGTCAGGAACCGGGTACTTGCACAGGTTGTGGCAAGCAAGCTTCAGTTGCAGTGGTTGCCTGAGCAAGTTGCAGGCTGGCTCAAGGAATCAGCGGTGCCGCGTGGAAGAATCAGCGGTGCCGTTTCGATAAGCGAGCGCCCTGCGACCGTTGAGGATCGCGCGATACCAGGCCACTGGGAAGGCGATCTGCTCTTCGGCAATGCTGACAGCCAGATCGTCACCTTGGTCGAGCGTCAGACGAGGTTTGTGATGCTGGTGAAGGTCGCCAGCAAAGACAGCGAGACAGTCGTCAATGCACTCATCAAGCATGTGCGCAAACTGCCCCAGGAGCTCTACAAATCGCTGACGTGGGATCGCGGAAAAGAGATGGCCGATCACAACCGCTTTACCGTGGCCACGGATATCCAGGTCTACTTCTGTGACCCTCAGAACCCCTGGCAACGCGGCTCCAACGAGAACACGAATGGTCTCTTGAGACAATACTTCCCAAAGGGAACCGATCTCTCGGTCTATTCGCAAGCCAAGCTCAATGCCGTAGCGAGGCGGCTCAATGAACGTCCGCGCAAGACTCTAAACTTCGATACCCCGGCTGAACGATTCCATCAAACCGTTGCATCGACCGGTTGAATCCGCAACCCTTCTGAGTCATTCGCGCACGGATCAGCGTGCGACCGCAATTAGACCATAGCTGTCGCTCGCAACGTCCCACTACCCCTCCGTTCAGCCGATCGGTGATTTCTCGCCGTGCCCCCATTAGCGACTGGCGAGGAGATTATGCATCGGAGATATGCCTCACCTCGATGGGCTGATCGAGTTCGTCGACCACTGTCGAGAAGCTCGAGCTTGCGCGCGGCTAGGCGCGCTTGTACCTAGCCTGTCAGGCGCTATGCGCCAAGGGCAATTGACTGCGTAGCACATCCATTCTCGCGTAAAAATCGTCCACCTGTCGCTGCGCGGTGCGCCGCATCGTTTCGTTGCGCGTCCTGGTAATGTCCGCGTCTTCCTGTGCCCCGGCCTCGCCGACTTTACGCGAGGTGTCCTGCACGAACTTGCACAGCGGATAGCGTGCATCGCCAAAGGCTCGCAGCGTGGTCTCAACGTCGACGTCACGTGACAGCATCTCCGCCAGTAGCACCGCGTCTTCGAGCGCCATCGCGCCGCCTTGTCCCATAAAAGGTGTGGAGGCGTGCGCGGCATCACCGATCATGATCACACGGCCACGGTGCCAAGGCAGCGGAGCGGCAACCTCCTCCACGGCGGTGTAGAGGACTTCGGCGTCGACCGAGAGCGCGTCCAGGAACTGGCGCGCCGGGCCATCGAACTCCGCAAAGCGGGCTTGCATCAGCGCCGGCCAATCGGCCCGCTCATACCATTGCCCGGCGGGCTCGGGCAGCGTGCCGAACAGGTACAGTTGATCATCGCTGATTGGCATGATGCCAAGCCGCTTACCGGTCCCCATCATCATGATCTTCGCGGTGAGGTCCTTCGGACGCGGGTGCACGCTGCGCCAGACGCCAAGTCCCGTATAGATCGGCTCCTGCGCACCCGCGACAAGGCGACGGATCTCCGAGCGAATGCCGTCTGCCCCGACCACGAGGTCATACTGGCCAGTGGTGCCATCGGATAGCGTGACGGTGACGTGCTCTGCCGTGTTCTGGTCAATCCGGACGGCAGTAGTGCCGAGACGGATATCGACGCGTAGGGCGTCGAGGCGACTGGCGAGGATGCGATGCATCTCGGCCCGACGAATGCCGATGATCGGCGGAATGTTCGGGTGCCGGGACGGATAGTACGTATCGGTGATCGGTTCGCCGCGATGGTCCAGGTAAATATTCCGGCCATCAGCAATGGCAAAGCCACCCGACACGATCTGCGGAAGTACCCCGAGGCTGCCGAGCGCCGCAAGGCCGTTGTGATAGATGAAGATGCCGGAGCTCTGGAATCTCCATTCCTGCTGCTTCTCCAGCATCGTCACTCGCACACCGGCCTGTGCCAGTGCAATGGCCGCCGCACAGCCGGCGATACCACCTCCCACGATCAGTGCGTGTTCCACCTGCTTCATGCCCAAGTCTCCTTGTTCGCCAGCGCGGGCGATTGAGCGAAATTTGAGCAGAATTATTGGGCAGGCGCCCTGCCAGACTCAACCTCCAGAACGCCGGATTCGGGCACCGATCGTCCGGATCCGCAGCCCGAGGAAGCGTCAGGGCGCCGATGCGTCGCGCTGGTATCGAGTGGGCGACACACCAATCCAGCGCTGAAATGCGCGTGAGAATGCTTTTTCGGATGTATAGCCCGTGGTTTCGGCGACATCGGCAATCCGTGCGCGCGGCTGGCGCAGCCGTTCGGCAGCCAGGTTCATGCGATAGGCGCTCAGGTACTGCATCGGCGGTACGCCTAGCAGCGCACGAAAGCGCTCGACGAATACCGTGCGCGACAGGTACGCCACAGCAGCGAGCTGGGCGATGCTCCAGTCCCGTTGCGGCTCTTCCTGCATGGCGGCAACCGCGCGCGCGATGCCGGGGTCGTCGAGGACGTTCGGCGTGCCCTGACGCACGGCCGCGGGCGTGCGCAGATACTCGCCCAGGATATGCACGAGCAGCAGGTCGCCCATGCGTGCCGCGGACAACTGCCAGCCCGGGCGCTGGGCCAGCGAGTCCTGCACCAGCAGTTCCATCGTGTTTGCCAGCGTGTGCGCCAGCGCCAGCTCATCGGCACGCAGCACGATCAGCGGTGGCAATTCCGCCGGGATGGTGCCCACGTCCAGCGCGGGCATCCATAGGTGCAGGGAGAACAGTGGCGTGGGTGGGGTGTCCGAGCTGCCCTTGCTATCCGCGCCATATGTCAGTTCGATCGGATGGTCGCCATGGCGGCCAATCATGTGCGCCTTCAGCAGATCGGCGAAGGGCACGACGCGATCACAGGGGTCGCGTGTCGATGACACCGTATGCGGGGTGCCGCGCGGCAGCATGACAATATCGCGTGGAGCGATCTCGACAGGTGTGCCGCCATCGGTGCAGATCCAGTATCCGGGTCCGGTACACATGCGGATTAGCGCCCCCTCGGTGCCGGCCGAGTGCAATGCCCACGGTGCGTGGAGCCGGAAGCTTGCCGTCACGGCGCGTTCAGCCTTGCATGCGGAAAGGATTCGGCTCAGGACGTCTTGCGGTCCGGGATTCATCGTCGGCAAAGTGGGGGTGAAGGCGCGGGCCATGGGATTCTAGCTCAGCGTCTTCGGCGGTTCCTGCGAATGTCGGCTTTGGCCGACTTCGGTCACTGGCGCGATGAAGGTCAGACGGCAGAAACTGGCCGAACCCGGTCAACGGAGGGGGGAGGGCGGCGATCACACTCCGTGCAGCCCTTTGTACGGCGCGCTTCCTCAGTGTGACTTAGAAATCAGGGGTGTATGGGCAAATCGGGATGAACGCGATTTGACGGCGTCCAGTTTGGACCCGCTGCGCAGGCATTGTGATAAGAAAACTTATCGCAATACCCGTCCACGTGAGAACGCGAAGTCGTCCTTCGGACACCGCGGAGAGGGCCACTATGAGGCGGCGCAACTGGCCGGAGACGGCCGTCCCTGAACGACCGAGGGTGTGTGAAAACGTCTCGATCACCTAGACTGGATCAACGCATTCAGATTGGGGGATCGGATGAAGCGATTCATAGAGGGAGAAGATCGCAAGCAAGCTACGCTGCTTCCAGAATGCCTCGATGACTTCATCGCCGAGGACAACCCCGCCAGGATCGTCGACGCGTTTGTTGAAGAGTTGGATCTCGAGTCGCTCGGGTTCGAAGGTGCCAATCCCTCGACTACAGGTCGCCCCTCATATCATCCGGCCGTCCTGTTGAAGATATACATCTATGGCTACCTCAACCGGATCCAGTCCAGCCGCCGGCTGGAGCGCGAATGCCGACGCAATATAGAGCTGATGTGGCTTACCGGCCGACTGGCGCCGGACTTCAAGACGATTGCAGACTTCCGCAGGGATAGCTGCCCGCCGGCCAAACGCTTCTATGAACGCAAGAAAGCTCGGCGCATGCCTGTCGTCGTGATGAAGGCGCTCGCGCATAAGCTTGCGCGTGCAGCCTATAACATGCTTCACGACGGGAAGCCCTTCGAGGCAACGAAATGCTTCGGTTAGCTGACGACTCAATGCTTGAGAGTTCCCCTGAAACACGTAATGGTGTGCTGGAAGCAGAAGGTTCTCATGCCGAAGGCAGCGGGGCAATGTTTCACAATTGCTGTCGGAACCAAACCTATCCGCGCGCGAACTCACGCCTTGGTATTCAAGGTGCAACGAAAGGACGCACCTTGAATACCAAGTGTCATCACTTGCCACTCGATTGGACGGCGTCGAGAATGACTTCGGCAACATCATTCGGACGCGACTGCTGAGGGACGTGGCTCGTCGGCAAGGTTGTGACCTTGGCACCAATCTTCTTCGCCATGGCAAGCTCCAGCTCCGGCTGGATCATGCGATCTTTTTGGCTGACGATGTACCAGGATGGCTTGGTCATCCAGGCTGCTGTGCTGACTTTCTCGCCAAATGCCTTCGACTGAATCGGGCCCTGTGTGGCTGCCATGATGCGGGCTTGGGCTGTTGGCACGTCCTGGGCGAAATCTTCCGCGAGCGCGTTAGCCGGGAGTGTCAGATAACCCTCGGAGTCTGCGACAAGCTTCGTGATACCGGGCGCTGGCGGGTAACCTTTACCAGCTTCCTCGGTCGACTGGCCGGCGCTGGGGGCGAATGCGGCAACGTACACCAACGATGCCACTTTATCGCTATTGCCGGCCTCGGTAATTACAGTGCCGCCCCACGAGTGTCCAACGAGCACAACTTTTCCTGCCTGATTGTTGATGGCGCGTCGCGTTGCGGCGACGTCCTCGCCAAGCGAGTTCAGTCCGTTCTGGACCGCCTGCACTTTGATACCTTTGGCCTGCAACAGGGGAATAACCTTCGCCCAGTCGGAGCCATCCGCGAATGCCCCATGCACGATAACGACGGAAGGCTTGGTTTCGACGTTGGTGGCGGACATGGCAGCCCCGCTTGCCGCCACGCTCAAGACGCCCAGTGCAAGGGCGATGGCGTTAAGATTCAGCATCATTTTTCTCCAATTGGTTTTACGGCAACTGTACGTGACAGCGTGAGTTTGCGAATTTCTGCTGCAGGTGGGCATCGGCGAATAGCCGACCCCGAAAGCGGTGAGCGGGGCCAGTTGCGAGCAGGCGCCGTTCTCGACACTATCTGTTTCTGTATGCAAGATTCCATCAATGTCCCAGTCAACGACGGCGTCCCGGCGTGTTAAACGGAGGTCATGGCCTCTGTTTTAAGTGTCGATAGTCGATGGCGATTCACTGCGAGCGCCGCACTGTACTCCATGATCCGTGCTGTCTCGTTGCAAACATGCGCCCCCAGGAATCGCTCCAGCAAGTAGAGAGTCGTATCGATGCCAAGTGTTACGCCACCGCCCGTCACGATATCGCCTTCATCCACGACGAGCGCCTCGACAGTGTCTGTCGTCGAGCAAAGACGTCCCATCGTAGTGATGGGACGCTCCTCCGGGCTCGCTACAGGCGCCTTGGTTGTCGCGCGTTTGCCATCCAGTAGCCCCGATGCTCCGAGAATCATCGCCCCAGTGCAGACGCTCGAGATGACCTCGCCCCGCGCATGGCGATGCTTGAGGAACGCGTGCATTTTCGTGTTCTCGAGTTCATTGCGCCAACCTGGTCCGCCCGTTACGACAATGACGTCAGCCACAGGGGCGTCAGCAAATGAGAAATCGGTCTGGACACGCAGTCCGTTTTGCAGCTCCACCTGGCCGCCATTCTCAGACACGGTGAAGTAGGACAGCTTGTCTGTCACACGCTTGGCCATCGAAAGGGTGCCGACAACGGCTAGATCGATGGGCTCAACATGGGAATATAAGACGACGGCAACGCGCATGGGTGTCTCCTAATTGGTAGGTTTCCTAATTTTAGGAAAAGTTTCCCAATAGTCAACATAAGTTGACTTACTCAGCTTTCAGTTCTGAGGGTTCCGTAACCACGACGATGGCCTGTGCGTCGCCTTCGAGGGCGCGGCCCCGATGAGGTGTGCCAGATTCGAAATACAGGCTGTCGCCGGCTTCCAGAACGTAGCGCTGGAGTTTGCCGTTTAGCTTGAACTCGAATTCCACCTTGCCGGAAAGCAAGAAGACGAACTCTTCTCCAGTGTGCTCGAAGAAGAAGTCCAGGTCGGTTGCAGAGGGGAATGTGAACATGAACGGATCCATCAGCTTGTGCTGCCTCTTATGGGCGAGGCTCACATAGTCATATCCATAGGCGCTTCCGCCACGAACAACGGGCTTCCGTTCCCAGTGATGGACTACCGAAACAGGGCGATCGACCTCTTCGATGGCCGTGGTCTCTGCCTGAGCAGGATCCGTGAAGAAATAGCTAAGCTCCATGCCCATAGCCCGCGCGATACGGGCGAGTGAGCCGATGGGAGGGGCCTTCTTGCCATTCTCAATCTTGGAAAGGTATCCCTTGGTGAAGCCGGATTTCTCGGCTAAGGCATCCAGGGTAAGGCCGTGCTCTATCCGTGCCATGCGCAATCGCTGGCACACGATTTCTTCGTCATCCAGTCCTGCGCTGGTGTTCTGCGGCGCCTGCGCGGAGACTCGGGGAACTTGGGCAGGGGGCGTGTTTCTTTGGAAGGCTTTTGCCGACATGGCTCGCAAATCCGGTCGTCCGTTCAAGGGAGGATTCAGGAAACGTATAGTTTCCTACGGAAGATTGTATGCGGATTTGCGAGCCGGCCCAAAATGGCTGCCCCTTATCTGGGGAGACCTCTTGCTCAGGAGTCGTAAAGATTGTCGCGATGGGTTTCGGGGCTAGCCGCCGTGGCTATCAGCGTCGCGATTCCAAGTACAGCAATCATGATGGCTACGCCGACAAAATGTCCCTGTCTGGCAAGCAGAGCCGTGGCCAACATGGGGGCTAGCCCGCCGCCGATGCCGGCGGCGACCTGGCATCCAAGTGACGAGCCGCTGTAGCGAATTTTGGTGCCAAAGAGCTCGGGCAGCAGTGCAGCCTGTGGTCCATACATCGATCCGTGGCCCAGGTTCATGCAGAGTGCCACAGCTAGGGCGATCACGACGGGATTGCCAGTCTGGATGCCTAGAAAGAGCGGATACGCCGCAGCGATGGTAAAGAGCGAGCCCAAGAAATAGAGCGGGCGGCGTCCCCGCCGGTCAGATAGCCAGCCAAACAGTGGAATCGTGAAGAGCTCCAGAGCCGCACCCAGCAATACGCCATCCAGGATGACCGCCTTGGGAATGTGCAGAACCGTCGTGCCGTAGACCACTACGAACACGGTCAGAATGTAGACCCAGGCAACCTCACAGACCTTCAGTCCAATGCTGATGAGCAAGTTGCGCCGATGCTTGGTAAGAACCTCGATGAGCGGAATCTTTGGACTTTCCTGCCCATCGCCGGATGCCGCAGCAAACACGGGCGATTCAGTTACCTTGAGTCGGATGTAGAAACCCAGCACCACGAGTACAGCACTGAGCAGGAATGGAATGCGCCATCCCCATGCCAGGAAATCTGCATCGGGCATGCGCGATAGATAGGCAAAGATTCCAGTAGACGCGAGCATCCCCAGCGGGAAACCCATCTGCACCAGGCTTCCGTAGAAGCCACGCTTGTCGCGCGGCGAGTGCTCGATGACCATCAGTGCGGCTCCGCCCCATTCACCGCCGATTCCGATACCTTGGACGATGCGCAGCAGAATCAGCAGCGCGGGCGCCCAGATGCCGATTTGTGCGTACGTAGGCAGCAATCCAATGGAAAACGTGCCGCCACCCATGAGAAACATGGTGGTCATTAGCATTGTCTTCCGTCCAATCTTGTCGCCGAAATGACCGAAGATCACACCGCCCAGGGGCCGGGCGATGAACCCCACGGCAAACGATCCAAGTGCTGCAAGGGTGCCCATCAAAGGGTCTAGCGCGGGAAAGAAGAGCTTGTTGAATACGAGCGCCGCTGCCGTACCGTAAAGCAAAAAATCGTACCACTCGACCATGGTGCCGATGACACTTGCCGTCACCACCTTCCCCATGCTGTTGGTGCTGCTTGTCGGGTGGGATGTGGGGGCTAGTCCGGCCGCATCGGAATTGTAGATGTCCATTCCTTGTCTCCTGTTCGTCGTAGCCTGAGGCCACTGGGTTTCCTTTGCCTGAGCGTTGATGTTAGACAAAAAGGAAACTTATTCAACCAAACAAGGGTAAACGAGGGAAACATATGAGGATAAAGCGGCACGTACGCTACAAATCGTGGTCTTAATGTTGACTGACGGGAAACATCGGACTACATTGATCCACAGCGGCATCGCAGACATCGTGTGCACGCTCTTCCCCCATCTTCCATACCAAGGAGACAAGTCATGACAACTCAGACCGAGAATAAGCACTTTGCCGAGCGCCTCAAAGGCAAGCTGGAACCGACCGCCGGCGGATCCGTGTATATCGATCCGAACACGCTCGAATGGGAACCGTCCCAGTTCGAGAAGATCTCCATGAAGGTCTTGTATCGCAATGACGAAGCGGGCGAGATGACGGTGCTGCTGAAGTGGGAACCGGGTGCAGTCCTGCCTTTCCATAAGCATCCGGAGATCGAGCAGAGCTATGTCCTGGAGGGGTCCTTTTACGACCACGACGGCATCTGCCGCGCTGGCCAATTCGTTTGGCGGCAACCCGGTTCGCTGCATGAGACGCGATCGGATGAAGGCTGCCTCTTGCTTGCTGTCTATCGCAAGCCCAATGTGTTCTTCGGTACGGCGGGCTTCCGCAAGGCGTCCTGAAGTCGGTTGAGGACAGGGCGATCCAGGTGGATAGCCCTCATAACTTCATCGGAGGAAACCATGACGTATGTCGTCACCGAGCCCTGTATCAATTGCCGCCACGGAGACTGCATCGAAGTTTGTCCGGTTCAGGCTTTCCACCAGGGACCAAACTTCATGGTCATCGATCCCGAGGTGTGTATTAACTGCTCAATCTGCGAGGTCGTATGTCCGGTGTCTGCCATCAAGAGCGACTTTGATTTGGCACCTCACGAGGTAGAGTTTGTCGAAATCAATGGACGCATGGCGGAGCAATGGCCTGTGGCCACGATTGCATCGCAGCCCCTTCCTGACGCCGAGGTCTGGGCATCCAGGAGCGACAAGAGGAGCCTCTTGAAGCTATGAGATTCATGACCACGCGCCAACTCGACCATGAGTAACAGGCAATGTCAGAGGAAAAGTAAGTCGAGCTGTGCGCAGCTAGCGGCATCGGCGAACCCGTCAAACCGTCCACTAGCGCAAGGATTGCGCAGCCCGAATGAAGCCACCCCATGCGGCCCTCGCCAAAGCGCCGCCGACGCTGACGCGCCGTACGCCCAGGGCGGCGAAGTCATTCATTGTGAATTCAGCGTTCGAGCCCACCAGCACATTGACGGGCTTCGGCGCGACTGCTGCGACTACCGCGGCGATCTGCTCTCGCGTCATTTTTCCCGGTGCGTAGAGACAGCCGGCGCCAGCCGGCGCATATGACTTGAGTCGCGTGAGCGTGTCTTCCAAATCTGGTACACCCACAAAGAAGTTCTCTGCGCGCGGCAGCTCGCCTTCCACCGACATCGGCTCGCCGGTCTTGACAGCGGGCTGCACGGGGAGGCGCAGGGCGCGCCGCGTTGATCAGCTTCTGTTCGCTGTCGCCGGTGCTGGCCAGCGACAACCGTGTCAGCAATCCGGTATCCAGCCCCAGTGCGATGGCGGCCACGCCCGCCAGTACCAGCACACCCAGGGCATGGCGCACCCACTCGCCGGCGTTAAGCGAGCGCTTCATCACGGCAAAGACGCGCCCACCAATCAGCAGCGCCAGCGCGAGCGACGTCGCAGCTCCGGCCGCGTAGGCGAGCAACAATAGGGTGGTCTGGACGCTGGCCCCGTTGAGGGCCGCACCCGTGAGCAGCAGCCCCAGAATGGTGGCCGCGCATGGTGCCCACAGCAGCCCGGCAGCGACCCCCAGATCCGCCGCCGAGAGCACCGAATCGTTCTCGCTTTCGCTGTGCCGGGTGAGCTTGCTGCCGAGGGCAACGAGCGGCCGGCTGATCCATTCGGCAACATGATTGGAAAGCAAGGTAAGGCCACGCACGGCGAGCACGGCTAGGGCGACGATGCGGCCGTACTGGTTGGCGCGGACGGCCCAGCCGCCGCCAATGGCGGCCAGCGTGGCGACCACAGCGAAGGTGAGTGCCATGCCCATCAGCATGGGCAGTCCATTGCGCGCGAACGGGGGTCTGCCCGCGCGAATACGAAAGGCAGCACCGGCAGGATGCACGGACTAAGGATGGTCAATACACTCCGAGGTAGGCAAGGATCAGTAAAAGCATGAAGGCAACCTCCGTGGCAGGTTCGTGGTGCTGATCGCACGGCCCCGCGCTTGGGTTATGTCCCAGCGTGCGCGAGGCCATGGGGGGCATGCCGACTGGCCAAGGTGTCACCTTCGGGCCAGAGCGGGCACCCTCACTGGGTTGATCAGCGGTCAATTCGCCTGATTCGCAGCCGTTTCGATCACTCGAGCAACCGTGGCTGGCTGAGAGATGAAGACAGCATGGCTTGCGTTGACTTCGGTTACCTTGGCACCCGACCGTTGATACATCCAGCGCTGAAGTTGAGGGCTCACTACGTGGTCCTGGGTGGTCAGAATGGCGTAGCTAGGCTTGTTCCGCCATGCCGCGACGGACACAGTTGCCACCAGGGCTTTCTCAGCGAGTTGCTGCTGCGAGTCCGCCAGGAATTGCGCGTCCGCCGGTGAGACATCCGATGCATAGGTCTCGCGGAATTTCGCTGGGGGGAGGAAGAAGAACTTGTCTGGAGTCGCTCGCATGGCATCGTTGGGCGGAGCGAACTTTGACAGCAGTTGACCGCTGGCTTCCCCTGCATCGGGTTGGAGTGCGGCGACATACACCAGCGTTTTGACCTTGGGGTCGACGCCTGCGCCCGTGATCACGGAGCCGCCATAGCTATGGCCGACCAGCACGACAGGCCCCTTCTGCTGATCAATGGCGCGCTTGGTGGCGTCGATGTCCTCGGTGAGGCCAGTGAGCGGCGCTTGCACCATGGTCACGTGGTAACCATCCTTGGACAGGATGTCGTAAACGGCCCGCCAGCCCGAGCCATCCACCAGTGCGCCGTGGACGATAACGATATCTTTCTCTTTCGCAGCCGGCTTTGACTCGGCGTGAGCCATCGCACCGCCCATGGCGATCATCATGGCAATCGCAAACTTCTTTTGCAGCGTAAACATTTGAATCTCCAGGTTCTATGGACAGGACGTCAGGTCAGCTTGTTCTTCATGGCCAGAACGTCGAACTGCTCGACCGAAGGCGGGCATGCCAGCATCTCATCGACCCGCGCCATCAGGGTCTGGGCCATGTTGCCGACGAGGTGTGCCTGGCGATCCTCTTCACTCGCAAAGGCGTCGAACACGCCGAACGTGGCCGGCGATAACCTGAGGGCGAACCAGATCGGCGTGGTCGTCTCCCGATTTGTCATTTCCAGGCCGGCGGCAAGAAAGTCCGCTACCGCCTGCTCTTTTCCCGGCTTGGCCTCAAGCCGGACAAATAGTGCTTTCCTGATCATCTTCGTTTCTCCAGTGTCCGCGTGCGGGAGGCTCGCGTTGAGAGGGACTTTACAAACGGAGCGCGCTGGGAAACACTGACCGAATTGACAACTTTGATATCAATGCTGCCATGCGAGTTTCTGTTCTCGCGCTGGAAGGCGTGTTCGATACCGGCCTCGCCTCCGTCCTCGATGCCTTGACAACAGCCAACAAACTTGCGCACGCAACAGGGATGGCCACACCGGGCTTCGAAATCACCGTGGTGGGTGTGCGGCCACAAGTACGCACGGCACTTGGGCTGCAGGTGCCCGTCCGCGATATCGCAGACGCCCCCCGCCCGGATTGGGTCGTCGTCCCGGCGCTCGGCGCAATCACGGCCGATCAGCTCGTGCCTGCGCTTGGCCAGGACGACGTGTTCGATGCGTTGGGCGCTTTGCGTACGTGGCAGAATGCCGGCGCCCGCATTGCAGCCGCTTGTACGGGTACGTTTGTGCTGGCAGAAAGCGGCATGCTCAATGGATACGAAGCAACGACGACCTGGTGGCTTACACCGTTGTTCCGGCAGCGCTACCCGGACGTGCACCTGGATGCGAATCGAATCATCGTCCCCAGCGGCGCAACGGTGACGGCAGGGGCCGCGCTCAGCCATCTCGACCTTGCGCTCTGGTTGATCCGCAATAACAGCCCTGAGCTTGCAGCGCTCGTTGCCAGGTACCTCGTATTCGATACGCGACTGTCGCAGTCCGCCTATGCGATCACCGATCACCTCAGCCATTCGGACCCGCTGGTCGAGCGTTTCGACCGCTGGGTGCGCGACCACCTCGACACGGCGATCACGCTCGATTCGGCCGCCGAAGCGCTGGCAACCAGCAAGCGGACATTGACGCGACGCCTGAATGAAGTGCTCGGCAAGACGCCGATCGAATACATTCAAACGCTGCGGATCGAGCGTGCCGTTCATTTGCTGAAGACCAGCAAAGACAGCGTCGATCGAATCGCCGAGCAGGTTGGCTACGCGGATGGGGTGACGCTACGCACGCTGCTGCGTCGGAGACTGGGCAAGGGCGTACGTGAACTGCGCGCATCCTGACGATTGTTGGCAAAAGGTACGTACGGGAGTAGTGCGATCCTTTTCACCGTACGCAGCAACCAACTGGCTCAGGGATCGGACGCATCGCTAGCCACTGCCGGCGCTGCTTACTGCGTTGCAGCCTCGGCGCAGAATGCCACGGATATTGCCCGTCCCGCGGCGATCCCGCGTGGATGGATTCGAATTTGGCTTGATTGGTCATGCCGGAACCGCTAGTGCGGCCAGATGCCGCAGCGGCTCAGCGGATTGAGGACGTCGGCTTGGCGGGGGGGCTCCACGATCCCACGCTGGGCTGGTGGCTGCCTTCACACTGGAGCACGCGAAAAAATATTACAAGTGACTGAATTTGGGTTGACCGGATCGGCCGATGGGCCGTCCGACGCGATCCGGGCACGAATGTCCGTTCTTTGATGCGAAGCGGCCGCATGAATGGCCAACCGAGCCCAAAAGCGAACGGCACAAGCTGGCCGACTACGGCCTGAATTGCCACTGGGCTCCGGCGAGCAATCAATCTGAACTGCTGCGGTGCGCAATTGATTTGGCGTGTCTTCGGCCCCTTTTCCACGACACCACGTGGGTCATCGCTCGCTCGTCATTGTTAGAAATTGACCGGGCTCGGCTGATAGTCGATCGATTAAGGTCCTGCCATCTCTTAGCGACCCGAAGCGTTCCTCTGCAATGTGCGAAAGGGGACATTCAAGAGGCGAAGATCGTCGAGATACTGTCCGCTGGAACCCACGTATGACACACTGAGCAATAAATCCCACGTGACCGCGGGCCTTGAGTCTGGCGAACCCGTCGCCTTCAGGGACAGGAAGTGCCCAAAAAGAGGAATCGGAGGCCCAATGAAAAAGTCCTTTGCGCTGATCGCGGCCACCACCCTGACCAGCACCGCATACGCCCAGTCCAATGTCACTCTGTATGGGATCGTCGATGCCGGCATTGAATTCAATACGAACGCAGGGCGCAACGGCAATAGTCTCACTCGACTGACTTCCGGGAATCTGTCCGGCTCGCGTTGGGGGTTGCGCGGTACCGAGGACCTGGGCAGCGGCCTGAAGGCCGTATTCATCCTGGAAAGCGGGTTCGATCTTGATACCGGCAATTCGGCCCAAGGCGGGCGCCTGTTTGGGCGCAATGCCTATGTCGGGGTGAACAGCCCGTATGGGTCGTTGCTGCTGGGCCGTCAGCAGACGGCCATGCGCGAGTTCGGCAATGTCTATGACCCGGCGCAACTGGCCGACCGCTACGGCATCCTGTCGATCGCGCCGGAGTTTGGCGCGCGCGCGGACAACTCAATCAAGTACGTCGGCCAGTTCGGCGGGCTGACCGCAATAGCCTTCTATTCGTTCCAGTCCAACGGAAATGAGGTGCCCGGCGCCTATGTGTTCGGCCGTGATTTCGGTGCATTCGTCAATTATGCCAAGGGCCCGTTTTCACTGGGCGTGTCCTACGACGACGCCCATGCCGGCACGCCTGCAAACCAGGCACCGGTCTTCCGGCGCTATTCGGTGGCGGGTACCTATGCGACAGGTCCAGCGAAGATATTCGCCGGCTACCGGCTCGCCAAGGCGCTCGATGGCGCCATGCTGCCGGGCGCCCAAGCTGCGAATATCGGATCGAATCTCTACTGGCTCGCGCTCGCATACCAACTGTCGCCAGCATTCTCGGTAACCGGCGCGGCCTACTACCAGGATTTCCGCCAGACCGGCTCGGATCCGTGGCTGTTCTCCGTGATGGGCGACTATACGTTGAGCAAGCGCACCGATCTCTATGCATCGGTGTCGTATGCGCTCAACAAGGACAAGTCGCAACTGGGCGTCAATGGCTTCAACAGCGGATCGGGCTCGAGCGCCGTCTTCAACGTGGAGCCAGGCGCGAACCAGTTCGGCGCGGTGGTGGGCATTCGTCACCGGTTCTGAGGATGGCCTACTGTAGCAACGACGACATTGCGAATTCGTCCGATCGGCTTCGACCCGCGGCGCATCCCTCGAGCGACGCCGGGTCACCCGTCTGGAACCGGGTTAAAAGGCCGTACTTCCCCGGCGGCGCTTACTTTCGGTTCGGCCGATCTGGGGGGGTGACGGTCTCAGAATGACCCTTCTGAGATGTTCAGCGTTGCGAATCGGCACGTCCGTTAGAGCGGACCGACTTTGGTCATTGTGCGGGATGGCTTCGTCTTGCCAGATGCGGCCCGAATGGCCGTCCACGAAGGCGAGCGGCTGACCCTCCGGCCCGAAAACGGTGAGCGCCTGCTTCAGCCGTTCGGCCAAGCCGCTCGCGCGATTGTGTTCGAGTCCGCCATCCAATGCATTGGTCATTGCGAAATCCTCACTTGTAGCGATGATTGCCCACTCGGGCGAGCCCTGACACGTGTGCTGAGTTTCAGAAAGACGGCGAGGAGAATTCCTCCACGTCTGATGCGTTGCACGCTTCCTTCGAAATAGCGATTGGTATGATGTATATACAACATATCTGACAGCGAAAAAGACGTCGCTAGTACTTCGGCAGACTACGGGCAATGTCCATGATGGCGTCGGCACCCGCCTCGCCTAGCAACGTCCTCGCCGTCGCTTGTGCGGACGCCCACGCGGGCGCGGCATTGCGAAGCAGGGCCTGACCAGCCTTCGTGATGGCCAGCGGCCGCGTCCGCCCATCCTCGTCCGGCGCAGCTTCCGCTATCCAGCCGTGTGTCAGTAGCGGCTGCAGGTTTCGGGTCAGTGTTGAACGATCATGATGGTTATGTCGGCCGAGTGCGGCACGGCCTATTGGACCGAGTTCCTGGATCATCACAAGCAGGGTGAGTTGGGGCGCGTTGATTCCGAATGGCCGCAGCGCATCGTCATAGATCGCTGTCAGCACACGGGAAATCTGTCGGGTACGGGTAATCAGGCAGCTCCGCAGGATTTCACTGGCTGCATGGTCTTTCCTGGCGGTGCTGGAGTCGGAAGTCTTCATGATAGGAGGGATGCATATGCAACCATTTCGGCGGTCAACCTGCCGATATGCGTTGCATTTCAGCACACATCGAACTGCGTGCTGAGGGATATTTGTATGCCAATGTGTCGATGACCGCGGCAGGTACAAACGCATACATTTGCCCTCGCCATTCACTACAGTGCAGATACAAATCCGTTCTTCAATGCTGCATATGCAACAGAAACGGCCGCGTTGGTTCGGGTGTTTGCAGGTCAAGCAAAATGGTGAAAGACATGACGACGAAAACTACGGTTCGCAGCGCGCTTCGGTTCGCAGGTGCTGCCGGTCCCACAGCCGCACTAGCGGCCACGCTGCTCATTGGCAACGCGCACGCGGCAACGCCGGACCCGACGCCCGAGATCGGTTTCGTGCAGGTCAATCCGGACATCAAGCTGAGGCGTCTTGTTGTACACAATGCGCGTGCCAAGGGTACGGTCTTGTTTCTGCACGGATTTCCTGAAACGCTTTACGCGTGGCAAGACGTGGCATCGTCCCTGGGCCAGGACTACGAGGTCCATGCCTTTGACTGGCCGGGCTATGGCGAATCATCCAGACCCGCCGTGGACAAGTTTTCCTATGCACCGCGGGACTATGCCAAGGTGCTGGCGGACTACATTTCCACGACCGGCATCGACAAGCAACGACTGGTGATCTACGCGACCGATATCGGGGCGCTGCCAGCGCTCATAGCAGCCATCAACGACCCGGCCATCGCAAAGCGGATCATTGTTGGCGATTTTGCCCCATTCAATCGTCCGCAGTTCATGCAGGAGCGACTGCAAGGCCTGAAGGATCCCGCAACCGCCGAGGCGGTGCATACGGCGTTCAACCGGACGCGCGACGAAATCCTGCAGAACGCATTCACGCGCGGCCTCCCCGAATCCTCACACTATGAAGTCTCGCCGGCGTTCAAGGCCGACATGGCCCGTGGATGGCAAAACGGTGCGCTGACCTCTGCCGATGCGTTTTACCAGTACTACGCGCGGTTCACACGAGATCAGGACTATTTCGAAGCGAATCTCGCCAATTTGAAGACGCCCGTTACGGTGATCTGGGGTGAGAAGGACATCTACATTCGCAAGGAGATGGGCGAGGAGCTGGCAAGACGCGCGCAACTGGAACTGAAGCTGCTGCCCGGCATCGGCCATTACCCGCATCTCCAGGACAAGGCTGCAACGATTTCAGAGGTGCGCACCACGTTCGAAGCGGAATAAGGCGAAGCCGCAGCAACTCTGACCGCGACAAGGGCGCCCGGCTCGTCGTGCCTGGCAAGTAGGGGGAGCGGACGCAAACCGGACGGCGCGACGAAACGCGCCGTTGGGTGAGGCGGCGGTGAGCCTTTGTGAACGGCGGCCCAGCCGAATGAATTATCTGCCGAGTATCGCCTTATTGCGGGCGTCGATGATCTCGGCCGTTCTCTCCGTGGCACCCTCGCCGGCTTCCAGGCGGACGTCGCGCAAGCCAAGCGTGCGTGGACCCACGCGCAGACTGACCGGTTCCACCGGCTTGCCAGTACTGTCCTCGACGAGGCGGATGGGCTTTCGCGAATTGCACCATTGGTCGCCCCATTGCATGAGGGCCACGATGACCGGATAAAGCGCCTCGCCTTTTTCGGTGAGCCGGTACTCGGTGCGCCGTTCGCTGCCCTCCGCTACCACCTTGACCAGCACACCGTGCTCGATCAGTTTGTTCAGTCGCGTGGTCAGCACATTGCGGGCGATCCCAAGCCGTTCCTGGAAGTCGTCAAAACGCGTGGTCCCCAACGTGCACTCACGCACGATCAGCAGGCTCCACCACTCGCCGATTTGTTCGAGAGCGCCCGCCACGGAGCAGTTCATTCCTGTGAAGGTTTTTCGTTGCATAAGCACAATCGTAGACGACTAAGTTGCATCATGCAACTTTATAAGCTATTGTAAGTTGCATCAAAAAACTTTTGCGGGCTGCGCCGGCAAACCTCTTGGATAGCGGCCCAATGCGCCGCGAAGGACTCTCATGGATAGACGTCTTATCGTCCTCGCCGGCGGCATGTTCGCGATAGGCACCGACAGCTTCGTTGTGGCTGGGGTGCTATCGCAAGTGTCGGCCTCGTTAGGTGTCCCGGTGGCGTTGGCTGGGCAGATGGTCACGGTGTATGCAATGAGCTACGCGTTGCTGTCGCCGGTGATCGCCGCGGCGGCAGCCCATTGGCCACGCAAGCGGTTGCTGCTTGCCGGCCTTGCGGTGTTCGTGGTGGGCAACGTGGTAACTGCCCTGGCGCCAAACATCGAGCTCGTGCTGGCCAGCCGGCTGATTGCGGGCCTTGGCGCGGCCATGTTCAGTCCGACCGCGACTGCCACTGGGGCGTCGTTGGTGCAGCCAGAGCAGCGTGGACGAGCACTCGCCATCGTGATCGGTGGGCTGTCCAGCGCGACGGCTTTAGGCGCGCCGTTGGGCACGTTCATTGGCGGTGCGCTGGACTGGCGCGCGACGATGTGGTTCGTGGCCGCAGTCGGCACGCTGGCGGGACTGGGCGTGGCCTGGCGCCTGCCGGGAGTCCCGACGCCGTTACCCGTCACTCTGTCGCGCCGCCTCGCACCGTTGGCGGACACGCGCGTGCTGCTGACGTTGTTGACCACCTGGATGGTCTACGCGGGGCTATTCCTCGTTTACACGTACATCGGTTTGAGCTTCGACCGGGCGACCGGCGGCGACGCGCGCGTGCTGGCGGCTTTGCTGTTGCTGTGGGGAGTAGCGGCGACCGTCGGCAATCTTGCCGCCGGCCGCTTGACCGATCTCTATGGCAGTCGCCGCATCATCAACGGCGCTATTGCCGTACTGGTCATTGACTTCGCACTGTTGCCGCTGACGTCGGCATCGCTGGTGACCGCAGTCCCCGCCCTGATTGTCTGGGGTGTGTGTGGTTGGGGCGTGCTGGTCCCGCAGCAGCACCGGCTCATTAGTATCACGCCGGCTGCGGCGCCACTGCTGCTAGGGCTGAATTCGGCGGCGATCTACGTTGGCGTATCGATGTCGGGGATTATCGGCGCCGCGGCCATCTTCTGGTTCGACCGTCATGCCCTCGGCCTCGTGAGCGCGGTCTTTCTGGTAGTGGCGCTGCTCATCGCCGAACTGGCGCGACGGCGGATCGCCCGGCGGGACATACAACCGGCCGGCATGGTCGGTGCTGCAGCCGGTACGGCGCAGCAAAGCTGAGAAGAGAATCCCGACAGGCGCGTGTGGCACGCCATCGGACCAAATCACCGATAAACCAATTGGCAGTAGAGCATGGTAGAGAGACCAAATCGATGGGCCCCAAGCAGACGGTGGCTGTTGGCAGGCGGCATACTGGCCGTCACGACCGGAACCCTAGTCGCAACGATGGCATTGAAGGACACGCGCGCTGCGACGCCCCCGGCAACTGCGGTGCCCGAGGTCTTCGTAAAGACACTGGCCCCCGAGAACGTGCGCGTCTGGGCCAACTTCTCCGGCCGTCTCAACGCGGTCGATGAGGCGCAGGTCCGCCCCGAAGTGGGCGGAAAATTAGTGGAAGTTCGCGTGCGCGACGGCCAAACGGTGAAGGCAGGCGATGTCATGTTCGTCATCGACCCGCGTCCCTATGAGGCTGCCGTGGCGCGCGCACGCGCCGACCTGGCTTCGGCGCGTGCGCGCGCCGAATTCGCGGCCGCCGAGCGTGAGCGTGCCAAGGGCCTGATCGACGCGGAGGCAATTCCTCTTAGTCTGCACGATCAGCGAACCAATGAAGACCGCATGGCGAGGGCGGCTGTGCTGGCGGCCGAGGCCGCGTTGCGACAGGCGGAGATCAATCTCGACTATGCCTATGTCAAGGCGCCGATCGGCGGCCGCATCAGCCGTGCGGAAGTCACCCTTGGCAATCTTGTCCAGCCTGGCGCCAATGCGCCAGTGCTCACGCGCATCGTGTCGAACAACGGGATCTATGCCGACTTCGATGTTGACGAGCAGGCCTATGTCCAGTCGATCCGCCGACATGCTGGCACACACAACGAAGAGCAGCACATCCCGGTGGAAATGCGTGTGCAGGGCGACACGGAGCGGATCTACCGGGGCGTGATTTATACGTTCGACAACAAGATCGACACCCGCAGCGGCACGATTCGCGCGCGGGCGAAGTTCGAGAACCTCGATGGCGCGCTCGTCCCTGGCATGTTCGTCTCGATCGGGCTGGCCGGCGATGGCGACACGTCCACGCTGGTGGTGCCGGATGTAGCGGTGGGAAGCGAACAGAGCAAGCGCTTTGTCTACGTGGTGGGCCACGACAACAAGGTGGCCTATCGGGGCGTCGTGCTCGGCGCGGATCTCGACGGCCGGCATGTGGTCAAGAGCGGTCTCAAGCCAGGCGATCGCGTGATCGCACGCGGGCTGCAGTTCGTGAAACCAGAGGCAGTCGTCGTGCCGAAGGAACTAGCCGACGATGAAGTCAGGACGGCCGCCACGACGGCAGAGCGCGGGGCGGAGTAGTCGCATGAATCTGTCGAAGTTCTTTGTCGACCGTCCTAACTTCGCGGCGGTCATCTCGATCCTCATCTTTCTTGCCGGTGTGCTGGCCATCCCGAAGCTGCCGATTTCCGAGTACCCGGAAGTCGTGCCGCCGTCGGTGGTCGTGCGCGCGCAGTTCCCCGGCGCCAACCCCAAGGTTATCGCCGAAACCGTGGCTACACCGCTGGAGGAGCAAATCAACGGCGTCGAGAACATGCTGTACATGTCCTCACAGGCGGCCAGCGATGGCGTGCTGACGCTGACGGTCACGTTCAAGCTCGGCACGGATCCGGACCTCGCCACGCAACTGGTGCAGAACCGCGTCAACGAAGCGCTCCCGCGCCTGCCAGAGGTGACGCGTCAGCTCGGCGTCAGCACGGTCAAGAGTTCGCCGGACCTGACGATGGTCGTGCACCTCATTTCGCCGTCGGACCGCTATGACAATCTTTACCTGCGCAACTACGCCCTGCTGAACGTCAAGGACGAACTGTCGAAGATTCCAGGCATCGGACAAATCAAGCTGTACGGTTCGGGCAACTATGCCATGCGCGTCTGGCTCAATCCGCAAAAGATTGCCGAGCGCAACATGAATCCCGACGAGGTTGTGGCCGCGATCCGCAAGCAGAACATCCAGGTAGCGGCGGGCGTGGTGGGCGGGCCGCCGTACAAGGACAACGTCGAGATCCAGTTGCCCGTGAACGTGCAGGGCCGCCTGGCCGACGTGGACCAGTTCGAGAACATCATCGTCAAGCGCGAGGGGGGCGTGGTCACCTACCTGAAGGACGTGGCCCGGGTGGAAATGGGCGCCAGCGAGTACGCGCTGCGCGCGCTGCTCGAGAACAAGCAGGCGCTGGCAATGGTGATCTTCCAGACGCCGGGCGCGAACGCCATCGACATCTCGAACAATGTCCGCGCCAAGATGGCCCAACTCAACAAGCACTTCCCCGATGGCCTGGAGTACCGCATTGCCTACGACCCGACCACGTTCGTGCGCGATTCGATCAAGGCAGTCGTCCATACGCTGCTCGAAGCCATCGTGCTGGTGGTGCTGGTGGTGATCGTCTTTCTGCAGACCTGGCGCGCGGCCATCATTCCGCTGCTCGCTGTGCCCGTATCTGTGGTGGGTACATTCGCGGTGATGCTCGGGTTTGGCTTCTCGATCAATGCGTTGTCGCTGTTCGGACTGGTCTTGGCGATCGGCATCGTCGTGGATGACGCGATCGTGGTGGTCGAGAACGTCGAGCGGAACATCGCCATGGGCCTGCGGCCACGCGAAGCCACCATCAAGGCGATGCAGGAGGTGACGGGGCCGATCATCGCCATCGCACTGGTGCTTTGCGCGGTCTTCGTGCCCATCGCGTTCATCAGCGGCCTTACCGGTCAGTTCTATCGCCAGTTCGCGCTGACCATCGCGATCTCGACCGTGATCTCGGCGTTCAACTCGCTGACACTGTCGCCGGCATTGTCCGCCTTGCTGCTGCGCTCGCACGATGCGCCCAAGGACCGTCTGACGCGCCTGATGGACCACTGGCTCGGTGGCTTCTTCAGTCGCTTTAACCGCGTCTTCAGCCGGGGAGGGGAGTCCTATGGCGGTGGCGTGAAGCGAGCGCTTCAGCACAAGCGCGGGTCCATGGTCTTCTACGCGTTGCTGCTGGCGGCCACGGTACTTGGCTTCGTCCGGGTGCCCGCCGGCTTCGTGCCAATCCAGGACAAGGGCTATCTGGTCAACCTGGTTCGCTTGCCGGAAGGGGCGACGCTGGACCGCACCGAAGCCGTGGTCCGGCAGATGGGCGACGTGGCGTTGAAGGCGCCTGGTGTTCGCACCGCCGTGCAGTTGCCGGGATTGTCGATCAACGGGTTCATCAACAGCCCGTCCTCCGCCGTGGTGTTCGTCGGGGAACAGTCGTTTGAGGAGCTGCACAAGCAGGGAACGACAGGGCCGGCGATGGCCGCCAGCCTGCAGAAGAAGTTCGCGTCGATCCGCGATGCTTTCATCGCCGTGTTCCCGCCGCCGCCCGTGCAGGGGCTCGGCAACACCGGGGGCTTCAAGCTGCAGATCGAAGACCGTGGCGACGCCGGCTACCTGGCGCTGAGCAAGGTGGTGAACACGGTGCTGGAGAAGGCGCGCAAGGCACCGGAGCTCGCGGGCGTGTACACCAACTACAACGTCGCTACGCCGCAGCTCTATGCAGACGTGGACCGTACCCGGGCTGCGCAGCTCGGAGTGGACGTGGATGATGTGTTCAAGACCATGCAGATCTACCTCGGCTCGCTCTACGTGAACGACTTCAACAAGTTCGGCCGCACGTACCAGGTGATTGCGCAGGGCGACAAGGACTTCCGCTCGAAGCGGGATGACATCCTCGGCCTGAAGGTACGCAACTTCGAAGGCAAGATGGTGCCGCTCGGATCCGTGGTGACGCTCAGCGACACCAGCGGCCCCGACAGCGCTTCACGCTACAACGCCTACCGCTCCGCCGACATCAATGGTCAACCGGCACCGGGCTACTCGACCGGACAGGCGCAGGCGGCGATCACGCGCATCCTGAATGACACGCTGCCCGCCAACATGGCCTTCGAATGGACCGAGCTGGCCTACCAGCAGATCCTGGCCGGCAACACCGCGCTGATCGTGTTCCCGATCTGCATCCTGCTGGTGTTCCTGGTGCTGACCGCGCAGTATGAAAGCCCGTTTGTGCCTCTGGCCATCATCCTGATCGTGCCGATGTGCCTGTTCTCGGCCATCGTGGGGGTCTGGTTGACCGGCGGGGAGAACAACCTCTTCACGCAGATAGGATTCTTTGTGCTGATAGGACTGGCGTGCAAGAACGCGATCCTCATATGCGAGTTCGCCCGGGAACTGGAAATGCAGGGCAAGGCCACGCTTGCGGCAGCCATCGAGGCCGCGCACCTGCGCCTGCGCCCGATCCTGATGACGTCCATTGCCTTCATCATGGGGGTGCTGCCGCTGGTGCTGTCGCACGGCGCCGGCGCCGAGATGCGCCACGCGATGGGCGTGGCCGTGTTCTTCGGCATGATCGGCGTCACGTTCTTTGGCCTGTTCCTGACGCCGGTCTTCTATGTCCTGATCCGGAACCTGGAAAAGCGCGTCACGCGGAGGGAAAGGGTGCAGCAGCATGCTGAAGCTTGAACGATGGGCTGCCTCGGTCCTTGCTGCCGCTGCGGCTGTCGTAGCCGGCTGCACGAGCCCGGTGGGGCCGCAAAGCTCCGGTGTCGACGTCGCGCCGCGCTGGCAGACGCTCGCGCCCGCGCAGGCGAACGCCGACCTGATCGAGAGCCACGACGATGCGAAGGTCGACCAGCAATGGTGGTCGCATTTCCACGACCCTGCGCTGGAGCGGTTGATCCGTGAGGCAATTGCCGGCAACAAGTCGCTGGCGATTGCGCGGGCTCGGGTTGAGGAGGCGAGGGCGGGACGGCTGCAGGCGCAAGCGGCGCTGGCGCCGGAGGTGAACGCCGTGGGCAGCAGCGAGCGCGGCAATCGCGGACTGCTGACCATTGACAAATCAGTCACGGTGAATCAGGTGGCCTTGTCGGCGGCATGGGAACTGGATCTGTTCGGCCGCAACCAGGCTCGGACCGCGCAGGCCACGGCCATCCTGCAATCGACTGAGGCCAGTGAACAGGCAGTGCGCGTGGCGCTACTGGCGGAGGTGGCGCGAACCTACTTCGAGTTGCGCAACCTGGACCGGCAGATCGAGCTGACGGAAAGCAATCTCGAAACGCAGCGAAGGACGCTGAAACTGGTGGAAGCCCAGCGGCTCGGCGCGCTGGTGAGCAACTTCGACGTGCAGCGCGCGGCCGCGCAGACTTCGGCGACCGAGTCACGCGTGCCGTCGCTACGCGCAGCGCGGGACGCCGCGGCCAACCGGTTGTCCGCGCTGCTCGGCCGGACGCCAGGCAACCTGCCGGAAGTCGTCGCAGCGCCGCAGCCGGTGCTGGACGGGCGCATCGTGATTTCGGCTCCGGCCTCAGTGATCGCCACGCGGCCGGATGTGCGAGTGGCGGAGCGACGCTTCGCCGCTTCGATTTCCGCCCGGAAGGCGGCGGTCGCAGAACTGTTCCCTAACATCTCGCTGACGGCGCTGTTCGGGGTGCAGGACGCCACGCCGTTTTCGTCAACGCCGTGGGGCATCGGCATAGGGCTGGTGCAGCCGGTGCTGAACTTTGGCCGCATCCGCTCGCAGATCGACGCTGCCGATGCACGGCAGACGCAAGCCTTCCTGGCCTACCAGCAGACCGTGCTCGATGCACTGGAGGATATGGAAAGCGCGATGTCCGCCTATCTGAATGAGCAGGCGAGAAATATGTCGCTCTCAGCGGGCGTGGTCCAGAATCGGCGTGCGGCAGAATTAGCGCAAGCGCAGTACCGTTTTGGTTATGTCGGCCTGCTGGACGTGCTGGTGGCCGAGCGTGACCTTCTTGAGGCGGAGTCGCGGCGGGCCGCGTCGGATGCGAGCCTGCGGACGAATCTCGTGCGGATTTTTGCTGCCGCGGGTGGTGGTTGGGAGGTCAAAGAAAATCCACGTTGACTCGTCGGCGCGGCGTCCGCGCAAAACACTGAATCTCGATACACCGGCTGAACAATTCCACCAAGCTGTTGCATCGACCGGTTGAATCCTGCGCATGGAAGCGCCGCTCAGCGATTTTGATCAGATCGGGGCGTAAGCTTCCTGTCGTTCTTTTCCTCTCGCATTTGCGGAGGCATGCCGGTCCATACGCAACGATGGCCTACGCCGCTCAATTCCGACGCGAGTGCGGACAGCGTCATGGCGACCGGCACTAGCAGTCGACTCATCGCACTTCTCACGTCAGAACCTATCGTCGACAAAACTATTGATTCTCTCCGACATATAATCTCCTGTGCGCGGACTAAATGAACGCGAGTCTAGAACGCCGTGGCAAGCGGAATGTGTCGGACTTCAGAGGTCTTGTATCGCTATGTATATGTCCACGACTGTCCGACAGGCTGATAAAAAATGGCTCGGCCGGAGGCGTTTCGGTACGAGCGACGATGCGACACTCAGTCCCCCTTGGCTGCTGAAGAACAGAAAGACAGTCTGATCAATCGAGGGCGCGCTGCATAAACAACATCGCTTCATGCCGGACCTCGCGCTTCGCGCCGTACCGCCTGCGGCGGCAGGCCAAAGCCTCGCATAAAGGCTTCGCGCATATGGCGTCGATCGCGAAAGCCGGTCTCTCTCGCGATCACATCCAGCGGATGCCGACTTTGCTCGATCATCAATCGCGCAGCCTCCAGGCGCAGCCCCTCGATGGCTCTGGCGGGTGACTGCCCCGTTTCCAGTGTGAATACGCGGCTGAACTGGCGCGGGCTCAGGTTGACCTTCTGGGCCAATTCGTCGACGGTCAGCGGCCGACTCAAGTTTTTGCGTGCGTAGTTCAATGCGTTCTGGATACGGTCCGACTTGGGCGCAAGCTCGAGCATTTCGGAGTGCTGAGACTGTCCTCCCGAACGGTGTTGATGCATTACCAGGTTGTGCGCGACCGAACGCGCCACGTCCGCTCCCAGGTCCTTCTCCACCAGCGCCAGCGCGAGATCGAGCCCAGCGGTCATCCCCGCAGACGTCCACATCGGGCCGTCGACGATATAGATGCGGTCATCCTCCACGCGGATATCAGGAAAGCGCTTCTGCATCTCTCGAGCGAACGCCCAGTGAGTCGTGGCACGCCGCTTGGAGAGCAAGCCTGCTTCCGCGGCGACGAATCCACCGGTGCAGATCGCGGCGATTCGCCGCGCCCGGCTGCCGGCCTTGCGCAAGAAGGCGATCAGCTCGGCGGACGGGGGCGACGCGATCGGATCCGGGACGCCCACGACCATCCACGTGTCAATCACGCTACGTGCGGAGAATGGGCGCGCGCTGACGGTGATGCCCATTGACGTGCACACGTCGCCGCCCTCCACCGAGAAATTCTCCACTTTATAAAAGGCTTCGCCCGCCACTACGTTGGCGAACTCGAAGACTGCCTGGGTCGCGAGCGCCATCACCTGAAAACCGTCGCTCAGCAGGTAACCAACGCGGTGCATGTCCGTTCTCCGTCGAAAGGCATGGCATAAAAAACGACCATCTACGTCATTTGAGTCACGGTCACGGCAAACCATAATCGACTCATGCTATTCGGCAACCGCCAAACAAGGAGTGACATCATGACGCATCACGGCACAGCGCTTATCACCGGCGCATCCTCGGGTATCGGTGCGGTGTACGCGGACCGCCTCGCCCGCCGCGGATATGACCTTATCCTCGTCGCCCGCAATCGCGAGCGTCTCGCTACCCTCGCCAATCGCATCACGACCGAGACGCACCGGAACGTCGAGATCGTGGACGCGGATCTCGGCGACAAGGATGGGCTGGCTGCCGTCGAAGCAAAGCTCAGGCAGGACGCCACCATCGCGCTGCTGGTCAACAACGCGGGTGTCGGCACGCACACGCCGCTCCTCGACAGCGACGTCGACGCAATGTCGCGGATGATCGACCTGAACGTCTCCGCGCTGACGCGCCTGACATACGCCGCCGTGCCCGGCTTTGTCTCACGTGGCAAAGGCGCCGTCATCAATATCTCTTCGATCGTCGCCATCGCGCCGGAGATACTCAATGGCGTGTACGGCGGCAGCAAGGCTTTCGTGCTTGCTTTCAGTCAGTCTCTCCATCATGAGCTGGCCGATAAGGGTGTCCAGGTCCAGGCAGTCTTGCCCGGCGCCACGGCCACCGAGTTTTGGCAGACGGGCGGCCTTCCTCTGGAGAATCTCGACAAGGCGATCGTCATGTCCGCCGACGACATGGTCGACGCAGCCCTGACAGGCTTCGACCGCCACGAACTCGTCACCATCCCGTCGCTGCATGCCGTGGAGAAGTGGGAGGCTTATGAAGCCGCGCGCGGCGCAATGTCCACGCTCCTGTCGAACAATATACCCGCGCCGCGCTACACCGCTGCGCCGTGAACGTCCGCCTTCGATAACGCCAATCGAGTGCATAACCCTTGCGCGCACCGCAGACTCGCGCGCTCTTGTTCGGAAAATGATCATGTTTATAGTATCGCCAGCGCAGACCCGGCGCAGATTATTTGCATCGGCGGCGGCCCTCGGCATTGTCCTGACCGCTGCCTTTAGTTACGCCCATGCGGCCCCAGTTGCCGATCAGCCTTCCGCGACACAGCGTGCGACCGCTGAAGACGACTCGATCCGTCCGTTCCCCAAAATCCATGTGCCGCAGCGAGCCCTTGACGACCTTCGTCGGCGGATCGCTGCCACCCAATGGCCCGAGAAGGAGACCGTCACAGATACTTCGCAGGGCGTGCCACTCGCGACCATGAAAGGGCTCGCGCATTATTGGGCGACGGACTACGACTGGCGGAAGGCGGAAGCAAAGCTGAATGCGATTCCCCAGTTCGAGACGACGATTGATGGCGTGAAGATCCACTTTATCCATGTGCGCTCGAAGAATCCCCACGCGCTTCCATTGATCATCAACCATGGCTGGCCCGGCTCTGTGCTCGAACAGACCAAGCTCATCAGTTTGCTGACGGATCCCGTGGCGCATGGTGGCAAGGCCGAGGACGCATTCGACGTCGTGATCCCGTCGATGCCGGGGTACGGCTTCTCCGGCAAGCCGACGGGCACCGGCTGGGGTCCCGAGCACATGGCGCGCGCCTGGACGGAACTGATGCGCCGGCTCGGATACCAGCATTACGTAGCCCAGGGCGGCGACTGGGGCGCGTTCGTTGTCGACCAGATGGGCTTGCAAGCTTCAGCGGGACTGCTTGGCATCCATACCAACATGCCCGCGACAGTACCGGCCGAGGTCGACAAGGCGCTCCAGATTGGCGCTCCCGCACCCGCCGGACTGTCGGCGGACGAGAAACGGGCCTACGAGCAGTTAGCCCGGACATTCAAGCAAGTGGATTACGCACGGATCATGGGTTCGCGTCCGCAAACGCTTTATGGCATTGCCGATTCACCCGTGGGACTTGCCGCGTGGCTGCTCGACCATAACGATGCCGATGGCCAGCCGGCCGCGGCTGTTGCTTCGGCCTTGGACCGCGCCACGAGCGCCACTGGCGAACTGACGCGTGACGAGATCCTGGACAACATCACCTTGTACTGGCTGACCAACACGGGCGTATCCGCGTCGCGCCTTTACTGGGAATACAAGGGTGGCTTCTTCAACGTCAAAGGCGTCAAGATCCCGGTGGCCGTAAGCGTGTTCCCCGGCGAGCAGTATCAAGCACCGCGAAGCTGGACGGAGAAGGCCTACCCGAACCTCGTCTACTACCATCAGGCCGAGAAAGGCGGCCACTTCGCGGCGTGGGAGCAGCCAACGATCTTTGCTCAGGAACTGAGGGCGGCATTCAGGCCGCTGCGTTGACCGACTTTCGTATCGCGCTCGCGCAATACATTGTTCTCCTTAAACGCGTTCTTGGGCGGGCAGCGATGCGATTGCCACCGGCGCAATACCCAACGCGCCAATTAGTAAGTTGTTTGAATTGAACCCAAACATTGAGGAAACTGTCATGACCAAGCTCGAAAAAGTCGTTTACTCGGGTAAAAGCCATACCACTGTCAACCGCGACCCAAGTGCCCAGCGTGGCGACTACGGCGTCGTCGACATCAGACTCTCCGCGCCCGGCGGTGACAACCATGAGATCGTCGCTGCCGAGCCACACCCGACCGCCGAGCAGTTGTTTGCAGGCGCGTGGTCGGCCTGTTACATCACCGCGCTGGGGCTTGTGGCTGCGCAGAAGAAGGTGGTGCTACCGCCCGACTATTCGGTGGACATCCAGATCGACCTGGGTCAGACGGGGCCGGGCTGGTTCTTCAATGCCCGGTTCACTATCCGCTTTCCTGGCTTGGCACAGGACGTCGCCGAAGCCATCGCGAACTCGGCGCATCAGCTTTGCCCATACTCGAGGGCGGTGCACAAAACCATCGATCTTGAGCAAACCATCATTACGTCGTGATGAGCTGCCGGAGCGGGTCGCCGTTTTCGCCGGCGGCCTGCCGGTCCATGTCATGCCGACCAACGGAGCCATGTTATGAATGATCTTCTGAAGCAAGTGATTGCTGCTCATGGCGGCCTTGACCGCTGGAATGCCTTCAGGACGGTAAGCGCCAGAATCGTTTCCGGAGGGGAGTTCTGGGCGACCAAGGGTATTGCCACGGATGCCAACCCGCGCAGTATTACTACGAAGACACAGGAAGAGTTGGTGACCATCACCCCCTATGGAGCTCCTGAGTTTGTCATGACTTTCGTTCCGGACCGGGTTGAGATCAAGAACAGCCAGGGCGAGACCATCGCGGGGCGCGACAATCCCAGGTCAGCGTTTGACGGGCACGGCGTGGACACCCCCTGGGATCCACTGCACCGCGCCTATTTCAGTGGCTATGCCCTGTGGACCTATCTGTCGACGCCATTCTCGCTTGCCATGCCAGGGGTTGCCGTACAAGAGGTCGCACCTTGGGACGAGTCCGGTGAAGTCTGGCGGGTGCTGCGCGCAAAGTTTCCCCCGGCTATCGCCACCCACAGTGCGGTTCAGGATTTCTACTTCGGGCCTGATTTCCTGCTGCGCCGCCACGATTATCAGGTGGACGTGTCCGGTGGTTTGGCGGCGGCTCAATATGTTCATGACTTCATTGAAATGCAGGGCATCCGCTTGCCGAGTCGCAGGCGGGTCCACCCACGTGGCGCTGACATGCGACCGGATCGCAGTCGCACTTTGGTCTGGATTGATCTGTCCGATTTCGAGTTGCGCTAAGTAAAGGGCTATGCGTAGGCGTTGAAAGGCTAGACATCACTGGTAAGTGCTGACGGAACGCGGCAGGGAGCAACGACCATCTATTCATCTTGCCGAACCAAGGACATTTCGAGGGCGCCGGAGATTGAATGAATCAGGGGTGGGCGACGCGCTTGATGCCTTGACGGAACGGCATCACCCACCGGCCGGCGAATTTGTTCCCGGTAGTACCAATTGCTGTTCTCGCCGATGCCTTTATCCGGAACCAATGGTCGAATGGAGTTAGCCGCGTGGGCACCGGTCATTGTCTGCGGCGCAGGCCGCCGGGGTGCACCACCGGTACCCTTTCCCGGGGCGACTCATCTGACTGGAGCCAACATGTCTATTCACGAACGCCTTGCGGCGCGCGGCCTGGTGCTGCCGCCTCCCCGCAGCCACTGGGCAGCTATACCGCGGTCAGCCAGGCCGGGGACCTGCTGTTTATCTCGGGACAGTTGCCATTGCAGGATGGCAAGGTGGTCTGGCAGGGCCAGATCGGCACGGACTTGACCGTGGAGCAGGGCAGGAACGCGGCCGAGCTGGCGGCACTCAATGTGCTGGCACAGATCAACGCCTACCTGGATGGCTTCGATCGACTGGACCACATCGTCCGGGTTGACGGCCACATCGCCGGCGCGCCGGGCTGGTTTGGGCAGCCTGCGGTCCTGGACGGCGCGTCCGATCTGTTCCGTGACGTGCTGGCCGAAAAGGCCGGCCATGCGCGAACCATCTCGTCGCACTTGCAGCAGCCAGGCAATGCGGCCGTGATTCTCGTTGTCATTGCCCAGATCCGGCCAGCATGAGCGCGGCGTTTTGTGCCGCTATGCAGAGAATTTCTCGACCAGGAAGTCGACGAACACCCGTACCCGGCGCGAGACGTGGCGCGCGGACGGGTAAAGCAGCACAAAGGGCCGCGAACTGCCGCCATAATCCCGCAGGACCTCCACCAGCGAGCCGTCGCGCAGGTCCTGTTCCACTACGAAGCGGTAGGTCTGGAACAGGCCGGCGCCGGCGCGTACCAGCGTTGCCCCGCCGAGGATATCCTCTGACGCCGCATACGAGCCGGCCGTCATGATATCCGCTTCCTCGCCGTTGATCCGGAGCGTCCATGGAATCCTGCGGCCGCTGCTCGGGCGCTCGAACTGGATGCACTCATGCCTGAGCAGGTCCTCCGGAGACTGCGGCGTGCCGGCACGCCGGAGGTACCCGGGCGTTGCCACGACCACCAGTTCGGCATCTTCCAGTTTGCGCGCGATCAGGTTCGAGTCATCCGGTGCGCGCCCTCGTACCGAAAGATCATAGGTGTCATCCGCGAAGTCGACGTTGCGGTTGCTGATGTGCACATCGATTTCGACTTCCGGATACTGATCCCGGAAAGCCGGTAGCACCGGCAGTACGCGATAGTGGGCGTAGGGGGTTGGCAGGCTGATCCGCAGCCGGCCGGCGGGGGCCCGGTGCTGGCCGCTGATCTGCCGCTCCGCATCCATCAGTTGCGTCAGCGCGCCACGGCTCTGCTCGAAGTACACCCGTCCTTCGTCGGTCAGGCGGATCTGCCGAGTGGTTCGCACGAACAGGCGGACCCCAAGGCGTTCCTCCAGCCGCTGGACCGTGCGGAGCTGGAGGTCGTCGAATTGCCTTTTCATTTCGAGGTAGTCAGTGGCGATGCGGCCTGTCAGGTCATGCGTACTGAGGATCATATGTGCGCCATCGGCAGAAGTCGATGGTGTGGGACCGCTGCCGGCAGAAGTTGCTAAAGGCATACCTTTTAAGCTCTTCGGAAGGCGGTGTCCCTACTGACTTGTACGTTCCGCGCATAACTGTTTGTTCCTGCCAGGTCTTCGAAGGCGGCAATGAATTGCCTAAATTGGAGCCCATCGGAGCCGCCGGCCCGATTGGCCGGAAGGCCGAATCAGCTTACATCGAGGTTCGAAAAATGAGCACAGCAAAGAAGGTCGTAGTCATCACGGGCGCATCGCAGGGGATTGGCGCCGAACTGGTCAAGGGTTTCCGCGAGCGCGGCCATCGCGTGGTTGCGACGGCACGCAGCATCAAGCCGTCGGATGACCCGGATATCCTGGCAGTCGCTGGCGATATCGCCGATCCTGCCACGGCACGCCGCGTCATTTCCGAGGCCGTGGAAAAGTTCGGCCGCGTCGACACACTGGTCAACAACGCCGGCGTGTTCATCGCCAAGCCCTTCACGAGCTATACCGACGAAGACTATGCGGCAATAACGGCGATCAACCTGACTGGCTTCTTTCATGTTACGCAGTTGGCAATTGCCGAGATGGAGAAGCACCGCAGCGGCCACGTGGTCAGCATCACCACCAGCCTGGTCGACCATGCGATCAACGGCGTGCCGTCGGTGCTGGCGTCGCTGACCAAGGGCGGCCTGAACGCCGCGACCAAGTCGCTGGCCATCGAGTATGCCAAGACCGGCATCCGCGCCAATGCGGTCTCGCCCGGCATCATCAAGTCGCCGATGCATCCGCCCGAAACACATGCGGGGCTGAGCGCGCTGCACCCTGTGGGCCATATGGGCGAGATGCGCGACATTGTTGACGCCGTGCTCTATCTCGATTCCGCGCCCTTCGTCACCGGCGAGATCCTGCACGTCGACGGGGGCCAGAGCGCAGGGCACTGAGCGTTGGTCAGGCTTGGGCATTCGCGCAGTCGCTAAACCGGCGGGTCCGGGCTGGGCCTGGCCGCCGCGTCTCTGTGCGGCGGCCGCGCCATTGCGCCCGGCCAACTGGCGACCGGGGTGGTGCAGACGACGCGGCTGCATGCCATGCATGCCGATGGCGTACGGGCGTGGCATCGTGCCCCTTTGCATTGGCGGTGGACACGGGATTGCGCCGACGCTCTAGGCGCTGGCCTGATCTGTTCCGCGAGGGGCGCTCACTGTGTGTATCAGCGTGAAAGTGCTCTTTGGGGAGAAAACAAGTCACGGGCAACCTGATCGTGCAGCAGCGTCCCGTGGACACCTAGGGCGTCACGAGGCACCTTGTCGCGCGGTGAGGCCGGGCTCGCTGTGTTAGTCAATGCGCCGATTTCCGAAGCTGACAAGTAGGGCGATACAATCCGATCGAAGGAATTGCCGTGCACAGGATCAGCGAACAGGCACCGCTTGCACCGCCCGCGCCCGCCCATTCATGCAATGCGACCTAGTACGGGTGCCCACACGATGAGGATTGCATCTCATGAGTATCCTGCTTCATACCTGGAATACGCCGAACGGACGCAAGATCAGCGTCGCGCTCGAGGAACTGAATTTGCCCTACACCGTCAAGACGGTGAATATTCTGAAGGGCGAGCAATTCGCGCCGGAGTTCCTGCGTATCAGTCCGAACAACAAGATCCCGGCAATCGTCGACCCGGATGGTCCGGACGGCCAGCCGATAAGCATCTTCGAATCCGGCGCGATCCTGCTGTATCTTGGCGAAAAGACTGGCAGATTCCTGCCCGCAGGCTTGCGCGAGCGGATACCGGTGCTCGAATGGCTGATGTGGCAGATGGGCGGTTTTGGGCCCATGCCCGGCCAGGTCCATCACTTCCGCATGCTCGAGTCCGATGTGGACCGGCGCTATGGTCTCAAACGCTACTCGGAGGAAACGTACCGCCTTTATGGGGTGCTGGACCGCCGGCTTGCGGACGTGGAGTTCGTCGCCGGCGAGCTGTCCGTGGCCGATTTTGCAATTCTTGGCTGGGCATGGAGGCATGAACGCCATCAGGTTTCCCTCAGCCAGTTCCCGAACGTCAAACGCTGGTATGAGACGTTGTGGGCGCGTCCTGGCGTGCAGCGCGGTTTCGCGGTCAAGCTGGACGATGAGGTGTAGCGAAATGAAGCGTGCCGTCGGCGACAGTGGCATGCGCCAGCAGTACTGCGGGAGGAGCGGTCACGGGACGGAACCAGGGTATGGGCGCAAACGCCCGATGCGCTCAGCAGGCGATAGCAGCCCAACCCCTGGGCGATCACCAGTTCTCGCGGAACGGGCGAAGCTCTACATTGAGCGACCAGGCGCCCTTCGGCAGGTGGTCTTCAGATTGCCGATCTTCGGTAGGTCGTTAATGAGGATGTAGGGATGAGTCGGGTTGTCGACAAGAAAGTTCTGATGGTAGCCTTCCGCAGGATAGAAGCCATTGTATTGCTCGATGCGCGTGACGATCGGCGCCCGATACGACTTCGAGGCGCCAAGCTGCGCGATGTACGCCTCCGCGATCGACCGCTGCGTTGGCGTGAGCGGAAAGATCGCTGAGCGATACTGCGTGCCGTGGTCCGGACCCTGGTAGTTCAGTTGCGTGGGATTGTGTGCGAGCGAGAAGTAGATCTGCAGCAGCTTGCCGTAGCTGATCCGCGTTGGGTCGTACCGGATCTCGACTGACTCCGCGTGGCCGGTCTGGCCCGTGCCCACCTTCTCGTATTGCGCGGTGCCTGCTGCGCCGCCAGTGTAGCCAGAGGTGACGCGTGTCACGCCACCTACATGCTCGAATACGCCCTGGACGCCCCAGAAGCAGCCACCGGCGAATACCGCGGTAGCGCTGTGGACAGACTTGCCGGAGCTTGCAGCCCGTACAGACGATGTCACTGGCGTTCCGCCACCGCTTTCGGTGTGGGGAAATTTGTCCACCAGTCGCTGTTCGTGAGCGCGCCGCCAAGGTAGGCGAGAATCGTAAGCAACATGGCGTTTGATCCAGTCAGGAAATGGTCGCGCCACTCAATGGCGCTGGGCAGGGGCTGGGCTGTATTTAAGGAGACCAATGTATCGGGCCCGAAGCGCGCGCTGGCCGCCTCTGTCATCACACGTATCCTTGCCGCACCTTGATACATACAGATATAAGAATCGGGAAAGAAATGTCGTGTGCAAGTTTCCGGCCGGACCGCATTAGGTGCGCGGCCGATTAGGAAGCGTGCCCTGCCGGAAACAGCAGCGCCCGGCTGAAACGACAAGCCCGTCGACCATCCGCGGAGGGTCCGGGTACTCCCTGGCACCTCGCCAGCGTTGCGAGCATGTTTACGGTGTTATGGGTCGTCGCGTGGCGATAGTCCAGGCCGCACAGCGTCGCCAATTGGTGTGTCCTACGATATGGTGCCCGGTCTCGGCATGGTCCACCGCTTCCGCGCCTCAGCGGACCGAGTCTCGCAGCGAATCGAACCGCCAATTGCCGCCGCGCGGCTGGTTTACAAGGCGCGAGCCTTCCGCTACACCAGAATGCCTCCTTGAGGAATGAATTCGGAGCCCATGCATATATTTCAAAAAAGCATAAGGCATATGAAAATATTGTATATTTTTCCGACTCCCACCTTCGGAACGCAATCTATATTCAAGAAAAATTTACTTGGAATTTTTATGGCCACCGAAGAAAAGGAGGTGGAAAAATGCTAAAGAAAGTATTACTTCTCGCTGCGGTGGGTGCAACTCTCGGCGCGGGCGCTGTTTATGCCGGGATCGGGCCTCGCGACGTCTATACGGATGGGGCCAGGGTGACCGGACCACGAGACCCATATACGGATGGAAGCAGGGCAGTTACGGATAAGAGGGATGTTTTTACTGATGGTGCGCGAGTCACAGATCGGCGGGACGTGTTTTCCGATGGCGCATGAATCACCAGCCAGGATGGTCGAAGAGGCGAAAAATTAGCAAATCGCCTCAGCGCTAATCCCTGATGTCTGAGAGCCCCCTATGTGGGGCTCTTTATTCTGTAGACTACTGGCGCGGAGGAGACGCGTCCGCGTCGAAATCCAGCTAGCTGACAAGCGCCTGCCGACCTGCCCCGAGACAGACCCATAAAGGCATAGCGCCTCGAGAAATAATGGGCTTGGGATGAGGGGCATGAGATCGGGCGCACTTCCGATCCTCTGCCCAGATGCCTGCGAGCGCCGCTTATACCAGGAGTGGCTATCTATCCGCGCTAGCGTTCAAATGCTCCGCCGCAGGTCTCACCAACATCAAGACGCAGTCCTTGGTCCGAATCCAGAATATGCTTTCAATTCAATGACCTTCGGTGGCTGTAGGAAGCCTGATTTCACCAAGGGCAGGGCGGAGAATATGGCGTCCAGCGTTTGCGGGGCATCGCCTTCCGCGATGATGCATGCGCCACCATCGCCGCGCAGCCAGATCTGCCTGACGATGCCATCGCGGTAGAGCTGCCGGATGACCTCCGACTCGGCTTCGCGCTCTTCCCGTGTCGGCGCGTCCTTGGGCGCGGGGGTGGTGAGGGAAACCAGAACAAGAAATTGCATGGAATGTCTCCTGCGTGAGGATTGGATTTCCACCCGCGCAGTGATTGCGCGGGCGGGCGTCTGTTCGAGTCAGGCCTTCGACGGTTCGCCGTCTACCAGCCGCCAGAGACCGCGCGGGTTGTCGTGCCGGAGCGCCTCCGGCAACAACTCATCGGGGAATCCCTGGTAGCAGACGGGCCGGAGGAAGCGTTCGATCGCGCTCATGCCAACCGACGTGAAACGGCTATCGGAGGTGGCCGGAAACGGGCCGCCGTGAATCGATGCGTAAGATACTTCCTGCGGATGCGCGAATGCATTGATGACGATGCGACCAGTGCGGCGTTGCAGGACAGGCAAGAGCCGCGCAGCCAGCGCATGATCGGCACGTTCGATATGCATCGTCGCAGAAAGCTGGCCGCGGAAACGCCTGGCGATCGTGACCAGTTGCTCGGCATCGGCCACGCGCACCAGCAGCGCTGACGGGCCGAAGACTTCGTCGAGCAATACCGGCTCTTCGAGCAGGCGGGCGCCGTCGACCTCAAATAGAAATGACTGGCCGTCCCACTCTGCAGTTGGCGTGACACCTGCCGCGATCTGCTCCGCGCCCGCGTCTTGTTGGCGCGCAACGTTCGTACGGTATGCCCGGTTGATGCCCGGTGTGAGCATGGTGCGGGCCTGCGCGGCGCTGATGCGGGCAATCATTGCCTCCTTCAGTTCGCTGTAGCCAAGGTCGTCGATCGCCAGCAAGATCGCGGGCTTCAGGCAGGCCTGTCCCACGTTCACCAGCATCCGTTCCGCAAAGCCGTCGCCAATCTCGCGGCCACGCGAGAACAGCGCAATGGGCAGCACGAAGGTGGGATTGACGCTGGTCATCTCGGTGAAGACCGGGATCGGATCGGGACGCTGCTGCGCGCGCCGGAAAAGCGCCATGCCACCCGCCTCGGAACCTGTGAAGGTCACGCCCTTGACCAGCGGATGATCCACCAGCGCTTCGCCGATCGCATTACCGTCGCCGCGTACCAGTGAAAAGACGCCTTCATGCAAGCCCGAGTCCTTTACGGCCTGTTGGATGACCCGGCCCATGATTTCCGATGCGCCGGGATGTGCGTTGTGAGCCTTCAGGATGACGGGACAGCCGGCCGCCAGCGCGGACGCCGTATCGCCGCCCGCGACCGAGTACGAGATCGGGAAATTGCTTGCCCCGAAGATGGCAATCGGGCCGAGACCGATCTTCTGCATACGGTGATCCATGCGTGGCCGAGGTTGACGCTCGGGCTGGGCGGGATCGATCGTTGCCTGTAGAAAGCGTCCCTGACGCACGACCGTGGCGAACTGCCGGAACTGGGTGGCGGACTTTGCGGCTTCCCCTTCGAGTTGCGCAGCGGGCAAGCCGGTCTCCAGCGCGGCACGTTGGGCCAGCGCCGGTGCATTGGCGTCGAGACCGTCGGCAATGCGTTCCAGGAACGCGGCGCGCACATGCAGGCTGGTTTCGTTGTAGCTGTCGAACGCATCGTCGGCCAGTTGCGCCGCGCGCTCGACTTCATTGACACCGCCGAATGCGAAGTCCGGTGCGATTGCAAGGTTGGTCGACGGATTCAGCGCTTGGATGCTGCCCGCCGTGGCGCTTACCTCCTGCGCGCCGATGAGCAGATTGCCGGTGAGTTTCATGCTGCGCTCTCCTGCGATGAAACGGGCAGTGCGGCAAGCAACTCGGCCGTCGTCAGGATTTCATGGGCGAAGGTCGGCCCGTTCAGATGGTGCGCAGCGTGCATCATTTCCTTGTGGAAAGCAGCAGTAGCATCGCGCACGAGCGTGACGTGATAGCCAAGCTCCATGGCGAAACGTGCGGTCGATTCAATGCAGGTATTTGCCAGCAGGCCCACGACGATCACGTGCGTAACGCCTTGCTGCTTGAGCTGGAAGTCGAGATCGGTATTGGCGAAGCCGCTTTGCCCCCAGTGCTCCTGGACGATGATGTCGCCGTCCTGCGGCACGAAGTCCGGATGCCATTCGCCGCCCCACGTGCCTTTGGCGAAGGTGTGACGCTGCTGTATCAGGCGCTGCGTCGGATTCGGGTGATCCCAGTTGTCGTAGTCGCCGGGCTGCCAGCGCCGATGCGGTACATAGAACACCTGGACGCCCGCCGAGCGTGCCGCCGCCACCGATGCGCGCAGGTTGTCGAGCAGGCGGACTTCGTCAGCAACCTCCCTAAGCATCGGGAACACTTTGCCGCCCTCGGAGAGGAAATCGTTATATGGATCCACCAGCAGTAGGCCGGTTCGCTCAGGGCGATACACGGGATTAGCCATTTCAGTACTCCATTCAGAAAACATGTGCGACCGGGGTCGCATATTGCAGTGGCGCCAGACTGACTTATTCGGTACGCGCGACGTCTCACGCATTGGCAGCAGTATAACTATGAAAATCATAGCGTCAAGAAAAACGAGGATTAAACGCCGAAAGTGCGACGAAGGTGGCACAACAAGTGGCAAAGTCTGGGCCGTCCGGAGAAAGAAATAGTGACTCTTTGGGGCCGCTGTAGATGACAAGCGGATACGGTGCCAATGGCGAAGGCAGCCTCAATTCGAAGTATTCGATGGCTGCTGGCCTTGGAGCCGGCTCGTCCAGGAAACGAAGTAACTAGTCCCTGCAATCGCGCGCGTGGCCATGCCGCCGGACAGCCGACGACCTGCCGCTGCGCAAGGGAGTCAGGCGTGCACTGAATTCTTCGAACGTACGAGCGAAAGGAAATGATGGATCTGCGCGACGACGCCAGCGCCTTCGCCCACGGCCGACGCCACGCGTTTCGTCGATCCTGACCGAACATCGCCGATCGCGAACACGCCTTCGACGCTTGTCTGGAAGGGCAGCAACGGCACGAAAGCGTCCCCTAGGTCGGGGCCGGTCAAGACGAAGCCCTTGGCGTCGCACGCCACGCGGCATTGCTGCAGCCAGGAGGTATTCGGCTGGGCACCGATAAAGACGAACAGATGATGCGTCGTCAAGCTGCCTTCGATGCCGCCGGCCCCGCGATAGTGGACACGCTCAAGGCGTGCGCCGCCTTCGAGCGCGCTGAGCTCGACCCGCGTATGCAGTGTCACGTTGGCGAGTGCGTGAATGCGTTCGATCAGGTAACGCGACATGCTGTCGGCAAGGCTGGCGCCGCGGATGAACATATGCAAGTGGTCGACCTGTGACGCCAGGAAGACAACTGCCTGGCCTGCGGAATTGCCGCTGCCGACCAGCACCACGGACTGCTTGTTGCACAGCCGCGCCTCGACTGGTGTCGCCCAGTAGTAGACGCCGCGACCCTCGAACTGCTCAAGATTCTCGATGTCGGGGCGTCGATACTCGGCGCCGCTGGCAACGACGACGGCGCGCGCAGTGATTCGACGGTCGCCGGCCAGTTCGACCACGCTCGGATGGCTGTCGCAGTGCAGCGCAGTGACTTCGCAGGGGATACCGATATGCACGCCGAACTTCTGGGCTTGGATGAATGCGCGGCTCGCTAGCTCATGCCCTGAAATGCCGGTGGGAAAACCGAGATAGTTCTCGATGCGGGAACTTGTGCCGGCCTGCCCGCCGGGTGCGCGGCAGTCGAATACCGCCACTGACAGGCCATCGGATGCCGCGTAGACCGCCGCCGCAAGCCCCGCCGGCCCGGCGCCGATGATCGCCACGTCGTAGACGCGTGCCGGATCGAATTCGGGAACCAGCCCCAGACAGGAGGCGAGCTGCTCCACGTCGGGGTTGCGCAGCACGGTGCCTTCCGGACAGACCACCAGCGGGAGGTCGTCGGGCTGCGGCGTGAGCTGCTGCAACAGGGCAATGGCGTCGGCGTCCTGCTCCGCGTCGATGACCATGTTCGGAAACCCATTGCGACGCAAGAAGTTCTGGAGCTCGACGAGCCGGGCGTCTCCAGCCGGGCCGACGATGACGATACCGCGGCCGCGTTCCATTGCCAGGGCGCGCCGCAGTATCAGTGCCCGCATGATCTTCTCGCCCAGGTCGGCTTCGCTGACCATCGCGGCGCTGAGTTCCTCGGGGCGCAGCAACAGGGCATCGACATCGTCGATGACTTGGGCATCGACCACCGCGGGCTTGTTCGAAAGCTGGGTGATATCGGACGTAAATTCGCCGCGCAGCCTGTACGTATGGATGATCCGCTTCGCGCTCAGCCCTTCGGGCGCCACGATCCGCACCGTGCCGGACAAGATCACGAATACGCCCGGGCATTTGTTGCCGAAGCTGTAGAGATATTCGCCCTTCGCGTAGTGGCACGGGCTGCCGAAGCGGCGCAACCGGTCGATTTCGTCTTCAGTGAGTACCGGAAACATCTGGGCGCGGCGCGGATGATCGCGCACACTCGGGTCCTCGTCGATGACATTGTCCGCCGGCCCCGACGGTTGGCACGCCTGCGCATTGTCGGAATTGGAGGATCGATCCATCGCGCATCTCCTTATCGAAGCCGGTTGGCACCTAGCGTCGGGAAGCGTCGAGCACCGCCTGGGCGAATGCCGCCGGCGCCTCCTGCGGAATGTTGTGGCCGATGCCGCCGGTCAGGTCCCGGTGTTCGTACCTGCCGGTGAACTTGCTGCGATATGTACTCGGCTCGGGATGTGGTGCGCCATTGGCATCCCCTTCCATCGTGATGGTAGGCACGCCGATGGTAGGCGAGGTCGCCAGCCGCTTCTCAATGTCGTCGTACCGTGCTTCGCCTTCAGCAAGACCCTGCCGCCAGCGGTAGTTGTGAACGCTGATAGCCACGTGATCGGGATTCCGGAATGCGGCCGCACTGCGCTCGAAGGTGGCGTCATCGAACTTCCAGCGCGGCGACGCCAGCCGCCAGATCAGCCGTGTGAAGTCGTGCGTGTATTTCTGGTAGCCGTCGCGGCCACGATCGGTCGCAAGATAGAACTGATACCACCACTGGTATTCCGCATCCGGTGGTAACGGCATCCTGCCCGCCGCCTGGTTGCCGATCAGGTAGCCGCTGACCGCGACGAGTCCGGCGCAGCGCTCCGGCCACAGTGCGGCGATGATGTCGACCGTGCGCGCGCCCCAGTCGAACCCGGCGAGAACGGCCTTCTGGATATGCAGTGCGTCCATCAGCGCGACGATATCCAGCGCAACGGCAGCCGGCTGCCCGTTGCGGACGGTGTCCTTCGACAGGAAGGTCGTGGAACCATAGCCGCGCAGGTACGGAACGATCACTCGGTAGCCGCGCGATGCCACCAGCGGGGCGGCATCGACGAAGGCGTGGATGTCGTAGGGCCAGCCATGAAGCATGACCACGGCGGGGGCGTCGGGGGGGCCCACTTCGGCGTAGCCCACATTGAGTAGTCCGGCCTCGATCTGTCGGATCGAGGCGAAGGCCGTATTGGTGCGCGGCGTGGTTTTCGCCTGCCCGGTCTGGGCCATGGCGGAGGAGAGCGAGCCGATTTGCGCCGCGGTAAGCGTCAGGGCGGCGGTGGCCAGGAATCTTCTCCGAGGCCGATCGATATCGTTTGTCATTGTTGTCTCCTGCTGACGTCGGATGAATCCTGCTGCAACCTGATAGTAAATTTAGGGTTGCGGCAGTTATTTGCAAACCAGAAATTGGCTTGCAGGGGCGCAGAATTAAGAGCCCAGTGAAATGATTCATCCTTTACGTAGAGGCCGGATCGCCCAGCGGAATCCGGCGAAGGGACGCGGGCAGCCCGGTCGGGACAAAGCCAACGTGCTGAAGGGCGATATTGAGCAAGCACCAAGATCGACAAGGTGCATCTCGTGACCTACGCTACTGCTATCGGGCGCCTTACCAGTTGCTCGCGGCGAGCGATGATACGGCCATGGCTAAACGAATCATCGAAAAGGAGAGATGTCGTGGACACAAGAATATCGAAGCCGGGACCCAACCGGTCGCGCCGAACGCTGCTTTTGGGGGGCGTGGCAACCGCGGCCCTTCCCATGATTCAGCCGGTCCTGTCAGCCGCCGCGCCGTCCGATAGCGGGCAACCAGCCACGACGGATGCGATTCGCCCGTTCCGCGTACAGGTACCGCAAGCAGCTCTCACAGATCTGAAGCGCCGCCTTGCCGCCACGCGCTGGCCGAATGCGGAACCGGTCGGCGACCGGTCACAGGGCGTGCAGCTTGCGAAGCTTCAGCCGCTGGTGCGCTATTGGGAGAAGGGTTATGACTGGCGCAAGGCTGAGGCGAAACTCAATGCTCATCCGCAGTTTCTGACGAACATCGACGGGCTGGATATTCATTTCATCCACGTCCGCTCCCGTCATCCCGATGCGCTTCCGCTGATCATGACCCACGGATGGCCAGGTTCGGTCTTCGAGCTGCTGAATGTCATCGGCCCACTGACAGACCCGACGGCGCACGGCGGCTCGGCCAACGATGCGTTCCACCTCGTCATGCCATCGATCCCAGGCTTTGGCTTCTCCCAGAAGCCCACCGAAACGGGCTGGAACGCCGACCGCGTCGCGCGCGCGTGGGACGTCCTGATGAAGCGGCTTGGCTACACGCGCTATGCTGCGCAAGGCGGCGACTGGGGCGCCATCATCTGCGACTCGCTTGGCCGGCAGGCGCCCGCGGGGCTGCTGGGCATGCACGTCAACCGGGTAGAGCGCGCGACGACCTTGCCGCCGGAGGTCGCAAAGGTATTGATGAGCGGCGATCCCGCGCCCGCGGGTCTCACGGCCGAAGAACGGGAGATCTTTGATCAGGCCAGGGAGTTCCTCAACAAGGGATTCGGTTACGTGGCAATCATGCAAACGCGGCCACAAACCATCGGCTATGGCGAGGCCGATTCGCCGGTGGGTCTGGCAGCGTGGCTCTACGACAAGCAGGCTGACTGGGTATTTACCCGTGGTGACCCCGAGCGCGCGCTGGGACGTGATGCGATCCTCGACAACATTACGCTCTACTGGCTGACCAATACTGGGACGTCGAGCGGACGGATTTATTGGGAAGCCGCCGTGGCGCCGGCAAAACCGGGTCCCATCACGATCCCGGTAGCAGTGACCATCTTCCCTGGCGAGGTCTACCGGCCGCCGAAGAACTGGGTAGCACGCGCCTATCAGAACCTGGTCTACTACAACCGCGTGGACAAGGGCGGTCACTTCGCAGCATGGGAAGAGCCTGAACTGTTCAGTAGGGAAGTACGTTCCGGATTCCGATCGATGCGCTGAGCCGGAGCATTGAGCCGCCTGTCCGGACCGAAGGATTCAGACAGGCGTATTGGCAGTGACTCGGCCGGGCACCTACTCGACGCGAATGGAAGCTTTCGCGGCAACTGCACGCATTAACGGCAACTCTTTTGCGATACGCGCCTTGACTGCCGCTGGATCTTCGTACGTGGGAATCAAGCCCAGGCCGCTGATCTGGGCTTGTAGCGCTGGCGCGCGCGCCACCTCTGCAAGCGCGGCTGTGAGCTTCTGCTGTACGTCCGGTGCCGTGCCCTTCCTGACCAGCAATGCAATCCATGTTTCCAACGTGGCGCTGCCATACCCGAGTTCGGCGACGGTGGGAACGGACGGAAGCGACGGCAGCCGACTAGGGGAGAGCGTGGCAACGGCAGTAATCTTCCGGGCCGCGAGCAGTGGCCGCGCAGCCACGGCCGTGTCGAATGCGACCGGAATCTGGCCGCCCATCAGAGCAGTCAGGTTTGGTGCGCTGCCGTTGAAGGGGACATGGACCATATGGAGGCCGGCAGCCTGATTCAGCAACTCACCTGCGAAATGCGTTGGCGAGCCCAGTCCATATGTGCCGAAAGAAAACTTCTCCGGCATCGCCTTGGCCTGTGCGACAAGGTCCCTGAGGCTTTGTGGCCCGTCTTCCTTCCTAGTGACCACCACCATCGGCAGTATGCTCACCAGTCCTAACGGATCCAGCGCGACATTGGGATCGAAAGGCATCTTGCGTACGGCCGGGAAGTTGGTCAGCAGCGTGCTGCCCGTGAGCAAAAGAGTGTAGCCGTCCGCCGGGCTATTGGCCACAACAGATCCGGCCACGATCGAGCCGGCGCCTGGCTTGTTCTCGACCACGACGGGTTGTCCGAGCTTCTGTGCGAGTGAAGCCGACACGAGTCTGGCTACGCTATCGGCCGCCCCGCCGGGCGGGTAGCCCACCAGAAGTTTGATGGGATGGTTCGGATAGGTCTGCGCGCAGGCGGGGGCCGTGAGGATACACGCTGCGCCAGCCACCAGGGTTGCGAGGATGTGTTTCAAGATGTCTCCTTGAGTTGGTGCTCGGTGCGGCAGGGGGGCTGCAGCCGCTACCTTTTACAGGCTTACACGAGCTTCACCAGTTGCTTGCCGAGATTCTTGCCGTTGAGGAGCCCGATAAAGGCTTCCGGTGCACGATCCAAGCCATGCGCGATGCTCTCCCGGAATTTGAGCGTGCCCTGTGCCACGGCGTTGCTGAGCGCTTGCAATGCCTGCGGCCATGCGTCCGCGTGCTCGGAGACAATAAAGCCCTCCACCTTGAGGCGCGAGATCAGAATCTGATCAGCATGCCGCAGAGGTATCTGACCGTTGCCGAATCGCGATATCTGTCCGCAGACTGCAATGCGGCCAAAGGCGTTCATCCGGCGCAGCACGGCATCAAGAATCTCGCCGCCCACGTTGTCGAAGTAGCCGTCCACGCCATCGGGCGTGGCGTCGGCGAGCATGGCGTACAGCGCGTCACTGGTGCCGGCAGACTTGTAGTCGATGCACGCGTCGAAGCCGAGCGAATGGATGACGTAGTCGCACTTGTCCTTGCCGCCAGCAATGCCTATGACACGGCAACCCATGGCGCTCGCCAACTGACCCACCACGCTGCCCACGGCGCCAGAGGCCGCGCTGACCACCACGGTTTGGCCGGCCGCAGGCTGCAGAATACCGTTCAGGCCATACCAGGCCGTGATGCCCGGCATGCCCACGGCGCCAAGATAGGCCGACATTGGAATTCGGGTGGTATCAATCTTCTGCAGCGCATCGCCGCTCACTGCCCCTATTTCCTGCCAGCCGAGCAAACCAAGAACCGTGTCGCCCGTCGTATAGCGCGGATCTCTCGAAGCTATGACCTCACCAACGGTGCCACCGATCATGACCTCACCAAGCGGCTGCGGCGAAGCATACGATTTGTTGTCGTACATACGGCCGCGCATGTATGGATCGAGCGACAGAAAATGAACGCGTACCAGTACTTGCCCGTCTGCAATCTCGGGAACGGGCACTGTCTCGAGCCGGAAGTTGTCGAGCGTTACGACGCCGGTGGGACGCGACGCCAGCACAATGCGTTGATAGGTGATCATCTTAGAGCTCCAAAGAGTGGATAGCACTGCGTTTCCTTAGGGCCAGGAGCGCTTCCAGTTCTCCAAGCTCAAGTCCTTCTACCTTGTCGCGCAGGACCAGCCCCGCCGGCGTACACTCAAACGTTGCGACGTCGGTATAGATGCGCTTGACGCAGGCCGCTGCTGTGAGCGGATAGCTGCACCGGTCGACGATCTTGCTGTTACCGCGTTTGTCCAGAAGGTCCATCATGACCCAGGCCTGCTTGGCTCCTACGGCGAGATCCATGGCACCGCCAACGGCAGGAACTGCATCGGGGTCGCCTGTGTGCCAGTTGGCGAGGTCGCCGGTCGTGGAAACCTGGAAGGCGCCGAGGACGCAGATGTCCAGATGTCCGCCCCGCATCATTGCGAAGCTGTCGGCGTGATGAAAGAAGGCACCACCGGACAGCAGCGTGACAGCCTGCTTTCCGGCGTTGATCAGGTCAAAATCTTCGTTGCCGTCTGCGGGCGCCGGACCCATGCCCAGTATCCCGTTCTCGCTGTGGAGCACCACTTCGCGGCTGGCGGGGATATGGTTCGCAACCAGGGTGGGCATACCGATGCCGAGGTTCACTGTGGCGCCGTCGAAGATATCTTTGGCTACCAGGGCAGCGAGTTGATCTTTGGTTCGTCTCTGGTAAGTCATGACTTGGCTGCATCCTTCCTGAATCCGCTTGGCGCGGTAGGTACACGTGCGATTTTTACGAGGTGGTCAACGAAGACGCCGGGCGTAATGACGTGCTCCGGATCAAGTTCGCCAAGCTCGACGATGTCGTGAACGCTCGCCACCGTCAGCGTTGCGGCGGTGGCCATTACCGGACCAAAGTTGCGCGCGGCTTTCCTGTAGGTCAGGTTTCCCCAACGGTCTCCCTTCTCAGCCTTGACCAGCGCGAGATCGCCATGGATGGGAGATTCGAGAACATAGCCCTGTCCGTCGATCTCTCGGATTTCCTTGCCTTTTGCTAGCTCCGTGCCAAAGCCGGTGCGCGTAAAGAATGCGCCAATGCCAGCACCGGCAGCGCGAAGTCGTTCGGCCAGATTGCCCTGAGGCACCAGTTCAAGTTCCACCTTTCGGCTGCGGTAGAGTTCGTCGAACACATAGCTGTCCGCCTGGCGTGGAAAACTGCAGATGACCTTGCGTACCCGTCCGGCCTTGAGGAGTGCGGCTAATCCGATCTCTGCGCTTCCGGCGTTGTTGCTCACCATGGTCAGGTCTCTGGCGCCTTGCGCGATTAGGGCATCGATCAGCTCGTTTGGCACTCCCGCTCCGCCAAAGCCGCCAATCAGCACCGTTGCTCCGTCCTGGACGCGGGCTAGTGCCTGTACCGCGTCATCAATGACCTTGTTGATCATGGCGTAGTCCTCGGCCCGAAGCCCGAATATGGCTTCGGCGCAATCGCGGTGGGTGGTTGCAGGAAGCCCAACCGCACCGGGGGCAGTGCCGAGAACGTTTGCTCCAGGCTCACCGCGTCGTGGCCGTCTGCGAACATGCAGGCGCCTCCATCGTTGCGCAGCCAGGTCTGCGTGACGACGCCGTCCAGATAGAGACGACGAATGGTCTCGGATTCGGCCTCGCGTTCGGCAAGTGTTGGGAATTCGTTCGGTGTCGGTGAGGTGCGGGAAAGCACAACGAGAGACTGCATGTCGTATCCTCTGTATGCGAATCGGTTGTTGCAATTGAAAGGGGGTGCTGATGTCAGGCGGGCGAGTGGGGCGGACTTGTGGCTGGCAACAGCTCGCCGTCCGTCAGCAGCAATAGCCCGAGCGGTTTGTCGTGTCGGAGAGCTTGCGGCAGCAGCTCATCAGGAAAGCCCTGGTAGCGGACGGGGCGAAGAAAGCGTTCGATCGCGCTCATGCCCACCGACATGAAGCGACTGTCGGACGTGGCTGGAAAGGGGGTGCCGTGACTCGACGCGTAGGACACGGACCATTCGCTAATCAAGGGCATCGCGTTCACGGGATCGGAGGCCAGCAACATGGTGCTCTTCGCTATTGGACCGAGTCCGATCTTCTGCATGCGGTAATCCATGCGCCGCCATGGCTGCGGTTCGGGCTGAGCGGAATCGATTGTCGCCTGCAGAAAACGCCCCTGGCGTACAACGGTGGCGATCTGCCGGAACTGCGTGGCGGCCTTGGCCGCTTCCGCTTCGAGTCGTGTGGCTGGCAGTCCGGTTTCCAGTGCTGCACGGCGGGCCAATGCGGTGGCGTTGGCGTCGAGGCCATCTGCGATGTGTTCCAGAAACCAAGCACGGACCGCGAGGCTCGTGTTGTTGTAGCTGTCGAACGCTTCGTCGGCCAATTGCGCGGCGCGATCCACCTCTTCAATGTCGTCGAAGGCGAAGTCCGGAGCAAAATCGTGTTGTGTCGCCTGATGGAGCGCGCGCATCGCGCCCGCTGTGGCGCGCCTTTCGTGCGCGCCGATCAAGAGATTACCGGTCAGGTTCATGCTGCGATCTGCTACGAGGAGGCCGGAAGGGCGGCAGCCAGGTTGGCGGTCGTGAGGATTTCATGCGCGAACGTCTGCCCGGCGCTAACAGATATCCACAGGTTGTCGAGCAGGCCTACCTCGTCAGCAACGTCCCGAAGCGCTGCGAGCAGCTTGCCGCGGTGTGAAAGGAAGTCGTTATAGGGATCCACCAGCAGAAGGCCAGTGCGCTCCACCTGATAGACGGAATCAGTCATTCAGTACTCCAGTTGGAAACATGTGCGACCGGGGCGCTTATCGCAGTGGCGTGGGACCGCAGGACCGGGAACGCCCGATCTCTCGCGAGCTGACCCGTCGCATTATAACTATGAAAATCATAGCGTCAAGAGCCACAAGCCTTGCAGGGTGATTGGCCAGCAACAGCGCTACCCGCCCAATTGTGCTACTATGAAATCGGAAGTGACTAAGGGAGCAGCGTTGTGATACGTGCGATGGACGAAAATGCAGGGACGGTGTGCCCTGTTGCACGTTCGGTTGACGTGGTGGGCGACAAGTGGACAATTCTCGTGTTGCGAGAGTTGTATATGGGCGCTACGCGGTTCGAAGAAATTCAGATGCAGACCGAGGCCACGCCCCAGATGCTGACCTCGCGCTTAAAGGCACTGGAAGCCGACGGCATGGTCGAGCGCCACCCATATAGCGAGAAGCCCTTGCGCCACGAATATCGCTTGACAGAAAAAGGGGCGGCCTTCTACCCCGTGATCTACGCGCTCAGGGCTTGGGGTGAGACCTGGTGCAAGGACGAGGACGAGGACGTGGCGATGCATTTCACGCATCGAACATGCGGCCATGATGTCGGACTGGCCAACGTTTGCCCGCACTGTGGTGTACCAGTCGAGCGCAAGGATTTGATCGCTTCTGTGGGGGAGCACTTCGCGGCGGAGCGCGAAAGCCGACGGGCAGCCTTCCGGCGAAGATGATTGATCGTTGCCGATTCCAATCCGAATTCGGTTGCCAAACACATTCCCCGAAGCAACCGGTGGTTAAGTCTCAGGCTTGAAATGCTTCACTAAATAGTCCCTTACGGTGCTCAGCACCTCTGCGGACAGTGCCGGGTCGTTGACCGCCCGCGCCAGGTTGAGGGCACCGACCATCGCGCTGAAAGCGACGATCGCTTCCGCCTGGGTGCTTGCGCCCACCAGTTCCGCAATATGGGCGAGGCTGGTGCGGAGTTGGTCAGTGTAGAGGGCGCGTGCGTCATCCGGGGCGCGGCTCATGTCGCTGGCCAATGCCCCGAGTGCGCAACCCTGTCCGGGTGCATCGCGGTGTCTATTGCTTAGATACGACTCCACCAGCGCAGGAAAGGTGTCTGCCTTTCGAGCCCGACGTCCGGTGCCGGAATTCTCCAATGCAGCGCCCACAGCTTGTGCAACCAGGTCGTCTCGCGACTCGAAATGCTTGTAAAAGCCGCCATGGGTCAGGCCCGCCTCTTTCATTAGGTTGGCGATGCTGAGGCCGTCAACGCCCAGCTCGCGGAACCGCCGTGCCGCGAGCTGCACGATTCGCTCATGATTTTGCTGCTTTTGCGTCTGGGAATGACCCATGTCGGATCAGCCTGGTCTGGCCAGGGCGGGGGAAGCCGAAGGAAGCTTGAATGATATCAGCCGGCCTCCTGCCGGAGGACCGCTACCAGTGCTCGCGGAAGGGGCGAAGCTCCACATTGAATGATCAGGCACTCTTCGGCTGGTGAATTACATGCCAGACTTCGTCAGCAATATCGGCTGGCCGGATAAAGAAGTCGTCCGGCGCGTCCGGGTATTTCTTGCGCATCCAGGCCAAGTCGATCACTGCATCAATCAAGACATAGGCTACATGCCCCCCTTGTTTGCCCAGTTCCCGGGCCATGGATTCGGCGAGGATGCGTTGTGCAGCCTTGGTCGGCGCGAAGGCCGCGAACTGGCTCTTGCCGCGCAGTGCCGAAGTATTCCCGGTGGCCACGATGGCACCGTGTCCGGCTTCCACCATCGCAGGGGCGAGGCGGCGGGCCAGATGGAGGAAGGCCATGACGTTGGTGCGGAAGTTTGCTTCCAGGGTCTCCGGATCGATCTCAGGGAAATTGCCGAAGGCGCCTCCGACCGCATTGTGTACCAGCACCTGGGGAGGGCCCAGTTCGGCGTGGACGCGGGGCCAGCACCGCATCGAGCTGTGATTCGTTGGTGACGGGCAGCGTAGGCATGACTGCCATGCAATTCCCGTGCGATTTGCGCCAGTCGCTCGGCGCTGCGGGCAATCATGGCGACCTGATAGCCACCGGCGACCAGACGGCGAACCAGGGCGGTGCCGGTGCCGGGGCCGACGCCGGCTGATTCTGGATGCTATTTGAAATCCAGTATGTCAATAATCATCCTGAAACTGTGGGCGGATGGCCCTGTGCCCCCGCCCCCCGCCCCCGCACCGGCCTCGCGCTATAGATTGCCCACTGTGCGTCTTCCTCGCGAAGCCCCTTTGTACAAGTCTGTATCAAGCTGGTGCGACGACACGCAGCCTGACAAAAATGGTCCGTACGCGCTACAGCGTCGATACGTTGGTGTTCTTAAATGGGTTCCGTGGCCGACGGAGAACTACGAAACAAGGTTCCCAGTCCGCGTAATCTCAACTCCCTTTTTAAGGAGCCCGATCATGACTACCAACATTGCCAAGCGTTTTGTCTTTGCTATCGCCCTGTTTGCCGCGGCAGCGGGCGCGCAAGCCGCATCGTCGAGCATCGGCGCGCGAGACCCGTACACCGACGGTGCTCGCGCCGTGCAGGATGCACGTGACCCCTACAGCGAAGGCGCGCGTTCCGTACAGGAGACGCGCAGCCCATACAGCGATGGCGCACGCACTTTCGACCCGTACACGGACGGTGCGCGCAACGTCGATCCCTATCTCGACGGCGCCTACGCCTGACGCGCTCCGCGGCCTGGCAGGCTGCCCAAGCGTAGATGTCCGGTCAGCGACGTACCGTGAAAGGGCGGTTCAGAAGCTCTGAGGTGTGTTGACCCACAAGACTAGTGCTTCAATGCTGCCGGTATTTCGATAGGCATGAGGAAGGTGCGAGAGGAAGAAGAAGGAGTCGCCTTTGCCCACCGTCGTCGTTTGATCGCCGACGGTGAGCTCCAACTCCCCCTGAAGTACATAGCCCATTTCTTCTCCCTGGTGCTCAAGAAAGCCCTGAGACGAGGTTCCCGCCGGGACATGATGAATATTGGCTTCCAAAAGCGCGCACAGGTGGTTGGGGACCAATGTTTCCAGCGATACCCCATCTCCAGCCCGTAGATGTTCCGTCCGCAATACTTGGCGCTGACCGTCTTTCATCACCGTCACGGGTCCCTCCGCGGTGCCGTCTTCAGCAAAGAGCTTGGCCACACTGATTCCCAGCGTTACGGCGATTTTGTGAAGCATTGGGATGGAGGGCCGGACTTTACTGTTCTCGAGTTTTGAGAGGAAGCTTTCCGTGCATCCGACCTTCTCTGACAACTGACGCAAGCTCAGCTTGCGATTCAGCCTCGCATGCTTAAGCCGGGTACCAATGACGATTTCCTGATTAAATCCCTTGTTTTCCATAATAAATAAAGCCAGACATGGGTCCGTGCAAGGATCCATTCCATCAGAAACCTGTATGGATGATTCGCGGATCAAGCGCGATTGCAGTGCCGAAAAATCGATGGTCGTCGTATTCCAACGGGTCAGTATCCATCGGAATGTGCAGCCATGCAAACAGGCCGCATGTAACGACGCTTGGCAAGCGTCTCCTGCTTGGTCGAATTGTGGCATTCCGCAGCGCACGCTCATCGGCATCGATTGTGGCTGATACGAGTCAGCGTGCTGCGCTGCCGAGCTCTGATGGCGCAGCCACGCCCAGCGGCGTTGACCAGTCGCGGATCGATCGGCAATGAGTATATCGCCCATGTTTCCAAGGTTCGAAAAAGTGGCATCGACGCCATTTGACCTTGCCTCAAGGACCCCGGTCCTCACCGGCAGAAAGAATCCTGTGTTGACCCAGTCACGATTTCCATCCTGTCGAATGACAGGTTGATTCTTTATAGTCAAGTTACTTGACTTAAGGCCATGAGCCAGCCAAACTGGTCATCACGAAACAATCGAAGGCCCGCCGTCACCGTGAAAACCGACAATTCCATCGCCACAGCCCAGCCCCTCATCAACGCATCCAGGCTTGCCGAGCGCCATCGGACCATGGCCAAAATCGGCGCTACCGCCAAAGGTGGCGTCAACCGCCAGGCACTGACGCCCGAAGACACTAGGGGGCGGCAATTGCTCCTGGAGTGGGCTGGAAAGCGGGGCTATACCGCTGCCATCGATCCCGTTGGCAATCTGTTCATCCGTCGGCCAGGTGCCCGTCCCGAGCTCAGCCCTGTCATGACGGGATCTCATCTCGATTCCCAGCCCACTGGTGGAAGGTTCGATGGCGTATACGGTGTGCTGGCCGGGTTTGAAGTTCTGGAAACGCTCGACGATTACGCTGTGGTGACCGAGCGCCCCATGGAACTCGTTGTCTGGATGAATGAAGAGGGCTCAAGATTTCCGCCGCCAACGATGGGCTCGGCGGTTGCGTCAGGCGCAATGCCGCTTGAGCGGGCGCTGGCTACGCTGGACAGGAACGGCGTCACGATTGGCGACGCGCTGGCAGTGCAAATTGAGCAACTGCCTCAGTTGCAAAGGCGGCCGCTGGGCGTGAAAGGTCATGCATACATCGAGGCACACATTGAGCAGGGCCCGCTCCTCGAAGCCGAGAATTGCGATATTGGTATCGTCACGGGGATTCAGGGGTTGCATGCATACCAGGTCGAAGTTCGGGGGGCGGAAGCCCACGCCGGCACCACGCCCATGCGACACCGGAAGGACGCGTTGGTGGCCGCGACCACCCTGATAGCGCGGATCCGGAGTGAAATTGCAGACCCCGCGGATATTCTGCGCTTTACCGTTGGTCGGTTCGAAGTTGCGCCCGGCGCGTCCAGCACTGTGCCTGGAAAGGTCACCTTCATCATTGACCTCAGGCACCCCGATCCAGGCCACCTCCTTCTGACGGGCGAAAGGATTCTCCAGCTCTGTTCAGGTGAAGTCGAGCATTGTTCCGTCTCCGCAAAGATATTGCTGCAGTCGACACCTGTGATATTTAACGACCAGGTTGTGGCGATGGTCCAAAAAGCGGCGGAACGTCGACAATTCAGGCACATGCGCATGATCTCCGGTGCCACTCATGATGCTAAATACATGGCCGAGAACACCCCTACGGCGATGATTTTTGTGCCCAGCGAGAAAGGCATTAGCCACAATGAGGCCGAAAATACTCGGGACGAAGATCTGGCTGCAGGCACTCAGGTGCTTTGCGATGCAATGCTCGCCGTCATCTCAGCTATGGAATAAAAGTATAGCCCCTTAACAGTTCAGGCCTGAGTAACGGCTTGCCGTGGAAACAAGGCGAGAGGAGATAATTTTGTCAGTAACGATTCAAGAATCAGCGACCGACGGGAGGCTAGCTTCCGTCTATCGGAAGGTGAATTTTAAGCTTCTGCCGCTTCTTTTTGTCGGCTTCATGTTTGCGTACCTCGACAGAATCAATGTCGGTTTCGCAAAATTACAGATGCAGAATGACCTGGCACTCTCCGACGCGGCTTATGGAGTTGGCGCTGGGATCTTCTTTATCGGTTACGTCCTATTCGAACTTCCAAGTAATCTGTTGCTGCCAAAGGTGGGGGCTCGCGCCACCTTCAGCCGAATCATGGTGCTGTGGGGAATTGCATCGATATGCATGCTGTTTGTGAAAAGCGTTCCCGTCTTTTATGTGCTGCGCTTCCTTCTGGGAGTTTTTGAGGCAGGATTCGCGCCGGGAGTATTGTTTTTCCTGTCGCGCTGGTATGGACCGTCGCGCATTGCTGGTGCGATATCGATTGTCTGGCTCGCGGGCCCTGTCAGCGGCATCCTGGGCGGTCCGCTTTCCACCTGGATCATGACGTCCTTTGCCGGGGTTGGCAATCTCTCCGGCTGGCAATGGATGTTCCTGCTCGAAGGCGCCCCGTGCGTGGTCCTTGGGGTTGTCGCGTTCTTCTTCCTGCCGGATGGGCCGGCCACCGCCAGTTGGCTGAATCCGGAGGAAAAGCACCTGCTGCGGGGACAATTGGGCGAGGCCGACGGAAAGCATGGTTCCTTCCGCGCCGTCGCGAAGGATCCGAAGGTCTACATTCTCGCACTGGCCTACCTCTGCATCATATCGCCAATATATGCCCTCAGCTTCTGGCTGCCGACGATCCTCAATCAGGAGGGCATCACCAGTACTCAACAGCTTGGCTGGTATGCGGCCATTCCCTACGTCGCAGCGGCACTGGCCATTTTTTACGGTGGCCGCAGTTCTGACAAACTTGGCGAAAGACGTTATCACATTGCCTTGCCCGTGCTCGTTGCCGGCATTTCCATCGTTGCCTGGGTATGCAGCGGTGGCCTTCTTGCAACAATCGTTTGTTTCACGCTCGCCACAGGCATGATGTGGATGGCTAATATCGTATTCTGGGCCGTTCCGTCTGAATACATCAAGGGAGATGCAAGGGCGGGAGCCATTGCACTGATCAATACCATTGGTCTTTCTGGCGGGTTCTGGGGGCCAAGCATAATTGGATGGTCGAAGAGCCTGACAGGAAGCATCCATACTGGCTTTCTCATCATGGTGACGATGCTTTTCATATCCGGAATCACGATTATGTTCCTTCGATTGAATCAGAAGAATTCCGTTGAATCCGCATCGCATAGTCGGGTCTCGATTCCGGCAGGGGCAAGAAGAGCAGATTGATCCTGTGGCACCGATGGTTGTATAGCCAAGCTTCGTGGAGCGCTCTGCTGTATTCAGTATTTCGTCGTCAATTATTACTTTCGCCTAACTTATGAATCCGGCCGAATACACGTCTTTTGATGGCGTGGGTTTGCATCATCTGATTTCGAGCGGGCAGGTCAGCGCCGTGGAAGTGGCATCCGCCGCGATGAACGCCCTCGAGGCTGTGAATCCGAAGATCAATGCGGTGGTCGAGCATTGGCCTGCGGAGGCGTACCCGACGGTTTCGGGGGAACGGGAGCATCGACCGCTTGCAGGCGTGCCTTTCCTCATCAAGGACCTGGGCGTGGCGATGAAGGGCCGGCGAAGCGAAATGGGCAGCCGCCTGGGCGAAGGGTTTGTTGCGCCGGCCGACTCGAATCTGATGGGCAGTTTCCGTAAGGCCGGCCTCGTCACGCTCGGTCGTACTGCGATGCCGGAGCTTGCGGTGAGCACAACCACCGAGGCGAGAGTGTGCGGGCCGACCCGGAATCCTTGGAACCTCGATCGCGGTGCCGGTGGCTCTAGCGGTGGGGCCGCCGCAGCCGTCGCAGCCGGCATTGTTCCGCTTGCTCACGCTACTGACGGCGGCGGATCCATCCGCGTTCCAGCATCCTGTAACGGCTTGTTCGGCATGAAGCCGACGCGAGGGCGCGTGTCCAACGGTCCCGCTGTGGACGAGGTGTGGAACGGACTTGGGGTGAGCTTTGCCGTGAGCCGTTCGTTGCGTGACAGTGCCGCGCTGCTTGATGCCGTGAATGGCGGTGGCATTGGCGAGCCGTACTATATTGCCCCACCAGCCAACAGCTATCTATGGGAAATCCAGCAAAGTCCCGGCAGACTCAGAATTGGCTTCATGCCAAATCCACCGGATTCTGGGCGGACTGCACCGGTCGTAGCGGATGCCACCTTGGCAGTCGCCCAGTGTCTCGAAACGTTGGGCCACCACGTAGAGGAAAAGGCACTGGATCTCGGGGTTAGCTGGGAGAGCTTCATCCATGCCAACGCACAAATCTGGACCTCGAATGCTGCCCTGAGGCTCAACGTACTGTCGTCAGCTACAGGGCGGCCCATCACGGCGGAGATTCTTGAGCCTGCGACATTCGCGGTCTACGAATATGGGTGCCGCGTCACAGCCACGGACTTGCTGGCCGCGCTCCAGGTGAGAAATGCCGTTTCGCGGGCAGTGGGGCGCTTTTTCCAGGACTATGACATCATCCTGAGCCCGACGCTACCTGAGCTTCCGCCTCTGATTGGCGAGTACAACAAGGACGAGGGAAGCGTGGATGGTCTTGGCTGGATTGCGCACGTATTCCGGCAGTCGCCCTTTACCGCGTGGTCCAATGTGACAGGGTTGCCGGCGATGTCGGTTCCATTATCGTTCGACGGCGAAACAGGACTGCCAATTGGTGCGCAATTTGGCGCGGGTTTCGGGCGGGAGGACATTCTGTTGCGGTTGGCGGCCCAACTGGAAGCGGCCATGCCGTGGCACGCGCGCCGGCCGCCTGTGTGGGCTGGATCCAGCTCCAGGGACTAGTTCTCTGTCGACGCGGCGGAAGCCGGCATACTCCTCAAGGGGCGTCGTGTGTCCTGGGCTAGCCGAAGGTAAAGGCATAGGCCTGCGCACCGGGGTCCAGGAAGCGGATCTCGAAGGTGTGCTCGCCGACCTCGCCAGCCTGGCGCACCAATTGGTAGAGCCGTGTCTGCGTGACAGCGCCATTGCCGCCTGCATCTGTGTCCGCGCCGTGGCTGTCGCCAGGGGGTCTGCCGTCGACTGTGACGAGGAAGCGCACCGCCCGCCCGTCGGCCGCGGGACCCAGAACCAGGTGCAGGTCGCGCGCATGAAAACGGTAGGTGATGCTGCCATCGGCGTGATCGAGCGTGGCATGCTGCGCGCCGATAGTCCATTGACCGGACAGGCCCCACTGGTTGAGGTGGAGCCTGCCAACCGTATATTTGCGCGGAGCGTCCTGCCGCATGCCGCCTGGCGAGGCGAAATTGGTCGCCTGTCCGTAGCCGATGTATGTTTCACCGGAGCGGATGTTGTTCAGGTCCGGCGCAGCCTGCGCGCCTTCCGCTTGGGGGACGACCACGTCCGGCGCCATCGGCGGCTTGCCAGCCTCCACCAGCAGCAACTGGATTACGCGCTCAGACTTGGCGTAGTCACCCTCGCCGAACTGGTGATGGCGGATGTTGCCACGGGCATCAACAAAGTATGCAGCCGGCCAGTAGCTATTTTCGAACGTGCGCCAGATCCGGTAATTGCTGTCGACTGCGACGGGGAAGCCGATGCGGAAACTCGAAACGGCGCGCCGGACGTTCTCCGGAGACTTCTCGAAAGCGAACTCCGGCGTATGTACACCAACTATCGTCAGGCCCTGGTCCTTATATTTATCCGCCCAGGCCCGCAGGTAAGGGAGGGTGCGGATGCAATTGATGCAGGAGTAGGTCCAGAAGTACACCAGCGTGACCTTGCCCTGTAGTTGCTCACGTGTCAGCGGCGGGGAGTTGATCCATTGCACTGCACCATCGAGCGCGGGCATGCGGCGTTCTACGGGCAGGCGGCCTGCGAAGCCCACCGCCGAGTCATTGGCGGCCACCAGCATCTCTGCGCCGCGGTGGGTATCATCGTTCGCCGCCTGCGGTGTGAGCCGCTCCTTGTGCAAGGCATCGACTAGCGCCTGCTCGATCCGCGCCGGGCCACTTGCGGACAAGCGAGCCAGCAGGCCGGTGTCGGCCCCGAGTCCAATTGCCAGCACGCCGCCGATCACCCCTGCCCCAAGGCCGCGACGCAGCCATTCACCGGCTCCCATCGATTGCTTCATGGATGCGAGGACGCGTCCGCCGAGGCCGAGCGCGGCCGCCAGCGAAGTGGCCGCTCCGGCGGCATAGGCCGCGAGTGACAGGGAAGCCGATACGCTCGTGCCCTGCAGCGCTGCGCCCGTCAGAACAAGGCCGAGAATCGGGCCCGCGCAAGGCGCCCACAGCATACCGGTGGCAATGCCAAGCAACAGCGAACTCCATGGCGAAGCCGGCGCGGACGGCGGCGACGCGGCTAAAGCGCTGCCGGCTAGCCGGTTGCCGAGCGCTACCACAGGCCGCGCCAGCGTGCTTGCCACTTTTGGCAGTAGCAGGGACAGCCCGAACAGTGCCAGCAGCAAGAGGGCGGCCAGGCGCCCATATTCATTGGCGCGGACCGCCCATACTCCGCCAGTCGAGGCCAGCGTAGCGACCGCGGCAAAGGTCAGTGCCATGCCGACCAGCATCGGCAGCTTGCCGCGCAGGAACGGCTGGCCGGCGCGGCTGAGGACAAAAGGTAGGACGGGCAGGATGCATGGGCTCAGGATGGTCAATGCGCCCCCGAGGTAGGCGAGTATCAACAGGCTCATGATCGCTGTCCTTTGGCTAAGGCTTGGCTTGCCCTAGATATGTACAGGCCCGCTACTGCCGACGTGCCAGCCTCCACCAGGCAGCTCAGTGTCCAACGACAGGTAGCCGGTCGGAACAGCACGCGAATTGCCCTGGGGCAACTGCGACGCAAGCCATAGCGATGGGTGGATAGTTTCAGGGGCGACAGTGAGCATGGGAAGCTCCTGCACGTCAGGATACTTTATGTTTGGAGGGCTATCCACCTTAGCTCAAGTCATGCCAAAACGCGCGGACGGGCTGTCTTTTATGTCATATGAAGGTGATCTCAGAGGAGTGATCAGATCAGGGGGATGTAGGTTGATCCGCAATCGAGACACGATCGCGCAAAGTACATCACGGGGCACATCGTACAAATGCGCACGCTTCCAAATGCTCGACGGCTGCGGCTAAACTCGTGGTTCAACTCGGCCGCGCCTGTGATCATGCATCATCACCCAGACGAAGCTGGACCAGACAAGTCTGACGGAGCCGCGGACGGGGGAGGCGCCCCTTTGCCGGCAAGGAATCTGCAGGCAAGTTCGATACTGTTTTCGTTTTCTATCCGATCGGCGCAAAGCCGAAATACGCGACTGGCGTCACAGCAAGTGCACCGGCCGATGAGCATGTCCTCGCAGTCATGGAGTCAGTTCAGTCTCGTGTATTTGCTAAGTTCCAGGCTTCGGTAAAGCGCCGCTGAGCGCCGCGAGCAACTGAAGTTGCCAAGTGCCCGGAAGCGCGAATGCCTGCGCAAACCAACGGCGTCACGAGCGGCGGCCTCTGCTAGTCGATCCTGCAGTTGTCGTAGACGGCAGTGCCATGACCTGCCGTCTAGCCATCCGTTTTACGCGGTGTGGCGATAGCGAGCGGCTGCGTGCTTTTGCATCAGGTTCGGCAGCATCGAAGCCCGAGCAGCATCGTACTGCTGCCATTGCGTCAGGTCCGGTAGCGGCGGAATTGTCACCGTTTCGCGCTTGTCGAATCCGACCAGTGCCGCGTCGACGAGCTCGTCGACGTCCATCATGCCTTCGATCGTGTTCACGTCCCGCCCAGCATGCTGCCAGATTTCGGTGCGCGTCCCGGACGGCAAAACCGCCTGCACGTATACGCCTTTCGGGCCAAGTTCCAGATGCAAGCCTTGGGAAAGGAAAAGCACAAAGGCCTTCGTAGCGCCGTACACAGTCATGCCGAGCTCGGGTGCGAGGCTGACCACCGATCCAATATTGATAATTGCGCCTTGCCCGGTGCGTGCAAAGCGCGGTGCCACCGCGTTCGCGAGCCTGGCGAGCGCTGTGACGTTCAGTCCGATGAGTCGCGTCACGTCGTCGCTGCCTTGTTCGATAAACGTGCCTGGCAACGCGGTGCCGGCATTGTTGACCAGGATTCCGAGGTTCGGGTCGTCGCGCAGACGCGTCTCGATCCTCGAGACATCGGCGAGATCATTCAGGTCGGCCTTGATGACTTCGATTTCCACACTTGTCTCGGCGTGCAATCGTCCTGCAATCGCCTGCATTCGCTCTGCATCTCGCGCGACCATCACGATGGGGTGACCCCGACGTGCAAAACGATCTGCGTACACTGCGCCGATACCAGTCGATGCGCCCGTGATCAAAACTGTTGGTTTATGCTGCATGATGTTGCCTCTTCGATAGGATTGTCGAGGAAAAACAGGGCTGCCCCCTTTTATTGGACAGCCTTCTTGAGAATTAGCGCAGCGATTGGAAAGCCGCGCGAAGCTCCTCTGCAAAGAGCTGCGGCTGTTCCCAGGCAGCGAAATGGCCGCCCTTGTCGGCTTCGTGGAAATAAATCATGTTGCGATAGGCGCGTCGGGCCCAGGTCTCGGGCGGACGATAGACATCCTCCGGAAATACCGTGACAGCTACCGGTAGCGAGATGTCTGCAGTCTTCTGCGCGGCCGCTATCAAGGGGCTTCGTCCCATGTTTTCCCAGTAGAGGCGCCCTGCGGATGCTGCACTGTTCGTCAAGAGTAGGGCTAAGGAGTTGGTTGGGGACGCGTGCATTGCCTCCGCAATCGACTCGATCGGCGGCAAAGCTGTGAATGATCTTGTCGACCTCCTTTCTCCTGAAGGGGAATTGGTCATCTTCGGATCGCTGACTGGATTGCCACTCGAACTCAATGGCAGCCAACTGCTTTTCAAGGAGTTGAATATGCGCGGCTTCTGGGCAAGCCGCCTGACGCAACGCATGACTGCGGGCGAGCGTGCCAGGCTGTACAGCGAGGTGCTGGGTCTTGCAGCATTGGGCGACCTTGTGCTGCCAATCGGTGCCATCTTCGGTTTCGAGGACATCGAAGCGGCAATGGCCGCTCATCAGGCTCCGGGCCGTGGTGGCAAAATTCTGCTCAGACCTTAAGCAACCTGCAAATCGCTGGGAAGCGGAGCGCACGATCAAATCCTTTGGAGGTTTAGGCATATGCCCCGTCGTAGTACGGGTTCACGCTATGCTCCGGCGTTGCCGATACGCCCGTGTGGTCCAGGCCTGCCAAGGTGTGGCCCCCATCGGTGAACGGGTCGACATTACGCGCGCCGTTGGTGAAGGGATCGACACTGCGAGCGCCATCGCTAAACGGGCTGCGCGGCGCGAGGGTGGCGACAGTGTGGCCACCATCGGTGAATGGGTCGACATTACGCGCGCCGTCGGTGAAGGGATCAACACTGCGAGCGCCATCGCTAAACGGGCTGCGCGGCGCGAGGGTGGCGACAGTGTGGCCACCATCGGTGAATGGGTCGACATTACGCGCGCCGTCGGTGAAGGGATCAACACTGCGAGCGCCATCGCTAAACGGGCTGCGCGGCGCGAGGGTGGCGACAGTGTGGCCCCCATCGGTGAACGGGTCGACATTACGCGCGCCGTTGGTGAAGGGATCGACGCTGCGAGCGCCATCGCTGTACGGGCTGCGCGGTTCCTGCACCGAGCGTGCACCGTCGTTATACGGGCCACGCGCGTCAAGCACGGAATGGGCGCCCTCGGTGTAAGGGTCGCGCCCGCCCGCAACGGCAGCCTGGGCGCCAGCAGCGGCAGCTACCAGTGCAACGGCGAACACAAAACGCTTGGCGATATTGGCAGTCATGATCGATCTCCTGGGGGTTGGACGTCAGCGCAGCCGGGAATCGCATCGTTGCTGTTCACCGCCGGGCTACGGAATACATTTAAGGAGACCGATGTATCGCGCTCTTAGCGGGGAATAGGCCTTTCTGTCGGGATACGTATCGTGGCGGCTGGCTGATACATGCGCGTACAAAGATCGTACGGCAGCCGAGTCCTGCCGCTCACACGCCATGCGATGCATGTACGCGACGCATGCCATTCAATTGCGTTTGTGGCAAATGAAGCACACGCGGTGCAGCAAATGTGAAGAGGGAGGGGGAGGGGTTAGTTGGCGGACTGGGCGAGCCTGACTACCGCCACCAAGCCCCCGCCATCACGGCTGTGTAGCGCAAGCGAGCCGCCGATGGCAGTTGCAAGCTGCTGGGCAATCGCCAGCCCAAGCCCGGTACCGCCGGTATCCCGGTTGCGCGAATTCTCAAGCCGGACAAACGGCTGCAGTACCGCGTCGAGCTTGTCTTCCGGAATGCCAGGGCCTCGATCGAGCACTTCGACAGTTGTCGATCAGGTTGGTTAGGACCCGGCGCAACGCATGAGGACGTGTCACGATGGCGCCGCTGACGCTCTGCAGGACTGTCACAGCCTTGCCGGTATCCTGATAGTCGTATGCCAGGCTTTCGATGAACGAACCGATATCGATGCGCGACGGCTTCTCGCCGTCGCCATGGGCGGTGCGCGCATATGCCAGGCCTTCGCGCACAAGCGTTTCAGTTTCAATTTCCGCGAGGTCGTGCACGAGCTTGCGTTTCTCGTCAGAGTCCTCGGCCATCTCGGCGCGCAGCTTCATGCGCGTGATGGGCGTCTGCAGGTCGTGAGAGATGGCAGCCAGGATCTGCACGCGTTCCTGGACGAACCGGGCGATGCGCTGGCGCATAGCATTAAATGCGCGGGCGGCGCGCGCCAGTTCGGTCGTCGGCCCGGCTTCGTCGAGCGGCGGTGCATCCACATTCGGGTTGAGTGCGTCGGCGGCTTCTGCCAGCGCAATCAAAGGGCGGATCGACAAACGCACCGCAAACCAGCAGCAGAGGACCAGCAGCAGCAACTGGAGCGCCAGAACATAAGGCAACCACTGGGCGATGGGTAGCATGCGCGGATGGACATCAATGGTCAGCGGGTTGCCGTCGCTCAGAGTCAGATGTGCTTGCAGTTGCTTGCCGCCGCCGGGGACTGTCTCCACCCGGACCGGAAAGCGGCCGGCACTCGCCTCGGTGATCCGCGCGGCGATGTCCTTGCCGCGCTGCGTCATCTCGGGCACGCCTGGCGAGCCCGGGCCCAGTATGTACGCATAGTTGCCACGGTTTAGGCGTGGCAGCCACTCCGCCCGCTCGGCCGCCGGCAGGCGGTCCAGGATGGCGATGGCGGTGGAGACGTCGTTTTCCAGCGTGTCAAGCATGACTCCACGCGCGGTCATGTACCGTTCGGAAAACAGCACCGCAAACGACAGCGCATACGCGACGATCAGGCCGGCAAGCAGGACCAGGAAGAGCCGCGATCCCAGCGACCGGGGCCAGGGTAAGGCGCGCGCGTTCACTGACGCTCCTCCTTGATCTCCACGGGCTTGGAGAATACATAACCCTCGCTGCGCACGGTCTTGATATAGGCCGGATCGCGCGCGTCATCATTGAGGCGCTGGCGCAGGCGGCTGACCAACAAATCGACCGACCGCTCGAACATATCCGCTTCGCGGCCCTGCGTGAGGCTGAGCAACTGGTCGCGATTGAACACCCGCATCGGGTGGTCGACGAATACTCGCAACAGGCGGTATTCGGCACCGCTGAGCGCGACAATGGTGCCTTCCCGATCAACCAGGTGCCGCGCGATGGTGTCGAGCTGCCAGTCGCCGAACGCCAGCATCTGTCCGGCCTCGGAGATCTGCAGGTTGGGCGGCAGCATCCGAGTGCGGCGCAGCACGGCCTTGATGCGCGCTAGCAACTCCCGCGCTGCGAAAGGCTTGGCCAGATAATCGTCGGCGCCCATTTCAAGACCGAGGATGCGGTCGGTCTCGTCGTCGCGCGCGGTGAGCATCAGTATCGGCGTTGCTTTGTGCTTGCCGGCGCGCAGTTCGCGACACAGTACCAGGCCATCATCGCCGGGGAGCATCACATCGAGTACGATCAAGTCGACCGTGTTGGCCGCCAGAAAAGATCGCATATGCCTGCCATCCGGCGACACGGTCACACGCAGGCCGTTCTTGGTGAGGTAGGTTGAAACCAGTTCCCGAATTTCCCGGTCATCATCGACGATCAGGATATGGTCGACTTGGGTATCCATTGGTGTCACCTCGGCACAATTGAACAAGAGCGGCCATTTGCCGCTTCTACGGTGTGACGTCGCGAGTTCTGAGTATATCGCGATGCATCTTGCGATGGCCTTTATACGGTTCGATACATAACCCAGCCTTCGGCGATAAGCGCCAGAAAAGCCCATGGTCTTTCACTTGTGGCAAGGCTCCCTGTGACAGCACAGCATTGATACCGATGCAGCCGGCAACGGTGCCGTCAAGCAGGGGTGCGGCAGGCGGGCAAGGTTGGTGAACACACGTTCGAAATCCGCTTCCTGGACCCTGATGCCCACGCTGATGTCTTCACCTTCGGCAGACGGGTATCCGCCGCCATCTCCGCGCGATCCCTGATCTGAATCTCCTGCAACCTGCAAAAGGAGTGGGCGCACCGGCGTGCGGGGATCGGCTTGGCATAGCGACGGGCCTCATCCCGACACATATCGCAAGCGCAGATTGATGCGAGCGATATCTTGGGCACGGAGAGAAGGCCGATGATTGATCCATAGAACAACAAGAAGACACGGGCACTAAGCCCTTGTGGGCGGCCTAGGAATCTGCCCCCCGGCGCCCGATTCTTGTATGCCTTTGTATCTGGCGGCAGGGGGGATACCTGCCCACACACAATGGCTGTTTCGCGCTACGTGGGGGATACATCGATTTTCTTTAATGGATCGCGTGACCCCGCCGCCAAAAGGGGGGCGAAGTCACCTGGACACGCAATCGAACCCAATCTCAGCCGAAGGATATCCATCATGATCCGTATCGAAAATGTGCTTTACACCGGAAAGGTCCGCGTTACCGGTGGCCGCGATGGCCAAGCTCGCAGTGACGACGACCGCCTGAACCTGAAGCTGTCGCCCCCGGGCAGCAACGGCCATGGCACGAACCCGGAGCAGTTGTTTGCCGCAGGCTGGTCAGCCTGCTTTATCGGCGCGATGGGCCGTGCAGCCAGCGATATGAAGATCAGGCTTCCGGCGGACCTCGCACTCAATACCGAAGTGGACCTTGGCACAACAGGTGACGCGTATTTCCTGCAGGCCCGCCTCAATGTCAGCCTGCCGGGCCTGGACCGTGAGGTGGCGCAAGCGGTGGTGGAAGCCGCGCACCAACTCTGTCCATACTCCAAGGCGACGCGCGGCAACATCCACGTCGAGTTAAACGTGGCCTGACAAGCATTGGCCTGCTTGCATCGCCTCGCGGCCATCTCTTGCAACCCTTCACGTACCCGAACCATGCGCACGTATCTACGCGCCGCCCTGGTGGCCTTGGTCATCGGCGCAATTTATTTCATAGGGACTGGCGCGCGCACCTTCGGTGCGACACCGGCTAGCGGGAGTGCCGCGCCCGAGTTCACTGGCATCAATCAATGGCTGAACTCGCCACCACTGTCCATGCAGGCCTTGCGCGGCAAGGTAGTGCTGGTGGACTTCTGGACGTACTCCTGTGTGAACTGCATCAACACGCTGCCGCACGTCAAGCAGTGGTACGAGAAGTACAAGGACCGGGGCCTGGTCGTTGTGGGCGTGCACACGCCGGAATATGCCTTCGAGAAGTCGACGGCCAACGTCCAGGCCGCCCTCAAGCGCTTTGACATCCGCTATCCGGTAGCGCAGGACAACGGGTACGGCACGTGGTCGGCATTCCGCAATGAGTACTGGCCCGCACTGTACCTGATCGACGCCGACGGCCGCATCGTCTACCAACACTTCGGCGAAGGCAGCTATGCCGAGACGGAGGCTGTCATCCAGAAACTTCTGGGGGAGCGCAAGTCGTCGCAGCCGGCCCGAGGCGAGAGCGGGCCGGCGGTTCGGCCGGCGGCGGGTAAGGGGATCAATTTTGCGGCCGGCTCCGATTCGAGCGGAAGAATTGCCGGAGGGTAGGGGCACGGTGTTTTCTCATTTTCGATAGAAGGATTGCCCCTGACCCGTGAAACTAGCAAAGACAAACTGCCCCACACGGCCGGTGATTCACCAAGACGATCGTGGCTGTAACGGAATCTCACCAATCTTATCAAGACGAAGGAATTTCTAGATGAAATCGACCAGAATCGCTGCTGCTCTGCTCTTCCTGGGCAGCGGTTTGATGCTGCAGGTGGCTCAAGCGCAAACGGCTGGCGTGCATCGCACTGATCTCGTCCAGCACGATCTTAGCGTGCTGGATCGTGAGGGCATTCAGGTACGCGTTGACTTCGATCCTGGCGCGTTCGCGCCGAAGCATTCGCATCCGGGCGAGGAGATTGCCCATGTCTTGCAGGGAACGCTGGAATACCAGCTCGGCGACAACGCGCCTGTCACGCTCACGGCTGGTGATTCGCTGTTCATCCCGGCTGGAACCGCCCACTCGGCGCGGAATGTCGGCAGCGGCAAGGCATCGGAACTGGCAACCTACATCGTGAAGAAGGGGGCACCACTGGTTGTGCCGGCCAAATGAGCACTCGGTCTTGCTTCACTATGGGAGGCAAAGGAGAAATCCTCTTGAAAACAAGCGCATCGAACCCGTCCCCCAATCTTTCACGGCGAACGTTGCTAATGGGCGGTGTGGCAATGGCAGCCCTTCCCATGTTCCACCCGGTCCTGTCTGCTGCCGCGCAGGCCAGTGCCGAGCATCCCGTCATGACCGACGCGATTCGCCCGTTTCGCGCGCACGTTCCCCAAGCCGCGCTCGCAGATCTGCACCGCCGCCTGGCCGCAACGCGCTGGCCGGATGCGGAAACGGTCAGCGATCGATCCGAGGGTGCACAGCTTGCAAAGCTTCAGGCGCTCGTGGGCTACTGGTCAACCGGCTACGACTGGCGAAAGGCCGAGGCAAAACTCAATGCCTATCCCCAGTTCCTGACGAACATCGACGGTCTGGACATTCATTTCATCCATGTGCGCTCTCGCCATCCGAACGCGCTGCCGCTCATCATGACTCACGGCTGGCCAGGTTCGGTCTTTGAATTGCTCAATGTCATCGGCCCATTGACCGATCCCACTGCGCACGGCGGCACCGCCAACGATGCTTTCCATCTGGTCATTCCGTCGATTCCCGGCTTTGGCTTTTCACAAAAGCCAACTGGCAAAGGCTGGAATCCTGAGCGGATCGCGCGCGCCTGGGACGTCTTGATGAAGCGGCTCGGCTATGCGCGCTACGTTTCACAGGGCGGGGACTGGGGTGCCATCATCTCCGATGCGCTTGGTCGCCAGGCGCCGGAGGGGCTTCTCGGCATCCACGTTAACCGGATCGAGCGTGCCACGACCTTGCCACTAGAAGTTGCAAAGGCGCTCAAAAGCGGCGATCCTGCGCCGGCAAACTTGGCCCCCGAAGAAAGGCAGGTGTTCGACCAGGCCAGGGAATTCCTCAGTAAGGGATTCGGATATGCCTCTATCATGCAAACGCGACCTCAAACCATCGGATACGGCCTGGCCGATTCGCCGGCGGGGCTGGCAGCATGGATCTATGACAAGCAGGCTGACTGGGTATTCACGCGTGGCGATCCTGAGCGAGCATTAGGACGCGACGCAATCCTCGACAACATCACGCTCTACTGGCTGACGGATACCGGAACCTCAAGCGGGCGGATCTACTGGGAAGCCGGGGCTGCCGCTGCCAGCACGGCGCCCATCACCATCCCCGTGGCGGTTACCATCTTCCCAGGCGAGGTCTACCGGCCGCCAAGGCACTGGGTGGCACGCGCTTATCAGAACCTCATCTACTACAATCACGTGGACAAGGGCGGTCACTTCGCTGCATGGGAAGAGCCAGAATTGTTCAGTACCGAAGTACGTTCCGCGTTCCGGTCTCTGCGCTAAGTAAGGGCCATGGTGCCCCGCCTGTCCCGATCAACTGAGAGGGCAGGCGCGCCGCAATGAGTTCGTCATCGGGCGTATCGCGCCAAGCTTCCGGCTTTAGAACCCGTTTGATGAAAAGAGCCGGCGGAAGATTGATCGCAGGGAGATCCGGGCGCTATTTCCCACCCCCGGAAAATAACGTCATATCGCGCGGGATGTGATCCAGCATTGCCAGCGCCGCAGCCGGCAATGGCCGGCCGGCCTTCACCAGCAGGCGTGCCTGGGTGCCCTGGAACAGCGGATGATCAAGGGACACCACGGCAAGGCTGCCGTTGGCGATCTCCCGATACGCGGCGAATTCACCGATCAGCGTCACGAAGTTCTCATAGGCGACGAACTGCTTGAGCGCCGTGAGCGAGTTGCTGACTAGCGTCGGACGAATCCTGATGTTCTCGGCAAACTCGAGCATCTGCAAGGCGTGTCCTACGCCGAACGACGCGGGCATTATCGCGAGCGGATAGGACAACAGGTCTTGCACACTGGCCGGGCTGCGTCGCAGCGCCAGCGGATGGTCGCGCGGAACCAGCAGCACCACGGGCTGCGACGCGCTCGCACGATACTCAATACGCGGATGGGGCGGCGGATTGTAAGCCAGGCCGATGTGTGCGCGGCTCTCCGCGACCTCGGTCAATACGTCGTCCACCGGGAGGATGTCCAGCCGGATGTCGAGCTTCGGATACTGTATGCAGAATCGCGCAAGGACCTCGTTGACCAGGGGATCCACATAACCCTCGCTCACAGCCAACTGGACCGCGCCTTGCTGCAGCCCCTTGAGCGCGTGCAGTTCGTCTTCGAGCTTCTCCTGGTGCGACCGGTAGCCCTGCCAGAATTCGATCATGTGCGCTGCCGCGGCGGTCGGCCTGAGTCCGCGCGGCTCGCGTTCGAAAAGCGTCGTGTCGAGTTCATCTTCAAGCAGCTTGATCTGCCGGGTGATGACGGAAGGGGACGTATTGAGGCTGTTCGCGGATCCACGGATGGAGCCGTGGGCCAGGACTTCCCTGAAGTACCGCAACCGCTGCTGATTGATCTCACGCATATCGAAACGTCCCCAGATCCCAAAAGTCACGCGAAGCGCCACTTACCTGACGCCCGCGCCACCTGCTCAATTTGCGTCGCCGAGAGGCCATGCGTCGTTCGCCTGCGTTGCTCAAAAGGGAACGACCTGTGGACACAGTTGCTGTTTGCGGCAAGACCCGGCGCCGCCACTATAGACGCCAGCAAAGGCCAATTCGAAGCCGCCAACACTGGAGACAGGCATGTTTGCAATTCCCAACGCGAGTGTCGTCGACGATACCTCGGCACTCTACAACAAGATCAACTGGCGACTATTGCCTTTCCTGTTGACCTGCTACCTGTTCGCGTACCTGGATCGGGTCAACGTGGGCTTTGCAAAACTGCAGATGCAAAGCGACCTGGGCTTCTCCGATGCGGCGTACGGCGTCGGCGCGGGTATCTTTTTCATCGGCTATGTGCTGTTCGAGATACCAAGCAACCTGCTGCTGCCTCGGGTTGGCGCGCGCAATACCTTCAGTCGCATCCTCGTGCTGTGGGGAATTACCTCAGCCTGCATGCTGTTCGTGCGCAACGTCCCAATGTTCTATGCCATGCGCTTTCTGCTTGGCATCTTCGAAGCAGGCTTCGCCCCGGGCATGATCTATTACCTGTCTTGCTGGTACGGGCCGCAGCGCATGGCCCGCGCCATCGCGATCGTTTTCCTGGCGGGCCCGATCGGGGGCATTGTCGGCGGGCCCGCCTCGGCCTGGCTGATGACCTCGCTTGCTGGCACCGCCGGCCTCGCGGGCTGGCAGTGGATGTTCCTGGTCGAAGGCCTGCCCTGCGTGCTGCTGGGGATCCTGACATTGTTGCTGGTGCCGAACCGGCCAAGTGAAGCGCGCTGGCTGAGCGCCAGTGAACGGCGCCTGCTGGAAGCGGAGCTCGGGGCGCCCGGCGCGCACAAGCACTCCTTCAAGACCGTGGCGAAGGACGCAAGGGTCTACGTACTGGCGCTCGCCTACTTCTGCATCATTGCGGCCATCTATGCCATCAGCTTCTGGCTTCCCACCCTCATCAAGGCACAGGGCGTGACCGATACGGTGCAGCTCGGTTGGTATTCCGCTCTGCCGTACGTGGCCGCCGCGTTTGGCATGTACTTCATGGGCCGCCGTTCTGACCGAGTGGGAGAGCGACGCTTTCACAGCGCGGTGCCTGCCCTAGCCGCAGGGTTGTTGCTGGGCGCATCGACGCTGGCCGACGGCAATCTGGCCGCATCGCTGGCTCTGCTTGTCCTGGCCACAATGTGCCTGTGGATGGCCTATACGGTGTTTTGGGCGATGCCCGCCGAGTACATCAAGGGCCCGGCGGCGGCCGGGGGCATCGCGCTCATCAATACGATCGGATTGTCAGGCGGCTTCTGGGGCCCTGCCATCATCGGATGGGGCAAGACGGCAACCGGCACCCTGCACGTCGGCGTGCTTGCCATGGCCTTCCTGCCCCTGGCCGCAGCCCTGATCATCCTTGCGAACAAGCTGCCCACCAAGAGGTAGTCAACCTGGAGGCGGCACGCCCCAGAGCAACTGCGCGAGCAGACCGGGGGGCGTGCAGCCACGTCAATATGTCCGGCTTCCCATGGAACGGACGAAGAAAGGAGTATCCATGCTTTTGCATCTGTCGACCTGGGCGGAAATCGAGCAGTTTCTGCAGCGCAGCCGTACCATCGTGATTCCGATCGGCTCCAACGAGCAGCACGGGCCAACCGGGCTGCTCGGCACCGACTGGCTGTGCCCGGAGATTATTGCGCGCGAAGCGGAGAAGACCGACGACATCCTTGTCGCGCCAACGTTCAATATCGGCATGGCCCAGCATCACCTGGGCTTTCCCGGCACCATCAGTCTGCGCCCGTCCACCTTCATCGCCGCGATCGCCGACTGGACCCGTTCGCTGGTGGGCCATGGCTTCGAGAAGATCCTGTTCCTAAACGGGCACGGCGGCAATATCGCATCGATCGAAGCGGCGTTCTCGGAAATCTATGCCGAGGCAAGCTTCGCCGGGCGCCGGGCGGGCTTCGCCCTGAAGCTCAGCAACTGGTGGGACCTTGAGGGTGTCGGCGACCTGGCACGCGAGCAGTTCCCGACTGGCCACGGCTCGCACGCAACCCCGTCGGAAATCGCTATTACACAGTGGGCCTTTCGCGACAGCATCAAGCTGGCCGACTATGCGCCGAAGATCGCCCCGTCCGGCCCCATTCGCGATGCGCTCGAGTTTCGTGCGCGCTATCCCGATGGCCGTATCGGCTCCGACCCAGGCCAGGCGACGCCGGAAAAAGGCGAGGCGCTGGTCAGGCTGGCTGCACAGAGTCTTGCGCGGGAACTGGACGCCTTCAGCCGCGAATCCATTCCTGCCTGAGGCTCCATTCCTCTCACCCCATCTACTTGCAGAAGCACCTTATGTATCAACACGACATCTATGAAAAGCTGAAAACGCTCGGCATCGAGCTGCCGGCCGCAGGCGCGCCTGCGGCCGCCTATGTTATGGCTGCGCAGAGCGGCAACCTGGTCCATACATCCGGCCATATCGCCAAGAAGAACGGTAGCGTATGGGCCGGCAAGCTCGGCGCATCGATGACAACGGAGGAGGGCCGTGCGGCGGCGCGCTCGGTCGCCGTCGACCTGCTGGCGACATTGCATGCACATACCGGCGACCTGAACCGTGTTACGCGGATCGTGAAAGTCGTAAGCCTGGTGAATTCCACCGCTGAATTCACCGAGCAGCACCTGGTGACGAACGGCGCCTCGGAGCTGCTGGCCGAGGTGTTTGGCGACAACGGCAGGCATGCACGATCGGCGTTTGGCGTCGCCCAGATTCCGCTGGGTGCTTGCATCGAGATTGAACTCTGCGCCGAAGTCGGCTGAAGTTGTGTGGTTGGCGGGAGCACGCCGTGCGCGCTCCCGTCATTGCCATGTCATATGTACTGGCTCTTCAGCCAGCCGGCGCTTGTGCTCGTCCGAGGGCGTGAAACCGGCTGCGGTGCCATATAGATCCCTGCCCACACTTAACAGCAGCACTGTGAAGTTGTAGATCGGCGTAGACCCAATCTGGTGACATGCGCCAATCGGGCTCAGCCGGCGCACGTTGCTATTGGCAACAAGAGATCGTGGTTACTCATAGTGGGCGGCAGGCTTCCGACAACTACTCCCGCGCGATAGACATTCTACGGCTTTACACGAAAATGCTCGATCGACTGGCCCGCGTTCACGGCGCGCTGCAGCCAGTCCGGCAGATCACCGTGACCGTCCCACGCGTGGCCATGAGCGTCCCGGAAGCAAATCGCACGGGCTGCGTTATTGCCGAGGGGCGCTCCTTCAGAAAAACAACCCGCGTTCTGCAGGTCGGCCAGATGCAGCCCATGTCTGGCCATCTGTGACTTGATCCATACGATCGTCTCGGCACGTTCGCGTAACAGTTGGGTGTCGGAATCCTGGAGAAGTGCAGGGGGCATGCAGGCGGATGAGCAGGATGGAAGCGACAAGGAGTAATGGACGTGCCTCGGGTCTACATCTCACCCCCGGGATTACCCGTGCACGCCCGCCCAGGTATTGCGATAACTGTTGTTATCACAATGCCTGTCGTTTAACGCGTAAGTGCCCGGCGCGAGGTTGGGGCAGGGGGGAGCGCGCCGTCATACTGCGCCATCAGGACCGCCTAGGTGTGCGAAGGCTCGATGGTGACCGACGCCGAGCCCCGCTTCGAGATGGTGGAGGGCGGGAACCGACCCTTCTCTGCCATTAGAGGGCTTGCCAAGCCAATGGCGGGTGTTGGGCACAGCAGCCATCCCATCCCTTATGGCGTCCGACGTGTCGTCGACCAAGACTGGCTCAAACACATGCGGATAGACGGCCGAGTAGGCCGAGTAGTCAGAAGTGGAGGCCAACTCTGATGGCCTGAAGACGTGAGCCCGGCTCTTGGCGAGATCAGCGCTGCGGCAATTCGTGCCGAGGACCCCATGGGCAGCACGAACCGGCTTCGTTCGTCATGGGCACTGCCTCCGAATAAAGCTCGAGATTTCCTCCGGCCGCGCGAACACCACTGCGGCGCGGTCGCCCTGCATCCCGCTACCTATCAGCACAGGCTTGCCGGCAAGCGGGCCCTCCGCGCTGCCATCCGTTTTGAATCGCAGGTTGAACTCCCAGAAGGTATGGATCTTCCGGTCCGCAGTGGTGAGCCGGTACGCGTCGCCACAGTAGCGGATGGCGATTACTAGCGATGCCGCATCTGCCTTCTTCAGATTCGGCAGGCCCTGATCGGAGGCTGTTACGCGACCAGTGGAGACCGCCTCAAGGTAAGCGACGAGATCGTCTCGGGTGCGCGCGTCAGCGACGCCGGGAAAGCCCATCGCATTACCCGGTATCAGAGCCACAGGGCTCTTGATCCACGCATCCAGGTTCTGCTTGTTCCAGACTAGGCCTGATCGTTTGAGAGCATCGGAGTATCGCGTAAATCCCTCTGCAGTGCCGGCTTTTCGCCCCCAAACCTCCGCCAGGCTCGGCCCTGTCATGTGGCGCCCGGGCGCAAATGAATGACAGGCCATGCAGGTGCGGGCGGCTTGCGCCCCGCGGGCAATATCACCTTCCGCGCGAACTGGCGCAATGAAGGCAAGTGCGACCAAGGCGGCCGCACTCGCATCGTGGGCAGGTTGTCGATTCATGGATATCTCCGGTTTGCGCACCAGATCACCTCATGTGCAATAGCCTCCTGCTTTGCAAGGCAGGCGGTCGCGTTATCTGGGCTTGGCTTACTTGCGACTCCTCCCCGACTTGCGACGACTCTTGCGCGGGCGAGCCGCCTGTGTTGATGCGCGCGGACGGCGAGGACCATTCTGGCGCCTGAGATACCAGGTGAACAAGCATATCGTACAGAACGTCAGCGCCAGAGCGATTAGGATGGCCGCAATGACGTTGGATGGAAGGTCGAACATAGCGCCTGCATTCGGTCGGGGTGCTCGACATCCTTTCGAAGGAAAGCGATGCATCGGGTCGCAGGACATATGCATGCCGCCGAAAGCGGCGACATGCGATTGAGCGCGCTTACTTACGCTGCATGTCCACGACGGTCGGCTTGCCGTCGACCTTGTCGAACGTGACCGACACCGACTCGCCTTCCCTGAAGTTCTTCAACGAAGCGTGGTCCTTGACCGGGAACGCCATCGTCATGGCGGACATGCCGAGGTTTTCGATCGGGCCGTGCTTGAGCGTGACCTTACCGGCCTTTGCGTCGATTTTCTTGATTTCCGCCGCGACAGGGTGCGGCGCCTGCTGCGATTCGGCCGATGGCTTCATGTCCATGCTTTTCATGTCCATTCCGTCCATCGATCCTGCTGCGAATGCGGCGGGGGTAACAGCGATGGCAAGCGTGAGTGTGAGAGTCTTGATGAATTTCATTGTGATTCCTCTTGAAGTGAGGGGTGGGTGGAAAGTGGAACAGGTTTAGTTTGGCGTCGGCGTATCAGCAGGTACACCGCCGGCACGACAAACAGGGAAAGCAATGGCGCGGTGACCATGCCGCCAACCATCGGGGCCGCGATGCGCTGCATAACCTCCGAGCCGGTGCCATGCGACCACATGATGGGAATCAGGCCGGCGAGAATGACAGCGACGGTCATGGCCTTAGGGCGGACCCGTAGCACAGCCCCTTCCTGAATGGCGTCCAGCAACGCAGACACGCTGGTTTCGCCACTGTCCTCGCGTCCGCTCCAGGCTTGCTTCAGGTAGAGCAGCATGATGACACCGAACTCGGCCGCCACGCCGGCCAGGGCGATGAAGCCGACGACGCCGGCCACAGAGAGGTTGTAGCCCAGCGCATAGAGCAGCCAGAAGCCGCCGATCAGCGCCAGCGGCAGCGTGCCCATGATCAGCAGCGCTTCGTCCAGGCGGCCGAATACGAGGTACAGCAACACGAAGATGATCAGCAGCGTGAACGGCACCACCACCTTCAGCTTCGCGGTGGCCCGTTCCAGATACTCGAACTGCCCCGACCAACTGAGGGAATAGCCCGCCGGCATCGGCACCGCTTTGGCCACCACGGCCTGCATGTCGTGAACGGCCGAGCGCAGGTCGCGTCCGCGGATGTCCACATACACCCAGCCAGACAGGCGGGCGTTTTCGCTGCGCAGCATCGGCGGGCCCTGCACCACCCGGAGGCGCGCCACATCGGACAGCGTGATCTGCTGCCCCCTGTCGGTGACGATGGGGAGGGCGCGCAGTTGCTCCACCGAGTCGCGGTAGTCGCGTGGATAGCGCACGTTGATCGGAAAACGGGCCAGCCCATCGACCACTTCTCCCACGTTGTCGCCACCGATAGCGGATGACACGATGCTCTGGACATCCTCGATGTTCAGTCCATACCGTCCGGCCGCCATGCGGTCGATGTCGACATCGACGTAGCGTCCGCCGGTCAGGCGCTCGGCGAGTGCCGAGGTGACGCCCGGCACCGTCTTGACAGCTTCTTCGATCCGCGTGGCCAGTCGGTCGATTTCCTTCAGGTCCGTGCCCGCCACCTTAATGCCGACCGGGCTCTTGATGCCAGTGGCGAGCATGTCGATCCGGTTGCGGATTGGCGGCACCCAGATGTTGGAGAGGCCCGGTACCTTCACAACGCGGTCGAGCTCCTCCACCAGCTTGTCGGTCGTCATGCCGGCACGCCACTGGTCGCGCGGCTTGAACTGGATGGTCGTCTCGAACATCTCGATCGGCGCCGGGTCGGTCGCGGTATCGGCGCGGCCCGCCTTGCCAAACACCGTGGCCACTTCAGGTACGGTCTTGATCAGCCGGTCGGTCTGCTGCAGCAACTGCGCCGCCTTACCGGCGGAGAGCCCCGGCAGCGCCGACGGCATATACAGCAGGTCGCCCTCGTCAAGGGGCGGCATGAACTCACCGCCGATTCGCATAATCGGCCAGGCGGTCGCGACCAGCAGGATCGCGGCAATGGCCACGGTGGTCTTGGGGTAGGCGAGCACCCTGGCCAGCACCGGCTGATAGGCGCGGATCAGCCATCGACTGAGCGGATTGGCCTGTTCCGTGGGAATCTTGCCGCGGATCATGTAGCCCATCAGGACGGGAACGAGGGTGACGGACAGCCCCGCCGACGCGGCCATGGAGTAGGTCTTGGTAAAGGCCAGCGGCGAGAACAGCCGGCCCTCCTGCGCCTCGAGCGTAAACACCGGGATGAACGACAGCGTGATGATCAGCAGCGAGAAGAACAGCGCGGGCCCCACTTCGGCCGCCGACTCACCAATCACGCTCCAGCGCTCATGTCCGGTCAGTGCCCGTCCGGGATTGTCCGCATGCCAGTGTTCCAGATGCTTATGCGCGTTCTCGATCATGACGACCGCGGCGTCAACCATGGCGCCAATGGCGATGGCGATGCCGCCCAGCGACATGATGTTGGCATTGACGCCCTGGTACCGCATCACCAGGAAAGCGGCCAGCACGCCCAGCGGCAGCGAAACAATGGCCACCAGCGCCGAGCGCAGGTGGAACAGGAAGACCAGGCAGACCAGCGCGACGACGATGAATTCTTCGATCAGCTTGTGCGTCAGGTTTTCCACCGCCCGGTTGATCAGGGCGGAGCGATCGTAGGTGGTGACGATCTGGACGCCTGCCGGCAGACTCTTCTGTAGTGTGGCAAGCTTGGCCTTGACCGCTTCGATGGTTTCAAGCGCGTTCTTGCCCGAGCGCATCACGATGACACCGCCGGCGACCTCCCCCTGGCCGTCGAGCTCGGCGATACCGCGCCGCATTTCGGGACCGAGCTGGACGGTGGCGACATCGCCCAGCCGCACCGGGATACCGGCGTCGCTGGTCACCAGCGGGATCTGCCGGAAATCATCGAGCGTCTTCAGGTACCCGCTCGCGCGGACCATGTACTCCGCCTCGCCCAATTCCAGCACCGAGCCACCAGTCTCCTGATTGGCGCCCCTGAGCGCCGCCAGCACCTTGGCCTGCGACAGGTTATAGGCGCGCAGGCGGTCTGGCATCAGAACGACCTGGAACTGCTTCACCATCCCGCCGAGGGAGGCGACCTCGGCGACATTGGGCAGTGATTTCAGCTCGAAGCGCAGGAACCAGTCCTGGAGCGCGCGCAGTTGACTGAGGTCATGCTGCCCGGTCTTGTCAATCAGCGTGTACTCGTAGATCCAGCCAACGCCGGTGGCGTCCGGGCCCAGCGCTGGCTTGGCCGCGGCCGGCAGACGGGATTGCACCTGATTCAGGTATTCCAGCACCCGGGAGCGCGCCCAGTACGGATCCGTCCCGTCCTCGAACAGGACGTAGACAAATGAGTCCCCGAAAAACGAGTAGCCGCGCACAGTCTTGGCGCCTGGCACCGACAGCATGGTGGTGGTGAGCGGATAGGTGACCTGGTTCTCGACAAGCTGCGGTGCCTGACCCGGGAACGGCGTGCGGATGATGACCTGTGTGTCCGACAGGTCCGGCAATGCATCGAGTGGCGTGCTTCGGACCGCCCACAGACCCCACGCGGTCAACATCACCACGGCCAGCAGGACCAGGAAACGGTTACGTATCGACGCGAGGATGATGCGCGCGATCATGGCTTGGCTCCTTCGGCACCAGCCGGCTGGACCGACGATAGCGTAGCTGCGCCGTCTTGGTTCTGGCTGAAACGAAACCGGATGCGATCGCCGGGCTTCAACCCCTTGAGCATTGCGGCGTCGCGTGCGGTGAAATCCATTGTCATTGAGCCCCACTGTGCTGAGGGAATCGGGCCATGCGAGATCGTCAGCCCGTCAGCATTGACGGCCTCGATGCGACCGGTACCCTCATGCTCCGGCGCAGCCGCGGTGGATGTGGAAGGGCTGGTGAGGGACGCCAGCCGATCCGACGTGCCGCGCAGGCTCGCTTCCGAATCGATCAGGAACTGGCCGGATGCCACGACCTTCTGTCCGGCGCGCAGACCGGCAAGGACTTCGATCATGCCGTCGGACTCGCGACCGGTGCGGATTTTGGTGGCCACATAGCCCTTGGGGCCCGCATCGACCATGACGACGCTGCGCTGCCCAGAGCGTATGACCGCTTCAGACGGGATCTGCAGCGACTCCTGATGATCGCCACTGTCGAAGCGCACGCTGGCAAACATGCCCGGTACCAGCCGGTGCTGCCTATTGGGCAATACGATACGGACCTTGATGGTGCGTGTGGCGGGATTGACGTCGGGCAGGATTGCGTCGACCTTGCCGGACACAGGTTCCGGCGCGGCGGTGGCAGACATCGTCACGGTCTGTCCAGGCGTGATGGCGCGCGCCTGGGTCTCAGGTACTTCGGCGATCACCCAGACCTGGCCCAGATCGGCCAGCCGGAACAGCGTCATGCCCGGCGTGACCGTCATGCCTTCGCGGACGGCGATTTCGGTGACCACGCCGTCCAGTGGGCTGGCGATGCCCTGGCCCGTCTGCAACTTGCCCGAACGGGCGACTGCATCGGCCTGGCCTGGTGTCATGCCGGCTTGCAGCATGCGTGCCTTTGCTGCATCCGCCAGGTTGCCTTGCGCCGCTTGGGGCAGTCGCGCCACGGCCAGGTATTCCTCTTGTGCCGCCACCCAGTCGGGGGCGTAGAGGCTGACCAATGTCTGGCCCTTTCGAACGGGATCGAATGTGGCCCGCACACCCACATGCTGTACGAAGCCGGTGGCGCGCGCCTGGATGACCTGGACGCTGCGCTCGTCGATCGCCACATTGCCGGGTGCCTCGAGCACGGAAGCGATACGCGCGGACCTTACCTCTGCCGTGCGGATACCGAGATTCTGCGTGACACGGCTGTCGATGGTGATGCCGCTATTACCTGTACCGTCGCCATCGGCATAGACCGGTACCAGTTGCATGTCCATGAAGGGCGATTTGCCCGGCTTGTCGAAGCGCTGGCCCGGCACCATCGGGTCGTGCCAGTAGAGAACCTTCTTGCCAGTTTGGAGATCGGTATCGCCGGCTTTCGCTGTTGTGCCCGTCTCCGGTTTATCGGGCACAACGGACGTTCCCTGCGAAACGCCGAAGCGATAGCCGGCATATCCGGCCGCACCGATCAAAACCAGGCACGCCGCTGCAATTCTCAGTCGTGGGCTCATTTGAAATCCTTGTTGGCGGGGTCGGTTTGTGCGGTGGGCAGGGGCGTCAGGAATGTCAGCTCGGCCCATAGCTTTGTCGTGCGTTGCTCCAGGGCCAGGCGTTCCAGCGCGGTATCGATGGCGCGGTGATTGGCTTCTGCTACAGCCAGCAGCGAACCGGTGTTGGCGCGATAGGCCGTCAGCGCGGCTTCCGCCTGCGCATTGGCAAGCGGCAGCGTGGCATCGTCATAGCGCTTGAGGCGTTCAAGGTCGCGACGCAACTCTGCGAGTCGGGCACTGACTACTGCATCAGTATTGCGCTGGATGATCTCTGCCTTGGCGCGCGCCTCGGTGGCCTGCGCGAGCCGCGCGGAAACTTCACGATCCTGGCGGTTGGCGCGATCCCACGGCAGCGGGAAGCTCACGTTGATCGATGCCAGGTTGGAGTAGGCCGAGCCGCGCTGGCTGTACATCAATTCGACGGTGATATCGGGCTTGCGCGCTTCGTTCGCGACGCGCACCTCGCTCTCCGCAAGCGTGACGTCGCGCTGGGCGGCGGCAATTTCCGGCACACCATCGTAGTGTGCGCGGATGAGTTGCTCGACGTGATCCGGTACGACCAGCGTAGGGCGCTCGCCGAGGGGACGTGTGGCGTCTGCGCCTATCCAGCGCGACAAACTGACGGTGGCGGTATCAAGCGCTGCCTGATTCTCGCCTTCGCGGTCGCGCAGTTTTTGCACTTCCAGTTGCGCGGACAGCACGTCGGTGCGCGTGCCGCGGCCGCTGCGATAGGCCGCATTGGCAGCTTCCAGCGCCAGGTTCAACGGATGAGAGTGGTGGCCGAGCAGTGCTGCCGCCTGCTCGGCGTACCAGCGGTCGATCCACGCAGCGACGGTGCTGCGCTGGACATTGGTCACACCGACCATGCGCCGCGCGTCTGCGGAAGCGGCCTCGGCCTCGAACCGCGCGGTACGTGCGCGGCGCTTGTCCGAGCGCGTGAATTCCTGCATCACGCTGATCGAGCGCGTGGTCATGGAGTCACGACTCAGCGAGAACTTGTCCGAGCCGTTGATGGGAACATCGTTCAGTCCAACCTTGAGCACAGGATCAGGCAACTGGCCAGCAGCGACAGCCTGTTGCACGGCGGATTCGATGGCGCCTTGCGAGTTCTCGGCATCGTGCGCATGCGCCGTGGCGAGCGCGGCGGCCTCTTCAATGGATAGGGCGGGAGCGGTGTGCGGTGGCGCGGCAAGCGACACCGACATGCCGAGGGCGGACGCGCAAAGCAGCGCCAGCCTCAGGGAACGCGGGAATGACATAAAACCTCCGGAAACGACGACCACCACTCCCGGGGAATCGGGAGCGACAAGGATGTGGCGTAGTTTCGGAGGCTAGGTGCGGAAACAGCAGTGAAGAATGGCGTGCGGCGGTGGTGGCGCACGCGGCTGGGTCTGCGCGCGCAGGGCGATGACCGGCGTAGCGTCAAGCACTGGAGGCTCGACGATGATGCTGGCGAGGACCGGGATGAAAGCCGGAATCTGCAGCGCAGCGTGATCGGCGTGCTTGGTATCGCCTTGGCAATGGCCCATGCAAAGCGCTTTCCGGCCATCGTTCTGCGTGGCATCCTGTTCGGTCATGTCGGCGCCAGACACCATGGCTTCCATCGACGGTTGTTCCGCTGGCTTGTTCACGCCCATCGTGCAGGCGTAGGCGGCCTCTGCCAGTTGAACTGACAGGAACACAAGCAGAAGGAGTCCGGCAATCCACGAATGCCGTTGGGCCATGTGGCGCACGATCTATGGGTATCTCAATTTAGCGTAAAGCGTAATCGATTTTGCGGGATTGCAATGGCGAACCTTCAGTCAAACCGGCAGCACGATCGGCTGCCGGTTCCCGTACGCCATGAGAAGCGGGAGTGGCTACGCCAGCGATGACACATCACTGTCGCGTGCGCCATCAGTGTACGGATCGCGGGCGCGTGCCGGCGGGGCCGATACGCCCGTCCGGTCCATACCGGCTACGCTCAAGGCGCCGTCGGTGAAGACGTTGCGCTGCTCAATGCTACCGCCGTCCAGGTACGGAGTCCGTTCGCCGAGGACCGATGCAAGCGCGTTGCCCCATATGCGGTTGGAGGCCGCGTCTGAATCGATATTGGTGGTGCCGTGCGTGTCGATGGTCTTGCTCATCCATTTCAGATGCGCATCGGACGAGGACATCGGATGCATCATCTGCTTGCATTGTTCCTTCATGGCCTGATTTTCGGTGGTCGTCACATTGGCTTGATGAGCAGCCATGCGAGCGCGTTGGATGACATCCCAATCCGGACCGGCAAAGGCCGATGTGGCGAGTCCGGCGAATACAAAAGCGGTGGCGATTCTGGCGAGGTTCATGATGTTCCCCAATTGAGTGGTCTGATGTTCATAAGTGCCGAGATTGTGGAGCGAAGCACAAGAAGAGCCGGCTTCGTCCTGCCCGGTGGGCAACCTTGGATACCCGCCGTCAGGCGGTCAGGCATGAGAACATCAAGGCCTCAGTCGGGCCGTCGCCAGGTAGATTGGCACAGGGGAGCCGGATGGAGCGGTTCGCAGCGGAGGCAGCAGATCCTTTTCAGCCACGGCAGCAGTAAGCCAGAACGGCTCGGAGATTCGTCCGGGCGGCTCGCCGCTAGCAGGTGGATGCGGCTGTGGCGCGCTTGTCGGGCTACCGCGAAGATAGTTTGCGCAAAGTGCAGGTTGATCGCCGTCTACGCAGACAATTTGCTGCATGCCGCCTACATTGCCGCTCATCATGTCGGATGGACAGACATAGGCGGCAAACGCCGAACTGGTCAGCAGCAATGCTGCGAGCCATGCCCAGGCGATGAGGCAGCGAAGCGTGGTGATCGAGCTTTTCACTGTTTATGAAGTGGTGGCGACCTGAGCGTACTTGAAGCGTAGACATTCCAACTATGGGAATGTCAAGCATTTTTGGATTCACGCGTCCTTTGCGCAGCGACGCTAGCGCACTTGTTGTGTCTGGGGGTGCTTGTCACTTCTACACGGGCGCGGACGATCTTCTTCACGGTGGTCTCTATTCATCTGCTGTTTGGCATCAGGCGCAGGCCCCGTCGCAGTGGGTAGCCGCATTGCGCCCCCCAAAAACGCCGCGGCGGTTCACCGGGTTATGGCGCTGGCCGGAATCGCATCGTTGCTATGGGACTGTGGAGCGTATTAAAGGAAACCGTTGTATCGCGCGTGTAGCGCGAACAGGCCAGTTCTGTCGCTACACGTATTGACGGCGCCTCGTGATACAGACGAATACAAAAATCTTTTGCAGGCAGGCGCAAGCGATGGCTTGGTGATCATGAGGCTGGCAGCAGCCAGAAAAGTCGCGGTCTGCCGAGCGCTAGGTTATGGAACGGCAGAAACCTGAATGCGGATTCAATCGGTCGACGCAACGGATTGATCGAATCGTTCAGCCGGTGAATCGACCGGTTGAATCCGCAGAACAAGAGTTGCCGTTCGTCTTGTAGTCGGCATAAGGCCGCTACTGGCCGGTAAGGGATCCCCGACCGCCTGCCCGTCGGCTTGCCGTTAGCCGGATCTTGATATCGCCGCCCTGATGGGCCAGCCGGCCCCAACTTCGCTGGTGACAGATTCATTTCGCCGCCTTCCAGCCTTTGCGGTGCAAGGCCGAGCCGGTGTTTGCCCTTGCACCGGGTCGCGAGTTGACAAATTTACTATCGTAGCGGTGACACGTTTAGACGTTTAGTACGATCTACGCTCGACTATTCCTTCTTTCCAGGTGTCAGTTGGGCATAGACATCGTGCGAGATGTCGAGCAGCACCTTGCGATCGATGCCGCCACTTACGGCATAGCCAAAGTCACCGTCCAGCCAGTAGAAGACATTGACAGGTCCGTCTTGGTACAGCTTGAACGCGGTGGTGTTCGCGCTCGTACTTCGGTGGGATATGTAGAGGGTGATCCGTTCGCCCTTGGCGTCGCGGTACATGAACTGCGCAACGCCGCCGCCGGAGTCGGGCAGCAGGCGGCCGCCAACCAGCTCAAAGCCTACCCGCGTCAGCACCGGGGGGTGCACATTGGTGCCAAGCCGGCTTGCCAGCCACTGGACGAAGTCCTGCTCCCGATCCGCGCCGATGTCGGCGGGACGAACGACGTCGGGCATGTAGACGACGTGTGCAACCGCGGCATTGCGTGCCAGTCCATCCTGGCCTGGCAGGCTGCTGATCGGTCCATTGCTGGCGAGCTGACCTGTCAGGCGTGGCACCATCTGGGTCCCGACACCGAGTGCAATGCCCAACACCAGTGTTGCAGCGATGCTGGCAAAGCGAGGCCAGTTGGCCGCTTCGCGCCGGCCGGGATGCCATGCAAGAGATGGCTGAAGGCGTTTCGGCACCGGCTCGGCCAGGACCCTGTCATAGCGCTCATGGAGCAGACTGTTCAGCGAGAAATAATCGCTGACCCTTGCCGCGAGGGCTGGGTCCTGCGCCAGGGCGCGCTCAACTTGGGCGCGGCGCTCTTCCGACAGAGCCCCGTCGGCATAGGCATGAAGATCGTCTTCGGAAATGGAAAACTGTTGCTCGCTCATGGCACCACCCTGAGTCTTGCGCTGGATTGCGAACCCGCCATCAATGCCCGCAACCGTTCCCGGCCACGGGACAGGCGGGACATCACGGTGCCAATCGGGACATCCAGCGCAATCGCTACATCGGCATAGCTCATTTCCTCCAGACCCACAAGGAGGACGACTTCACGCTGTTCCACGGGCAGGCGCTGCAACGCGTAGTCGAGATCGCGCATTTCCAGCGAGCGCATTTGCTCCGGGGGCGCTGCGTATTCGCTTTCATCTATGGAATCATCGTCGACCGATACGTGCACCACGCGCTCGGAGGCCCGGCGAATCTGGTTGATAAAAAGATTATGCATGATGGAAAACAGCCAGGCGCGCAAGTCGGAACCTGGACGGAATTGCTCGGTTCGGCCCAACGCGCGTTCCAGCGTGTCCTGCACAAGGTCGTCGGCCAGATCGTGATTGTGGATCAATGCCCTGGCATACCTGCGCAGTCGCGGCACATGCTCGACCAACTCGTCCTGGATTTTCATGGCCCGCTCCAGTCAGGAACTGTCATTGCTGATGCGATCCCATCTCACTGTAGTCCTTGTCGATGCGCTCGGTGTCAGCGCGAAGTCATAAGATCGGCTGCCTGCATCAAGCGCGGGGTGTTGGCGTTACCGGCGAGCACGTAGTGCGTGGTACCGGCCTTCCAGGACAGCAAACGAACATTGCCAACCCGGCGTGCGGACCAATGTGGAGTTGCCGGATCAAAAGGCAGCGTGCTGGCCTGCAGCAGGACGACACGCCGCTGATTCCGGTCTTCATAGACCGATTGGAGCACTTCAGACACCGGCCCGAAGCGCACCGGCTTTCGACTCATTAGAGTGAATCCGACCGAATTCAGGTCGGGCGAGGGCCTGCCTCCGGCCATGCCGATCGCTTTTGGATAACCAGGTGCGCTCGTTGCCTCGACCAGCGCAAGTACCGCCGCACTGTCGAGCTCTTCGTTCGACGCGCTTGCGCCAGCCAGCCATCCGCCCACTGCCGCCAGCAGCACCAGGCCAGATACAAGCATGCTGGCAACCCTGTGGGTGTAGCTCACGGGCTGCATGCTGGCCGCGCGAGAATCGGCCTCTTGCGCAACGTCTTGATGAGGATACGCTCGTTTTATGTGCTCGTTGAGGCGCATATAGAAGGCAATTCTGCCAGCTTCGCTGGGGTAGCCTTCAAGATACCTGTCGAGGCTTGCGGCCTTGCCGGGGGGCAGGAGACCATCTGCATACGCCTGAATATCGACTTCCGAGAGCCTTTCGGTGTCGGGGGCGTTGTCAAGTTGCATCGCAGCGTGCGGTAGTTAGTCAAGGGGGCTTGATTCGTAAACACGCTGGCTTCGGTTTTATTCCCGCTGGCCTCGCGGCGCAGTTTGCCTATTCTCTTAAAGGATCGATGCCGTCCGAGTGGCGGCTCTTGCAAGGTGTTGCCGAAATGCCTACGTCCGTTACCAGAATCGCGTCATGCCTTGTGGCGATGGGGTGGTTGATGCTTGCTATCCATGCAATGCCGGCTCGCGCGGCCGGCAGCAAAGCGGACGACGAGGGGGAGCGCGCGTTCCTGGCCGAAAACGGCTCGGCCATGACCGCTATGATGAGGCGCATGGAAATCACGCCGAGCGGCAATATCGATCGGGACTTTGTTGCCATGATGGCGCCACACCACCAGGGTGCGATCGATATGGCGCAGGCCTATCTGCGCTTTGGCCACAATGAGCAGCTACGTCGTTTGGCGCAGGAGATCATCGTTGAGCAGCAGCAGGAGATCCTTGCCATGCGTCTGGCGGTAGGGCTGCCGCTACCGCCCCCGGTTGAGGCCCCCACCGACACCGGCGGGCCGCCCGGCATACCAGTGCCTGTGGAGGACGCGCACCGTGAAGGCGGTGAGCGAGTTTTGCCCTTGCATGGCCACCAACCAGAGCAGTTGCAGGAGTCAAGATGAAATTCGAATCGCTCTTTGTCCTTGTTCTGACGGTCAGTGCTCTGGCAGCGGCGCCACCATTATTGGCGGGGCAAGCCCCTGTATCGCAGTCCGAACCGGATATCCCTGTCAGCCACCGCGACCGCCTCTACGCTGCCGAGCAATTTTCGAACACGGTTTCCGTGGTGGACCCGGTCGATCATCGTCTGCTTGGCCTGATCCGGCTCGGGGAGCCTTCGCCGGGAAATTTCAGTCCGCTATACCGTGGACAGGTGCTGGTACACGGCATGGGCTTCTCACCAGACCATCGGACCCTAGCCATTGTCTCCATCGGTTCAAATTCGGTGACGTTCATCGATACGCAAACCAATACGGTCAAGCACACTACCTACGTCGGCAGGTCGCCGCATGAGGCGTTCTACACGCCGGACGGCAGCGAGGTCTGGGTTACCGTGCGCGGAGAAAACTATGTCGCGGTTCTCGATGCCAAAACCTTCGAAGAGAAGACCCGTATTATCGTGCCTGCCGGACCTGGCATGCAGATCTTCTCGCCCGATGGCAAGTACGGCTACGTGTGCTCTTCATTCAATCCGGAAACCGAGGTGATCTCGTTGGTCGAGCACAAGATCGTGGGTGCGGTGAAGCAGGACAGTCCGTTTTGTCCGAATATAGCCGCCACGCCGGACGGCAGGCAGGTCTGGTTCACACTCAAGGACATTGGAAGGGTTCAGATCTTTGACGCACATCCTCCATTCGCCCGCATCAAGAGCATCGAAACCGGTCCCCTCACAAACCACGTGAACTTCGTACGTAATGCCAAGGGCAGTTTTGCCTACGTGACCGTGGGCGGGTTGAATCAGGTAAAGGTCCTTCGTACCGATGATTTTTCGCAGGTGGCTACCATTCCGGTGGGCAGCCTGCCTCACGGCATCTGGCCTTCGGGCGACGGCAGCCGCATGTATGTGGGTCTGGAAAATGCCGATGCTATCGCTGCCATCGACACACTGAGCAACAAGGTGATCGCGACGGTTCGGGTAGGCCAGGCTCCGCAGGCGATCGCCTATGTGCCAAACGCGGTGACGGAAGGCAATGGCACGCAGAACCTGGAGCCGCTTGGCATTGCCGGGCAGGCAAGCCACCTCACGCTATTGGCGCCGAACACGGGGCAGTCGGACGGGAAGGCAGTCGCCTCGACCAGCATTACGTTATTCGACCAGGGGTTGGTGCAGGTGCTGCAGGCTGCAGTGACCGGCCTTCAGCCGAGGCAATCTTATGTATTGGCACTAGCGAACAAAGCTGACGGCGGTGGGCCACTCGAGCCGCTCGCAGTGTTCACGACGAATCCGGCTGGGGCGGCCATCGTCAATACCATCGGGCCGATCCGGCAGGTTGTTGCACCGGGCACAAGCGCCGCGGACGACAAGCGCCGCTACCTTGTGGTAGCCCCACAGATCTCGGGAAAGCCTGGCATTCCGGTTCAGGTGCAGGCCCCCTGATTCCAGCGGGACCATCGAATGGCGTCAGCAGTCGCGGTTGACACGCGGTAGTTGTCGCGAGTCACCCGCAGCCCTGCAAAGATTGCTGTCATTCAAATATGGAGTGGGATCGAGGCCCGTTATCAAGCAAGGGCTCCATCGGTGTATGGATCGGCGGAGCGTGCGGGAGGCGTCGACGGGCCCGTGCGGTCCATGCCAGCAAGGGTTCGAACGCCGTCGATGCGATCGTCCAGCGCCGCATTTCGGGCACTATCGGTGTACACATCGCGTGCTTCGATGCGGGCACCATCGGTAAAGACATCGCGCGGTCCGATGCGTGCGCCATCCGTGAAGACA